>DASUSZ010000216.1:0-17049 GCA_036374815.1 Vicinamibacterales bacterium | reverse complement strand
GCGGTGCTGCCGCAGATCGCGATTCTCGCGGCCTGGGGGCTGATCTCGTTCGTGCTGTCGCTGAAATTATTCCGCTGGCAGTGAGGCGCCTACGCTTCGTGTTGAGCGGCGTACCATTCCAGCAGGAAGCGCTGCGAATTGAGCGGCGGCACGCCCTCGGGCGCGGTCGCCCGCACGTACGAGCCATCGGTGCGCAGCGTCCAGGCGCGATCGGTGTCGCTCAGCAACACCTCGAGCACCGCATCGCGCAGCAGCTGCCGCATTGCGGGATCGTTGACGGGGCAGAGCACCTCGACGCGGCGGTCGAGATTGCGCTCCATCAGGTCGGCGCTGCCGATGTAGACCTCGGGCGATCCGCCGTTCTCGAAGTAGTAGATGCGCGAGTGCTCCAGGAACTGGCCGACGATCGAGCGCACGTTGATGCGATCGCTGATCCCGGGAATGCCGGGACGCAGGCAGCAGATGCCGCGCACGATCATGTCGATCGCGACGCCCGCCTGTGACGCGCGATACAGGGTTTTGATCATCCCGTGATCGGCCACCGCGTTGTTCTTGATGATCATCCGCGCCGGGCGGCCGGCTTTGGCGTGCTCCATCTCGCGCTCGAGGAGCGCGCGCAGCCCCTGCCGCAATCCGACCGGCGCCACCAGCAGCGCGTTGTACGAACGCCGATTCGAATAGCCCGTCAGCGAGTTGAACACCTCCGTCACATCGTCCAGGACCGCTTCATCGGCCGTGAACAGTCCGAGGTCGGTGTAGACCTCCGACGTCTTGCGGTTGTAGTTGCCCGTCGCAATGTGACCGTAACGATGAATGCCGTCGGCTTCCTGGCGCACGACCAGGCATAGCTTGCAGTGCACCTTCAGGTTCATCAGGCCGTAGACGACGTGGATGCCGGCTTCTTCCAGCCGCGTCGCCCACGCGATGTTGTTGCGCTCGTCGAAGCGCGCTTTCAACTCGACCAGCACCGCCACCTGCTTGCCGGCTTCCGCCGCCTGGATCAGCAGATCGACCAGCGGTGAATTGGCGCCAATGCGGTACAGCGTGATCTTGATCGTCACGACGTGCGGATCCTGCACGGCGGCGCGCAGGAACGTCTCCACCGACGTGAACGAGTCGAACGGGTGGTGGATCAGGAAGTCCTGATCCGCGATCTGATCGAACACCTTGTCCGTCTCGTCAGGCGCCCACAACATGCGCGGCGTGAACGCCGGGTACTTCAGCGCCGGCCGGTGCAGCTTGTAGAGCGCATGCCAGTCGCCGTAGCCGAGCCGATCGGTGGTGCGCACGACGACGTCTTCGTCGACTTCGAAGTTCTCGATCAGGATGCTCAACACGCGCTTCGGCATGTCGGCTTCGACCTGCAGCAGCGACAGCGCGCCGTAGCGCAGCTGCTTGAGCCCGCGGTCGACGGTCTCGAGCAGGTCGTCGGCCTCGTCCTCCTGGATCACCATGTCGGTGTCGCGAATGATGCGGAAGAGGTGCGCGCCTTCGACCTGCGTGCCCGGGAAGAGCTGCTGGATGTTGCGGCGGATCACGTCTTCGAGAAAGACATGCGACACGCCCGGCTGCGGCGACAGGTTGTCCGGCAGCGCGATGAAGCGCGGCAGCATGCTCGGCACCTTGACGCGCGCGAACTTGGTGCGGCCGGCGTGCCGCACGCGCACCGCCAGGTTCATGCTCAGGTTCGAGATATAGGGGAACGGATGCCCGGGATCGAAGGCGAGCGGCGTCAGGACCGGAAAGATGTGATCCTTGAAGTACTGCGCGAGCCATGCGTCGATGCCCGGCGTGTAATCGCCCGGCTCGAGAAAATGAATGCCTTCGGCGGCGAGCAGCGGCCGCAGCGACTGGCTCCAGCACGCCGTTTGATCGTCTATCTGCGCCAGCGCGCGGCTGCGGATCGTCGCCAGCTGTTGATCGGTGGTCTGCCCGTCGATCGACACTTCCTCGATGCCGGCGCGAAACTTTTTCAGGATCGTCGCGACGCGCACCATGAAGAACTCGTCGAGGTTGGTGCCGGTAATCGCGAGGAACTTGACGCGCTCGAGCAGCGGGTGCGAGGCATCCTGCGCCTGGGCGAGCACGCGCTCGTTGAACGACAGCCAGCTCAGCTCACGGTTGATGAATAGCGCCGGGCTGCTGAGATCGTTGGGATCGAGATTCGACCAGTCCTGGTGAATCGGCGCGGACGTCGCCGCGGCCTCCGCTGCCCGTCGTTTGCGCGGGCGTCTGCTTACGGCGGCGGTCGGCGGCGTCATGTCTACTCAGTTTACCTTAGGGGTCCGAAACAGCCGGATTACGGCACGATTTTGAGGATCCGTCCCCGCGAATAACTGACCAGATAGAGCTCCGCGTCGGCGTCCACGCCGAATGAGCTGATCAGGCCGAGCTCGCTCGAGCCGCCAAGCAGCGGCGTCAATTCGAGCAGGTCGACGGCCGTGGCTTCCTGGCGTTCATCGAGCGCGAGCCCGATCGTGTAGACGCGGCCGGCCACGAAGTCGGCAAAGAAATAGCGGCCGTTGAACATCGGATCGAGCGCGGCGCCGCGATATACGAAGCCGCCGGTGACCGACATGCCGTCGCTGCGCGGGTAGTCGTGGATCGGCTCGGTCAGCGGCAGATACGCGGCCGGCATGCGCGCGTCGTAGCCGAGCCGTCCCTCGCGAAGCCGCCATCCGTAATTGCGGCCGCCCGCGCGCGTCGGCTCCCAGTTCACTTCTTCGCGCGCGCCCTGGCCGACGTCGGCGATCACCAGCGCGCCGGTGCCGCCGCGCGTCCAGTCATCGAAGGTGTAGCGCCACGGATTGCGAAGGCCGAACGCCCAGATTTCAGGCAGCGCCGCGATCGGCTGCCGATCCACGAACGGATTGTCTTCGGGGATCTGATAGCCGCGCGGATGGCTGTCCGGCACGCTGACGTCGATGCGCAGCATCTTGCCGAGCAGCGAGTTGGGATTCTGCGCGAGGTGCATCGGATCGCCGCCGCTGCCGCCGTCGCCGAGGCCGACATAGAGATAGGTGTCGGGGCCAAAGGCGAGGTGGCCGCCGTTGTGGTTCGAGAACGGCTGCTCGATGAAGCGGCGGCCGTCGGGCCACATCAAGTCGAAGCGCGAGCTCGCAATCACCGACCCATCGGCGGCGCGTGAATAACGCGCGACGACGGTGTGGCCTTCGGGGTTCGTGAAGTTGACGTAGAACCGGCGCGACGCCGCGTGATCGGGCGGGAACGCCATGCCGAGCAGGCCGCGTTCACCGCCGGCGGAAACCGACGATCGAAGATCGAGGAAAAAGCCGGGCGACAGCGAGCCGTTGCGCAGCGTGCGGATCGTGCCGCGTTGTTCGACTACATGGAACGTCGAGTGGTCGAGCGGATCCATGACGAACGCGATTGGGTTCGTCAGGCCCGTCGCCACGACCTGCGTCCTGACCTGCGCCTGGGCCGGTAAGACTCCGCCCAGGAACACTGCGAACAGGGAGATCAGGGCCGCCGCGCGCGCCATTCTCCAAGCTTAAACCCATTGCACGCGATGGCACGGCACGGCTGCGCCGGGGATACCGAGTAGAATCAGCCCGGCCGTCCGCCGAAGGCGGACAAAGCCGACGCTTCATGAGCACATTGAAACGGGCCATTGGCCTGCCGACGGCGACCGCGCTGGTCGTCGGCACGATCATCGGTGCGACCATCTTCGTCCAGGCGTCGGAGCTGACGAACCTCGTCCCGAATCCAACGATGGTGCTGCTCGCGTGGGCGGTGGCCGGCGTGCTGACGTTGATCGGCGCCCTGGTGTGTGCCGAACTGTCGTCGGCGTACCCGCAGACCGGCGGCGTCTACGTCTTCTTCAGGGAAATCTATTCGCCCGCGCTTGGCTTCCTGTGGGGCTGGGCGATGTTCTGGACGATGCACAGCGGCATCCTGGCGATCATCGCGACGATCTTCGCGCGCTATGCGGGTTACCTCGTGCCGCTCGATCAGACCGGCGCGCGGCTGGTTGCGATTGGCGCGATCCTCGTGCTGTCGGCGATCAACTACGTCGGCGTCAAGTTCGGCGGCCGCGTCCAGACCGCATTCACCGCGGTCAAGGTGTTCGCGGTGTTCGCCATCATGCTGATCGGTTGGTCGCTGAGCGGCGACGTCACGGTTCCACCTCCGCCGGACGTCACGATCAGCCCTGCGAATTTCCTGCTCGCGGTCGGCGCCGGCCTGTTCGCGTTTGGCGGCTGGCACATGGTCACCTACACCGCAGAGGAAACGATCGATCCGACGCGGACCATTCCGCGTTCGCTGGTGATCGGCATCATCGTCGTGACGGTTTGCTACATGGGCCTCAACGCCGTCTATCTACGCGTGCTGCCGATCGAAAAGGTGATGACGTCGGAGCGGGTCGCAGCCGACGTGTTCGAGCTGCTGCTTGGCGCCGGCGCGGCCAGCGTGATCTCGCTGATCGTGATGTTCAGTTCGTTCGGCGCGCTGAACGGCATCGTGCTCCTCGGCCCCCGCGTCTATTACCAGATGGCGCAGGACGGGTTGTGGTTCCGGTTCAAGGGCCACCTGCATCCGCGCTTTCAGACGCCCGATCGCGCGATCATCGTGCAGGCGTTCTGGTCGTCGGTGCTGATCATGACCGGCACCTATCGCGATCTGTTTCGTCGCGTGATCTATACGGAATGGATCTTTTTCGCCCTCCTGGCGCTCGGTGTGATCTTAATGCGCCGGCGCGCGGGCTACGCGCCGGCGTGGCGGATGCCGCTCGTGCCGCTGGCGCCCGTCGCGTTCATCATCGTCTCGTTGATGATCGTCGTAAACCAGATTCGCGTGAACTGGCAGGACGCCGCCGTCGGTTTGGCGATTGTCGCATCGGGCTTGCCCGCATACTATCTTTGGAAACGATGAAGATCGACTTTCACAATCATTACTATCCGCCCGAGTATCTTGCCGCCGTGAAGAAGGGACCCGCGAAGGTCCGGATGGATTACGACGCGGAAGGCAACCCGCGTCTGCATTATCCCGGCGATTACAACATTCTCGTCCCCGGCCATCGCGATCTCGATTACCGCGAAGGCGTGCTGAAGAAACACGGCGTCGACAAGCAGGTGATCACCTTCACGACGCCGGGCACGCACTTCGAAGAGCCGGCGACGGCGGTCGAGATGGCGAAGCACATCAACGATGCGTTCGCGACGGCGGTGAAACAGCGCCGGCACTTCCTGTCGCTGGCGACGCTGCCGCTGAACGATCCGGCGGCATCAGTGCGCGAGCTCGAGCGGGCGATGAACACGCTGGGCCTGCCCGGCGCGATGGTGTTCAGCAACGTCAACGGCGTGGCGCTTGCCGACCAGGTCTACGAGCCGCTGTGGCAGAAGGCCAACGAGCTTGGCGCCGTCATCTACATCCATCCCGCGCATCCGCTTGGCGTCGAGGCGATGGAGAAGTACTGGCTGATGCCGCTGGTTGGCTTCCTGATGGATACGACGCTGGCGGCCGCGCACCTGGTGTTTGCGGGCGTTCCCGAGCGCTACCCGAAGATCAAATGGGTGCTCTGCCACATGGGCGGGGCGGTGCCGTACCTGGCCGAGCGGTTCGATCGCGGATACGAGGCGTTCGCGGAGTGCCGGCAGAACATCAGCCGCGCCCCCAGCACCTATTTGAAGCAGATGTATTACGACACGGTGAACTTCGATCAGAACTGCATCGAGCTGGCGATCAAGTTCGCGGGCGCCGATCACATCCTGGCCGGCAGCGATTACCCGCATCAGATCGGCAGCATCCCGAAGATGCTCGACGCGGTCAGCCGCCTGCCGGTGTCGCCGGCCGAGCGTGAAGGCATTGCCGGCCGCAACGCGGCCAACCTCCTAGGAGCCTGATTATGAGAATGAGATGGATTGCGTCAGTGGGTGCGATCGCCGGCGTGTTTGCGGCGGGCGTGGCAATCGGGCAGACCAGCACGACGCGCCGCGAGCCGCAGTTCGAGAACAGTGAAGTGCAGGTGTGGAAGTCGATCATTTATCCAGGCAAGCCGCTTGGACTGCATCGTCACGATCACGGGCGGGCGCTGATCTCACTCAACGGCGGCACGCTGAACGTGGTGGACGGCGACGGCAAGGTGCTCGACACTTACAAGCTCGAAGCGGGGAAGGCGATGTGGCTCGACGCGGACAAGCCGGGCACGCAGCATGCGGACGTCAATCCCGGCACGACGCCGGTTGAAGTGATCGTGGTGCAGCTGAAGAACGACAAACCGATCGTCAAGTAGGGGAGGACTGCGGTCCTCCCGAATCATCGCTACACCGTCCGTCGCGGCAGCAGCGGGCTGAGGTGCATCGTCAGGTCGTACACCGACGCGCCGGTCGCCTGGGCCACATCCTCCGGACGCGAGCCGTCCTGCCCATCGAACAGCGTTGCGACATCACCGGCTTTCACGTCCGGTGAGTCGCCGATCTCGACGAGCGTATGGCTCGCCGATACCGACGCGATCACCGGATACAGCCGGCCGTTGATCCGCACCTTGCCGCCTTTGGCCGCGGCGCGTGGCCAGCCGTCGGCGTGGCCGACCGGCAGCGTCGCGATCCAGGTGTCCCGCTTCGCGACGTAGGCGCGCTCGTAGCCGGCGCTCTCGCCGGCGGCGAGCTGCTTCACGTACGCGACGCGCACGCGCATCGCCAGCGCCGTCTTCAAGTCCAGCTTCTTCAGCGCCGCGAAGCGCGCATCCGGGTAGATGCCGAGCAGCCCCATGCCGGGCCGCACCATGTCGAACGACGTTTCGTTGCCGTGCTGGAACAGCGTGTAGGTGGAGGCCGCGTGCAGCCGTCCCAGGTTGATCCCGGCCGCCTTCAATTCATCGGTGAGCGCCGCGAAGCGCCGACGCTGCTCGCGATCGAACTCCAGATCTTCAGTGAAGGTCATCATCGTGCCGTCGATCGCCACGCCTTTGCGTCCGGCGAGATCGCGAATGAGCGCCGCGGCCTGCCGGTGCGGCACGCCGACGCGGCCGATGCCGGTGTCGACGCAGACGTGGATGGGAATCGGGCGGCCGAGACGCGCCGCTTCCTGGTCGAGCAGATCGCCGATCGGCGTGTAGACCATCGGCATGATGTTGGCGGAGACGGCGTCGCGCAGATCGTCGGCGTCGATGGGCGCCATCAGCAGGATCGGCTTCTTGATCCCGCGCGCGCGAAGGTCGCGCGCTTCCTGGAGCTTCACGACCGCGAAGCCGTGCACGGCGGGGCTCGGCTCCAGCGCCTGGGCCGCATTGACCACGCCCAGGCCGTAGCCGTTGTTCTTGACGACCGCAAGGACGGGACGGCCCGCGACCCGCGCCATCTCGGCGGCATTCGCGCGCAGGCTGGCGATGTTGACCTCGATCCAGGGCTCGAAGGCCGACACGCGCTGATGGAGTGCCGCCTGCCCTGCGTGCGCGTCGAGGCTCGCGAGGCGCGCCACGACGGGAGCCGAAAGGGCGGCGAGAAACGTTCGTCGATTCACGCGCGAAGTATACTCCCGCGAATGCGCGCACTCCTCGTGACCCTTCTCGCGTCCGCCGCCATCCAGGCGCCGGCTCCGCAGCCCGCGCCGGCGCCTCCACCTGGCACCGACATCTACCTGGTGACGCTGAGCGGAGGATTGGCGTCGATGAAATCCTCGAAGCCGTCGCCGGTTTCAACCGCGGCCGGTTACGACAACCAGCCGAACTTCAGCGCGGACGGCAACCGCATTCTGTTTGCCGCCAACCGCGACGGCAAGCAGATCGACATCTACGCGTTCGATCGCACCACGTCTCGCGTCACGCAGTTGACTGCGACACCAGAGAACGAAAACTCCCCGACCCATCTCCCCGCCGGCGTCGGTGCGCCCGGGGGGTTCAGCGTGGTGCAATCGGAATTCGACAGCACAGGTGCGCGGCCCGCATCGCCGATCCAGCGGCTATGGCGGTTCAACGCCGAGGGCAAGGCGCCGCAGCTGATCCTCGCGGATATCAATCCGGTCGGCTACCACGCGTGGATCGATGCCGAGCGGCTCGTGCTGTTCGTCCTCGGCGCGCAAGGCCAGCCGGCGACGCTGCAGATAGCCAACGTCAAGACGGGCAAGGCGGAAGTCGTGACCGACAACATCGGCCGATCGCTGCATCGCATCCCCGGCACCAGGCTGGCAAGCTTCGTACATCGCGAAGGCGACGCGTTCACCATCAAGCAGATCGATGTCGACTCGAAAAAGATCGACACGCTGGTCGCGGCGGCCGCGGGCAGCAGCGATCGCGACTACGCGTGGCTGCCCGACGGCAAGACGATCCTGATGTCGGCGGGAACGAAGATCCTGTCGTGGACGCGCGGCGCGACCGGCTGGACCGAGGTGTTCGACGGTGCGGCGCATCAGCTCGGCGCGGTTACGCGACTGGCGGTGTCGCCGAAGGGCGATGCCGTCGCGATCGTGGTGGCTGAACCTAAAAAATAGCTGCCGATCGTCGGCGCCACAACACCAATGTCGCGATCAACGCGGCGGTGAAGATCACGAGGCCCGCGACCAGGCCCGGCGGCTGGAACGTAAACACGTAACGGCCGCTCACGTCCTTCGGAATGGTTACCGATGCCAATTCGGTAGGTCGCGGCGGGGCGATCGGGCCCGCGTCGGTCGTCCATCCCGGCGCGTAATTCTGGTTGAGGATCACGCGCGCATCCCCGGCGCCGTCCTTCACGGTAAACGTCAACGTGTTCGGGGAGAAATCGAGATCCGCGACTCTGTCGCCGTCGTTGGCGTCGAACACGAACGGCCGATCCGCGCCCGATCCGTGCGCGAGCTGCAAGGATTCGTAGCAGGTGAAGAACGAGCGGTCCTCCATCAGCGCGCGCAGCATCGGCGAGCCCGGCGTGTACGGACTCGCATCGGCAATTGTGGCGATCTGTCGCGGCCCGGACCGCCAGGCAAAGCTCGTATCAAATGGCGCCTCGGTGAACACGTTCCGGAAGTTGAACTGGTTCGTGTAGATCAGATGCGCTGACGCGCCGAGCGCAAGCACCGCGACTGCGATGCGGGCGCCGCGCGGAAAACCATAGCGCGTGACCACGCCGCGGAAGGCCCACGCCAGCGTCAGCGCCGCGAACTGCAGGAACGGAATCGAGTAGCGGCTCGGTATCCGGAAGCTCGAAAACAGCGGCACGTGATGCGCGAGATTGGCCGGCGCCCACGACGCGAATTCGCCGAGCGACAGCAGGAACAGGAAGATCGTCGTCACCGCCAGCGAGATGCCGAACCAGTGATGGCTCGGAGCGCGCCTGAACACCACCCAGGCGATGCCGATCGCGAGGGCGAGCGCCGATCCGGCGCCGATGTAGTTGCCGTATTCGTGCCACCCGTGACGCTGCATCGGCAGGCGTGCCGACACTTGCTGTGTTGGGACCAGATATGTCTGCTTCAGGATGTCGAGCGTGACGCGATCGGGACGCTCGGTCGGATTGCGCGTGTCCCAGAAGTAATCGCCGTTGACGTATTCCACGACCGGCAGCAGCTTCGGCGCAGAGTAGGCCAGGCCGGCGATGCCGAACGCGATCGCGAACGCTAGTGGCCGCCAGTCGCGCCGGGCGATCGCGGCGCACACCGAGAACATCCCCAGCGAGGCAATCGACATCGGCAGGATATGCGTCCCGCCGTTGAAGATCATCAACGCCAGCGTTGCCGCCGACAGGAACACGTACTTCCACGAGCCCGTCTTGAATGCCTGGAAGAAGAAATACAGCTGCAGCGGCAGGTAGAAGCCCGGCAGGAACACGCTGTGTCCGACGCGCAGGTGAATCGCCGGCGCGCCCGAGGCGGTGACGAGCGTGGCGATGTAAATGACCACTGGTAAGAAGGTGACGCCGATCACGCGCGTGACCAGCACGTGCATGCCGATGAAGCCGATCCAGTAATGCAGCAGGATGTTGATCTTCATCGCCAGCTGCAGCGGCACGATCGCCGCCAGCGGATAGACGGGGCTGAGGATCGCGATCTGCGGGTTCTGCCACAGCACGTTGCCGCCGCAATACCAGGGGTTCCAGTACGGCATTTGCGCGTACTCGACCACGTTCTTCAGCACCGAGCCGTAATAGAAGAGATGCTGATCCCAGTCGTTGACGCCGAGCGCAAGCGGCTGCGCGAACAGCGGCGCGCAGAACACGGCGCTGAGGACGCCGTAGAGCGCGCACAACGCGGCGGCGCGCGATCGGCCGTGCAGGACTGGAGCTTGCAAGGCTCCTATTCTAGATGCAGCCCGACTACCACGTCGCCCTCGCAGGGTGGTCCATTCGCACGGAGCACGCCGGTTTGTTCCCCGCCGAAGGCTCGCACCTGGAGCGCTACGCGGCCCGATTCGGCTCCGTCGAGATCAACTCGAGCTTCTATCGATCGCACAAGCGCGACACTTACGAGCGATGGGCCGATACGGTGCCGCCCCGGTTTCGCTTCTCGGTAAAGATGCCGAAGTCGTTGACGCACGAGCGCTGCCTGGAAGACACCGGCGACGCGCTGACAAGCTTCGTCGGCGAGATCGCCGGGCTGGGACGGAAACTCGGCGCCGTGCTCGTGCAGCTGCCGCCCAGCCTCGCCTACGATCCACGCACCGTCGAGACCTTCTTCACCGCGCTGCGCGCGCGGTATCGCGGTCCGGTTGTCTGCGAACCGCGCCATCCGACCTGGTTCACCGGCGCCGCCGATCGGCGGCTCGAGGCCCATGGCGCGGGACGCGTCGGCGCCGATCCGTCATGTGGCGAAGGCGGCGACGAACCGTGCGGCACGGAGCGAATCGCCTATTTCAGGCTGCATGGTTCGCCGGTGATGTATCAGTCCAGTTACGAAGATGCGTATCTCGATCGCCTGGCGGCGAGAATGCGCGACCTCGGCCGCGATCGGCCGGTGTGGTGTGTGTTCGACAATACCGCGCGCGGCGCGGCAACTTTGAACGGTCTTGCGTTGATGGAGCGCCTCGGGCTCAGCGCGGCATCAGCCACGCCATCGCCTCGCCCTCGTCGGCGAACGCCGCGGTCGTCACGGTAGTCATCGCCAGATCCTGGAACTGTTCGATCATGTGGCGGTGTGTCGCGGGATCGATCAGGTAGGCGCGCCGCCGCGGCCACCCGCCCCGCTCGAGCGCCGCCGCCACCGTTCGCGCGAGGACGTCTTCGCTGGGAGTCTGCGTCACCTCCCGCACGTCCATCAACGCCACGGTGTCAGCCGTGAGCAGCCCGAAGGTGATCAGGCTCTCCCGCACCGCTGCTTGTTCTTCGACGGACGGGTAGTCGCCGTAGAAACGGTAGCGGACGAACGCCGGTGCGCGGCTGGTGTCAACCTCGATCGGCACTATCGCGAAAACCCCGCTCGCCCTTCGGGGTTCAACAGCCACTCGATCGCTTCTCTTTCGTTGACGAACGCGGCGGTGGACATCCATGGCACCGCCTTCTGGAAGTACTGGACGATGTCGAGATGCTTGCCCGGATTGATCAGGCACGCGCGTCGTTTGGGAATGCCGGCGCGGACCACCGCGGCGATCGACTTGCCGACGGTGATGGCATCGGGCGTGTCGACGTCGCGCACATCCAGCAGGCTGGCCGAATTTTCGGTGAGCAGTCCGCGCGCGATCAGGTCGGAACGTAGTGCGTCTTGTTCCTCGGCGGTCGGGAACGTGCCGTTCAGCTTGAATCGCAGCAACGCGGGCGCTTCAGACGTGTCGACGTTGATGGCCACGCGTCCACTGTAACCGAGGTTATTTCGCTGTTGCCAAGCGCAGCCGCTAACTAACTCATCAGTGAGGTGTTAGTTGTCATCTAGGGGCGTCCCCGTAATACGATTGGACGCTTTGCCCCTCAGCGCCGACACGTCCGACGCGCCCAGGTTCATTCGCATCACCGTGACAGGGGAGTGGCCGTCTTTCGACGAGCGCCAGACTTTTCGGCGTCAGCTCATCACCGATCGGCACATCCAGCCGGACACGCGCGCGCTGATCGACTTGCGCGGATTGACGACGCTGCCGGCGCATGGCGATGTGGATGCGATCGTGGCGGCCGCGCGACGCGACGGGGGCCTCACGCGGCTCCACGCCTACGTGGTTGCGACCGTGGATCAAATCGTTCTCGCACGCATGCTCAAGCAGAGCGCCGGGCCCGGCACCATCGTTGAAATCTTCAAGGATCCGCAAGAAGCTGAGACGTGGATTTGGAATGCTGAGCCGGATTGGTAGAGCTTCAGCCTGCATGAATTTTGCTTCAAGCTAAGCGAGTAGGGGGTGTGCCTCGCGCTTGAGTCGGCAGATGCCGTGTTCTCGTATTGAAGTAAAGAAGTCATGACATATCGCTCCCCCGGCGATAACCGCTCGAACGATTCCCTGTGCGACGTCGTTCCGCTCTGCGCGATTTGCGACGGCCGCATGGAAACCGTCTACGAGCGCTCGCACCAGAAGGTCTGTCAGTGCGTCGACTGCGGCACCACTCTCACGGTGCCGGCCACCGCGTGGGACATCGCGGCGCGTAAGCGCGACGATCCTGCCGCTTGAACTCGCCCCGCCACGCCGGCCTGATTTACGGTTAAGCTTAGGGAAGTGGCCAAGCGTCGACTCATCAGCGAAGTCTGGCAGTTCGTGAAGCAGGAAAAGAAGTACTGGCTGGCGCCATTCATTTTCATTTTCCTGTTGCTGAGCCTGCTGATGGTGTTCTCGCAGTCGAGCGTGCTCGGGCCCTTCATCTACACGCTGTTCTAGTCTCGATCCAACAGCGGTCCCTGCCGCAGCCACTCCGCGATCCGTCGCGCATATTTCGCATGCGTCGCCGCGTTGGGATGCGGATCGCCGCCGTTCACCCATAACAACGCCGCGTCGCTTTGTTGTGTCACTTCGGGGGTCAGATCGAGAAACGGCACGCCGAGCGTGGCCGCGACTTGCCGAATGCGATCGGTGATCACCGTAAGTGGATAGGGATTGGTTTGATGCAGGTCCGGATAGTTGACGATGGCGAGTCGACGCCCGTCTTCGGTGCAGGACCGGTGCAGTGCCTGAATGGCCTGCCGCGCCTGCTGCCATCCGGGCGCGCTCTCGTTGAAGAGGTCCGTGTAGTACTGCTCCCATCCCGGCGCGCCGTTGGTCCACCGCGCCACGCTGTCGACGCGGTTGTTGAAATACACCGCCGCGAGGCTTGACCGGGTCAGGATGTTGCCGCGCGGCACCGGCGTCGGTTCGGCATCGTTCACGAAAAAATTCAGGACCACGAGGTCCGGTTTGAGGCCGCGCCGCTCGGTGAGGTAGGCCTCGACTTCCATCGCGGTGTTGTAGTTGCCGACGCCGGCGTTGAGCACCTCGACACGCCGCCCCGCGGCGGCCAATTGCGCCTCGAGCTGCGCCGACGTGGTTTCGTGCTGTTCGACGCCGAAACCAAACGTCACCGAATCACCGAGCATCAGGATGCGGGTCACCGCCGGATCCGGATTGAGATCGATCTCGCGTTCTTCACGCAGGCCCAGCGAGTTGGTCACGACCTCGGCGCCCATTACGCGCGCGCGGGCGCCGGGGCGATGCACGAACGGCAGGCGCGGGTCCGGGCGGGAGATCTTGACCTCGCGCGCGTAGCGCCACATTTCGAATTCGAACCGCATCCCGTCGTCGATCACGGTGCGGCAAAACACTTCGAGGATGATGCCGGCAACGATCGCAAACACCACCAGGGCGATCGCGTTGGCGGCAAGGATGCGAAGGAGCGGAGGCTTGGCGGGAACCGTCACGCGACAGGCGTTATCATACTAGCGTTGCCTGCAGTTGACGCCACACCGTCGCGCCCGCGCTGGCTGTTGCATGCCATCGTCCTGACGATCATGCTGGCGATCGCCGCGGCCGCCGTGCTCGCGGCGGACATCTACGTGCACCATCGGCTCAGCAAGTACGCGGCGGTCAACGTGTGGGGGTACCGCGGCGAAGTGCTGGGACGCAAGCAGCCGGGCGAGAAGCGCATTTTCATGATCGGCCCGAGCACGGTGTTTGGTGTCGGGTTTCCGCCGGAGGACGCGCTGCCCGCGCAACTCGAGCGCCAGCTTCAGCAACGCGTGCCGCATCCGGTGCGCGTCGTCAATCTCGGCATGCCGGGCGAGGATGCATACGCGTATCGCGCCACCATCGAGGATTACCGCTATCTCAAACCGGACGCCGTGATTTTCTACGGCGACAGCAACATCACCGGCGAGTCGGCGCCGATCGTGCTGCGCCACCAATCGCCGATCTTCCGGTGGACCGGATATTCGCCGATTCTGCACATCGCGCTTCGCGAACGGTTCCTGATGTGGCGGCACGACGGAAAAATCCAGGAGGCGTACGACGACAAGGTGGTGTTCCGCCCGGGCGACAAGGAAGCCGGCGGCCTGAAAGCCGCGGCCGACGTTGCCGACTTCATGAAGTCGACGGAGGCCGCATCCGCATCGCCGGCGGCGCCGCCCAGTTGTGAGAAGGAGTTCAAGAACTACTGCACGTCGATGAACAACGCCGTGACGTATGCGCGCTCGCTGGGTCTACCGGCGCTGGTCGTCAATCAGCCTTACGAAACGCCGTTCCAGGTGCACATTCAGAATGCGCTGCGGCAAATGTTGCGCGATCGACACGGCAACGACGCAGGAGTGCGATATCTCGACATGGGGTATGGCATCGATCTGAAGGACAGCACGCTGACTTACGACGGCGTGCACCTGACGCCTGCGGGCAATGCGAAGATGGCGTCACAACTGCTCGAACCCGCGCTCGAGCTGCTTGCCGCGGCAGGGCGGGATTAACTCAGTCGCCTGACGGCGGCCGGGTTTTCGACTGGCGATATTTTCTAGCCGCGAGCGCGGCGAGGCCGCTTCCCAGCAACAGCATCGACGCAGGTTCCGGAGCTGACGTCATCGGCGGCGGGGCGGCCGTCATTGACCATGTTCCGATCGGGCCCCTGGAGTAGCCATTGATGTACCGGAAATCGCTGGCCATTCCGCTGCCTAAATTCGCCATTGAGATCCATGGCGGGCCGTATCCCCACGCCAGCATGTCCGACACGGGTCCGGTTGGCGGTTCGGCGACGTAGATGCTGAGCTGCGACAGGCCGGGACCGCTCCAGTACGAACCCCAGCCAATGAAGTAGACGTTGTTCAGGCTGGCGGTCGCGAGAGATATGGTGAAGTGCTTGACGCCCGGGAGCAGCGGACCGCCGCCGCTTGCGAGCACGGTTCTGGCCCCCTGGTCGAACGGCCATCCGTTCGTCGCGCTTTCAAAGATGCTGAACGAAAACGAAATCTCCGGCGGGCCAATCGTTGGAGTGTAGTGTTCCGTGGTCAACAGGAAGTTGATTGTCGACGCCTGCGCCGTCGGCGTAAGGATCAGCAGCAACGCGGTGGTGGCGAGCAGGCTACGAATCACGACTCGCGCTTAAGCAAAGTGAAGGCCACTTCACATCGAGTGTTTCGCGACAGGCTTAGTACGGCGGCAGCAGACGATCCTTCCAGTCGTTGTATTGCCGCTCGGACCACGCGCGGGCGATGCGTCGTGTCCATCGCCCAATCCTGGCGAGCTCGCTGCCGCCCGGTGATGCCTGGCAATCGGGCCGCTCGGGGAGGTTGGGCGCGTCGAGGGGCGACAGGTTGCGCCCGCGTATCGACGGATCGATTTGCGCGAGCCGCTTGTTGACCAGCAGGGCCTCGAACACCTGACCAGGGAAGGGATCGAATCCCGCGTCGCAGTTGTAGTTGTTCACGTGAACGTGCGCAACGTGGAAGAACCGCTTCAGCCGCTCGATGGTCGCGAGGAACGCGGGATTTTCGACCTCGTGAAATTCAACCGCCATCTGGTCGATGCGATCCAGCACGTCGTCCGGTGAAGCGAGCAGCGACGCCCACTCGGAACCTTCGACATCCATCTTCATCACGATGCGCTTGCCGGCATCGCCGTTCTTCGCCACCTGATTGGCGACGCTGTCGAAGGGCCGGTTTTCGATCGTGGCGCGTTCGGGACCGACGCACTCCGCGTGGAAGATCGCATCCTTCGCGCAGCCCGGCACCGAGGTGTTGAAGCAGTCGTACTGATGCACCGGGATGTTCAGCGCCTTCGAGACCTGGCAGCCCCAGTTGTCCGCGCCGTTGATGCCGTACGAGTAGGCGACCTGGGCGCCAGGCAGCCAATTGGCGCAGAGCAGGTAGCCGCCGTCGTGCGCATCACCAAACCGCTGCAGCTCGCAGTTGGTGACCTTGACGGGCTCGAAGGCATCGTAGAGCGCCTGCCTGGTTTCTTTCGACTGCCGGTAGCGGGAGCCGCCGTAGATCACGGTGGTGAAGAGCAACAGCACGAGCAGGGGCGATCCGATCCGGAACACGCGCCGCATCATCCGCACCATCTTAATCGCACCGGTTTAGAATGTTCCGCGGCGGGAGGCGAGCGTGAAGAAGTCAGCAGGCGAGGAGAGCGCGCCGGCGTCGGAATTGATCACCAGGCGAATCGCGGCGCTCGAGGGCTGGCGCGGCGCCACTCTCGCCAGGATGCGAGAGCTAATCAAGGCCGCGCACCCCGGCGTCGTTGAGGAGTGGAAGTGGTCCGGGCCGGTGTGGTCGCACGACGGCATCATCTGCACGGGCGAGTCGTACAAGAAAGCGGTGAAGCTGACCTTCGCGAAAGGCGCCGCGCTGAAAGATCCGAAGCGGCTGTTCAACTCGAGCCTCGAGGGCAACGTCCGCCGCGCGATCGACATTCACGAGGGCGAGACGGTGGACGCGAACGCCTTCAAGGCGCTGGTGCGCGAGGCCGCCGCGCTCAACAGCGCGCGCACGCCGAAGGCGAAGACCGCGAAGAAGGCAAAGTCTTAGCGGTGCTTTGGCGCTCGCTGCCGCGGTGGGGGGGGGAAGAAGGGCGAGTGCGTGTTACAATCGGTTGTTTCTCACCTCGCGTCCCCGTCGTCCAGAGGCCTAGGACGTGGCCCTTTCAAGGCTAAAACACGGGTTCGAATCCCGTCGGGGACGCCATCGAAACTGGGTCCATTCCGGGCACATGGGTGACAGTTCATTCCGGCGACTGGGGTAGCACTTGGGCCCTGC
>DASUSZ010000215.1:0-2343 GCA_036374815.1 Vicinamibacterales bacterium | reverse complement strand
CGGCCGTCGATGGGCAAGACGTCGCTGGTGCTGAACATCTGCCAGCACGTCGCCACGCACGGCGGCGTGGCCGGGTTCTTCTCGCTCGAAATGTCGAAAGAGTCGCTGTTCATGCGCATGCTCGCATCGGAAGCGAAGATCGACATGTACCGTCTGATGAGCGGGCAGATCGGGCAGAAGGAGTACGGCCAGATCACGCACGCGATGGAAACGCTGAGCGAGGCGCGGCTGTTCGTGGACGACACCGCGGGCATCGGGGCGCTCGAGATGCGTGCCAAGGCGCGGCGCCTCAAGGCCGAGCACGGCCTCAGCGTGCTCGCGATCGACTATATCCAGCTGATGACCGGCCGCGGCCGCTTCGAGAACCGCACGCTGGAACTCGCATCGATCTCGCGATCGCTGAAGGGGCTCGCCAAAGAGCTGAACGTGCCGATCATCGTGCTGTCGCAGCTGTCGCGCGCTCCCGAAGCGCGCTCGGACAAGCGGCCGATGCTGTCGGACCTGCGCGAATCCGGCGCCCTCGAACAGGATGCGGACGTCGTCGCGCTGATCTTCCGCGAGGAGATGTACAAGATGGACGATCAGCCGTCGGATTCCGACGGCATCGCCGAAATCATCATCGCCAAGCAGCGCAACGGCCCCACCGGCACCGTGAAGCTCGCCTTCATCCGCGAGCAGACGCGGTTCGGCAACCTCGCGGGTGGCGGTTTCACGCCGGGAGAATAGTCGCTTTTAAGCCCGCTAAGCCCGCAAGCCCGTGAGACCACTGTGTTGTAATGTCCCTGTGGTCCGCTGCACTAGCGCGCGCGTCGATCTCGCCGCGCTCACATCCAACTTCAACGCGATCAGCTCGTATCTTCATCGCGAATCGAGCCTCAATCGCGAGGCCGGGCGCGGGCCTGCGCTCGCTCCGGCCGTCATTGCCGTTGTCAAGGCCAACGCCTACGGCCACGGCGCGCGGCGCGTTGCCGCGGCGCTGCAATCGGCGGGCGCGATCATGCTTGCGGTCGCGGACATCGAAGAGGGCGTCGATCTCCGCAAGTCCGGCATCACCGCGCCGATCCTGATCTTCGGCGCGCTCAGCGTCAGCGACCTCGACGGCGTGTTTGATTTCGATCTGACGCCCACCATTTCGAGCCCAGCCGCGGGCGAGGCGCTGCAGGCCGCCGCCGCGGAGCGCGGCGCCACGCTGCGCTATCACTTGAAGATCGATACCGGCATGAACCGCCTCGGGTTTCGCCACGACAACCTGAAGCGCACGCTGCCGGCGTTGCTGGCAAGCAGGAACCTGACGCTCGATGCGGTGCACACGCACTTTGGCACCGCGGACGAACCGGGCCACAAGCTCTTCGAGACGCAGCGGACGCGTTTCGAAGCGGCGTCGCGCACGCTCGACGAGCTCGGCGCCGGTCCGCGTTTGCGGCACGCCGCCAACTCCGCCGCGCTCTTGCGCGACTCGCGCGTGTGGTACGACTTCGTTCGCCCAGGCCTGTTGCTCTACGGCCTGGTGCCGCCGCCGCTCGCCGCAACGATCGACCTCACGCCGGTGATGTCGCTGACTAGCCGCGTCGTTGCGGTCAAGGGCGTCCGCGTTGGCGAGACGGTCGGCTACGGCGGACGTTTCGCCGCCGATCGGCCCGTGACCTTGGCTGTCATCCCCGCCGGATACGCTGATGGTCTGGATAGACGGCTCGAGAATCACGGCCACGTCCTGATCCGCGGCAAGCGCGCAAAGATCGTCGGCGCGGTCAGCATGGACATGTTGACTGCCGACGTAACGGACATCGATGGTGTCGGCACCGGCGACGAGGTCGTCTTCCTGGGCTCGCAAGGAATGCAACGCATCGACGCGCGAGAGATGGCCGCATGGATTGGGACGATCCCGTATGAGATCCTGTGTCGGCTCGGCGCTCGTGTGGAAAGGAAATACGACTGAGTCGCCGACACGTTCCGAGGACACGGAGAAGTACGGAGAACGCGGAGCGATTGACGATGAGACAATTGATTTTCGGCCGACGATCGCGAACCGTTAGAAAAGAGTTCTCTGTGTCTCTGTGGCATCGTCCGTTCAGGTAGCAGCGAATGAAGCAGCCCAAGCCTGTATTCGTGTGCCAGGAGTGTGGGGTCCAGCGCCCGAAGTGGGTCGGCAAGTGCGACGACTGCGGCGCCTGGAATTCGTACGTCGAGGAGCGGCCGTTCGAAGGCGTGATGGGCGGGCCGACGACGCACCGGTATGCGATGCCGGGGACGGCGACGCCGGGCGCGAAGAAGTACGCGGAAATTGAAACGTCGAAAGCCGATCGCATCTCCACTGGCATCAACGAATTCGATCGCGTCCTCGGC
>DASUSZ010000214.1:0-7747 GCA_036374815.1 Vicinamibacterales bacterium | reverse complement strand
CGACCGGCCGTTCCTGGATTTCCCAGATCGGTTTCCCGGTGGCGCGGTCGAGCACGAAGAGAAAGGCCTGCTTGGTCGGCTGTGCCAGCACCTTGATCGTCTTCCCGTTGACGGTGATGTCGGCGAGGACCGGCGCGCACGGGATGTCGTGATCCCAGATGCCGTGGTGAACGAGCTGGTAGTGCCACTTGCGCTGGCCGGTCTTGATGTCGAGCGCGAGCAGCGACTCGGAATAGAGCGACGTTTCGGGACTGCCTTTCTTCGAGCCGCCGCGATGGCCGCCGTAGTAATCGCCGGTCGGCAGTTCGACCGGCATGTAGACGATGCCGAGCTCTTCGTCCGCGCTCATCTGCGCCCACACGCCGGTGTTGCCGGTGTACGCGGCCGCGTCCGGGTCCCACGTGTCGTAGCCGAACTCGCCCTTCATCGGGATGGTGTGGAACACCCACACGCGCTTGCCGGTGCGCACGTCGAAGCCGCGAATGTAGCCCTTGACGTTGGTCTTGCTGCGCGGCGCGCCGCCTTCGCGATGCGCGGCGCCGATCACGATGATGTCTTTCGAAATGATCGGCGCGGCATGGAGGCCGATCTCCGCGGTCGTGAGATCGAGGCCTTCCTGATCGAGGCCGAGCTTCAAGTCGACGATGCCGTCGGTGCCGAAGTTCTTGACGCGCTGACCGGTCTTCGCGTCGAGCGCAACCATCTGGTAGCCGGGCGTGACGTAAATCACGCGCTCTTCCTTGCCGTCGCTCCAGTAGGCAAGGCCGCGTCCCGACAGCTGCCGCGGCGCGGCTTCACCGCGCTTGCCTTCGTTGATGCTGTGCATCCACAACATCTCGCCGGTGGCCGCGTCGAGCGCGACGGCGGCGCGACGGGTGCCCGCGGTCGTGAACAGCCGTCCGTTCACCATCAGCGGCGTGCTCTGAAACTGGAACTCCGGCCGCGGCCCGAGATTGTCCGTCTTGAAGCGGAAGGCCAGCTGCAGCTTCTCGAAGTTGCTCGCGTTGATCTGATCGAGCGGCGAGTAGCGGGTCGCCGCGAGATCGCCGCTGTAGGTGGCCCACTCGCCAACCTTCGGCGCCCATTGCCCGCGCATCGTCACCGTCGCGGTGCCGACGAGCAAGGCGATAACACTGAGTTTCGTGATCGAGCGGCTGAGTCGATTCATAGCGGCAAAGTATACTCAAGCGGGGGAAGATTCATGCGGCTTGCATCTCTTATTTATGCCGCGCTCGCATTGAGCGTGGCCACGGTTTCGGCCCAGGCACCTGCGACACTGACCGTCACCAGCCCGACGATCAAGGCCAACGAGACCATTCCGGTGGACCACACCGCCGACGGCAAGAACGAGTCGCCGGCGTTGAACTGGAGCGGCGCGCCGCCCAACACCAAACAGTTCGCGCTCGTTTATGACGATCCGGACGTGGTGTTCGGCGGCCAGACCTTCGTGCACTGGGTGGTCTACAAGATTCCCGGCACGGCCAAGGGGCTGCCGGCGAACATCCCAATCGACCAGGTGACGTTGACCGGTCCGCCCGAGATCGCCGGCGCGATCCAGGGACTGTCAGGCTTCAAGCGTCCGATCTATCGCGGTCCCGCGCCGCCGCCGGGCAAGCCGCATCACTACACGTGGACGGTCTACGCGCTCGACGCCGAGCTCCCGCTCGAGCCTGGGCTGAATCGCAATCAGCTGATGGAAGCGATCAAGGGACACATCATCGGCGAAGGAAAGCTCGTCGCGATCTACGAGCGGAAACCGAAGCAGTAGCAATCAGCAATCAGCAATCAGTAATCAGCAATCAGTAAAGCTTTCCTGGTTGCTGGTTGCTGGTTGCTGGCTGCCTACACCGTCACGTTCTTCCAGTTCTTCGCCAGATACTCCGCCGTCCTCCACGCTAACGCTTGAACCGTCAGCGTCGGGTTTCGCGCGCCGCTCGTGCCCATCACCGATGCGCCAAGCACGCCCAGGTTCGGCACTTCGTGCGAGAAGCCCCATTCGTTGACGACGTTCGTTTCCTGATTGCGGCCCATGCGCGTGCCGCCGTAGGCGTGCGTCGTTGGACCCATCGTGCCTATCGGATTCGCCTGCGTCGCGATCGCGCCGGCGGCTTTGTACCACTCGGTCATCCGCTCCTGCGCCATCGCGCTGACGCGCCGCTCGTTGTCCTTGTAATCCGCGGTGATGCGGCACACCGGGAAGCCAAGCGGATCCTTCACGACCGGATCGAGATCGAGGAAGTTGTCCTCGTAAGGCAGCGTCGTCTTCTGCAAATACGAGGTGTTCGTGCGATCGGCGTTCTTCATCACGAACGCCTTCCACTCCGATCCCCACGACGGCGTGCGCCCGAAGGTGCCCATGCTCGCCGCCGAGATCGGGCGGCGATCCGACATCACCCACAAATTGCCGCCGCCGATGTAGTCGTGCGCGCCGTGATCGAAGTTGTCGTCAGCGAAGTTGTCGACGGCAACGCCCTGCGCCGGAAGCCCGTACCACGCGTTGATGTTGAACGGGAACAGCGCCGTGACGCTGCCGCCCTGCGCGTGGCTCATGTAGTGGCGGCCGACCTGGCCGCGATTGTTCGAGAGCCCGTTCGGGAACGCCTTTGATTTCGAGAGCAACAACAGCCGGACGTTTTCGTAGGTGTAACCCGCGAGGAGCACGACCTTTGCCGGCTGGATGAACTCCTGGCCATCGGTGACGTATGTGACGCCGGTGACGCGGCCGTTCGCGTCGGCATCGATCGACGTCACGTGCGCGCGCGTCACGACTTTCAAACGGCCCGTTTCCTGCGCGCGCGGAATCGTGGTCAGGTGCGGGCCGTTCTTCGCGTCGACATGGCATCCGCCTTTGTTGCAGAAGCCGTGATACATGCACGCCGATCGGCCTTGATACGTGCGTGAATTGATCGATGCGGGACCCGGAAACGGATGCCAGCCAAGGCCGCGCGCCGCCGACGTCATCAGGTCGATGAAGCCGGTGCTGCGCAGCGGCGGCATCGGATACGCGCGATGGCGCGGCCCTTCGAACACGTTGCCGCGGTTGTCGATCGTGCCCTTGATGTTGCCGGCCTGGCCCGACACGCCGCACTCGTATTCGACCTTGTCGTAATACGGCTCGAGCTCCTCGAGCCCAAACGGCCAGTCCTCGACGGTCGATCCTTTGGGGATGCGCGATGCGCCGTAGCGTTTGGTCGTTTCGCTGACGACCTTGAAGTCCCACGGATTGAGCCGCCAGCTCTGCGCCCAGTAATGCAGCGTCGTGCCGCCGACGGCGTTCATCATCGGATGGCTGCCGGCGCGCGTCGTGTTGGCCTTCGGATTGATGCGGTGCGTCGGCACTTCCTGCTGCGCCTTCTGCACCGCCATCGGCCAGTCGCGCACGTTGTTGCGCAGCTCGTCGGGCGCGAAATCGCGCCTGGTCAGCCACGTGCCGGCCTCGAGGCCGACGACGTCGATGCCCGCTTGCGCGAGCGGCCACACTGCTACGCCGCCCGCGGCGCCGAGGCCGACGACGACGACGTCGGTTTCTTTAAGCCTAGTCGTCATGATGCGCTTTCGTGAACGTGGCGTGGTCGTACGCCGATCGGTGAGTGGGCGAGAGCTTCGCGCCGAGCCGTTGATCCTCGGCAGTCACGTTGAGGCGCAGCCCAGGAAAACCAATCAGATCCCAGCCGATAAAGTTCGCGTTGCCGCCGTAGTAGGGATCGCCGAACGTGCCCTGCAGCGTGTGCGTGCGAAGCATCGCGAAGAATTGCGCGGAGCTTGCGGGAAAGCCTCCGCTTGCGGCGGCGCCGGTCTCGACGTCGATCAAGACGGAGATCTGATCGCGCTCGGATAATTCGAGGAAGGGCGCGCGCCGGGACGATCGGCAATACGCGTCGAAGGCCGCGAGGCCCGCGCGATATGCCTCGCGCGATTCCTTCAGCGCGCCGCCAAGCGCGCGATCGATGTAATGCGCCGCGCGCGCTTCGCGCGCCCCGGGGCCGTTGGCGTCGCTCGGGATGATCAGCGCGCAGATCGCTTCGAGCACGTCGGCCTCGGCGGCGGTCAGGTTTTCGATCGGCTCTCGCCTGACGACGCCGCCGGCGGGAGGCGCCGCCGGTTTCGTCTGCGCGTCCGCGCCGCCGGGGAGGACCGGCGTCAACGGGATCGTCAACGCGGCGCTCGCCACGCCGGCGCGCTTCAGCAGATCGCGTCGAGAGAGGCCCTTGTTCTTCGCCATGCCGCGCAGCTTAGAACAAGAAGGGGGCCTTTGGAACCTCTTGGAACGTTTGGAGCCTCTGGAACCCGTGGGGTAGCATTCGCCCATGAAGTCTTTCGTGTTTGTCGCTGTTCTCGCATTCGCGGCGCCGGCGAATGCCCAGGTATTGGATTTGTGGCCGCAAGGCAAGGTGGCGTTCGGCGTTTACGCGCCGAGCGAGGCCGAGCGCGGCAAGCCGCCCGTCTACACGCCTGAGGGCGCCGCGAAAGTGGCCGCGAATCCGCTTTACGACTACGTGTTCCTCAACCTCGAAGGCGCCTACGACGCCGCGGCGGTCAAGGCCTACGGCTCGACGCTGAAGAAGGTCAGCAGGAAATCGCTGATCGTGCGCATCCCGCCGATCAGCAAGGACGGCGCCGACGCGACGCGCGCGCGCGTGAAGGAAATCCTCGATGCGGGCGCCGACGGTGTGACCATCCCGCACATCCGCGATCTCGACGAAGCCAAACTTGCGCTCAGCTTCTTCACCGCCGCCAGGGCGGATGTGTGGTCGCCGAAAAATCCGAAAGGCACCAAGCTGGCAATGCTGATGCTCGAGGATCCGAAAGCGATCGAGCAGCGCGCGGCGATTGCCGATCTGCCCGGGCTCAGCATCCTTGCCTGCGGCATCGGCAGCCTGACGCAGGCGCTCGGCGGCGACCGCGCCGGCGCGGAGCGCGGCACGCAGCAGGTGCTCGAGGAGACCAGGCGCGTGAAGATCGCCAACATGCTGACCGCCAATGCCAAGGACGTCGAGCAGCGCATCAAGCAAGGCTTCAACGCCCTGCTGATGCAGGGCGCGCAGGCCGACGAGGCGATCAAGATCGGTCGCGCCGCCGCGGGGCGGTAGCCGAGGTCTGGAGGTCCTGAGGTCTTGAGGTCTTGAAATGATCGGGTTGTTGACGCCGGCGCTCGTCGGCTCCATGCTGCTCGCGATTCTCAGCACGGCAGCGGACTACGTCTGGTTCCTCAATATCCCGCAGCACCAGGTCATGTCCGGAGCCATCCACGGCTCCGTGCTGTTTGCCGCGCTCGGCTTGTATCTCGGCTGGCGCAAAGGCAAGGCGCTCGTCGGACTGCTCGGCGGCCTGGCGAGCGGCTTGATCGCCGCCCTGTCGTTCTACGCGCTCGCGCCGATCGGCGGCTACAACATGATGCTGGTCTCGTGGCTGATCCTCTGGATCATGCTCGCGGGACTGCAGACTTATCTCGATGGCCACCTTGACGTCGCCAAAGCGCTCGCCCGCGGATTGATCACCGCTGTCGTCGCCGGCATCGGCTTCGGCGTCGTCCTGTTCGAGCTCTATCGCGGCTGGCCGCCGCAGTCGTTCTCGTTCTTCAAGCACTTCGTCGCGTGGGCAATGGCCTATCTGCCCGGACTCTACGTGCTGCTGAAGCGTTAACGTGCCCGCCTCTCACGAACCGTCCGGGCGCCTGCGCGCGATGTTGCGCGGCGGCGAGCCGCTGCTGACGCTCGCGCCGATGCAGGAAGTGACCGACCTCGCATTCTGGACGCTGATCCATCAGTACGGCGGCGCGGATGTCTATTGGACCGAGTACTTCCGCGTCCACTCGACGTCGACGCCGGAGCGGAGAATTCTCCACGCGATCACCAACCACACCACCGGCCGCCCGGTGATCGCGCAGCTGATCGGCAACGACCCCGTGGCACTGGTGCGCACCGCGAAGATCCTGCAGGAGTATCCGGTCGCCGCGATCGACTTGAATCTCGGTTGTCCCGCTCCGATCGTCTATCGCAAGTGCGCCGGCGGCGGTCTGCTGCGCGAGCCCGAGCGCATCGACGCAATTCTCGGCGCGCTGCGGGACGCCGTGCAGATCAACTTCACCGTCAAGACGCGACTGGGATTCGAATCGATCGGCGAGTTCGATCGCCTGCTTGCGATCTTCGCGAAGCACTCGCTCGATGCACTGACCGTGCACGCGCGCACGGTGGCGCAGTTGTACCGGTTGCCGGTCCACTACGACCGCATCCGCCATGCCGTGGACGTGATGCCGTGCCCGGTGATCGCCAACGGCCACGTTTACTCGGCCGCGCAGGCGGAGTCGCTGCTCGCGCAGACCGGCGCCCGCGGGCTGATGATCGGGCGCGGCGCGATCAGGAACCCGTGGCTGTTCGATCAGATCCGCCGACGCGTCAAGGGCCAGCACGTCGCGCTACCGACGGGCCGGCAGGTCGCCGATTACATCCGCGCGCTGTGGGAAACGCAGGCCGTGCCGGGCCGCGCCGAGACGGTGCACTGCTCGCGGATGAAGAAGTTCCTGAATTACCTCGGCGAGGGCGTGCCCGGCGCCTTCCGCCACCAGGTCAACCGCTCGCAAACGGCGGAAGAATTCTTCCGGATCTGCCGCGATTTCCTGGATCACGACGAGCCGATGGCGATGCTCCCGGCCGAGCTGACGAGCGAGCCGTTCGCGCCCGCCGTGTAACCGGATGTCTCTGTAGGCACAGCACTTAGTCGGCTATACTGGCGCGAAGAAAGGCGCCCGTCAGGCCCTATGAGACGAATACTTTTCGCGGCGCTTCTTGCCGCTGGCGCGCTGGGTTTACAGGTGCCTGTCCTGAGCGAGCGTTTGGTGGTCGCAGACCAGCAAACGCGAGTCGAAGGGACGGTTCCGAAACCAGCGGTGTCACACCAACCCGCCACTCCGGTCTTCGGTCCGGCGGAGCAGAACGCGATGGTCAAGCAGTTCTGCACGGGCTGCCATAACGATCGCGCCAAAGCCGGCCAGCTGTCGCTCGCCGCGTTCGATGCGGCAACCGCCGCCGACGGCGATCACATCGAGACCACCGAGAAGATGATCCGCAAGCTGCGCGCGGGCATGATGCCGCCCGCCAACGCGCGGCGGCCGGCTGACGCGCAGATTGCGGCGCTGGCCTCGGCGCTCGAGTCGCGCGTCGATCGCGCAGCGATGGCCAGGCCCAATCCCGGCTCGCGCCCCTTCCAGCGGCTGAATCGCGCCGAATACGCGCGCGCGGTGAAGGACATGCTCGCCATCGACATCGATGTCGCCGGCCTGCTGCCCGCGGACACCATCAGCAACGGCTTCGACAACGTCGCCGATGCGCAGGCCTTTTCGGCGACGCTGATGGAAAGCTACTTGCGCGCAGCAGCCAGGGTAACGGCGCTCGCGATCGGCGACCGGGAAGCCGCAGCCACCGAAACGAATTACCGCGTGCCGAAGACCGCGTCGCAGCTCTCGCGCGTCGACGGCGCGCCGTTCGGCACACGCGGCGGCATTTCGCAGCTGCACACCTTCCCGGCCGACGGCGACTACGTGTTCAAGGTGGAGCTGCACAGCAACGCCTGCGGCGTCTTGTTCGGCGGTCCGAACGACGGCGAGCAGGTCGAGATCTCGATCGACGGCGAGCGCAAGGCGGTCATGAAGATCGATCCGCGCATGGCCGAGACGACCACCGGCTTGTCCTTGAAGACGGCGCCGATGCACGTCACCGCCGGTGAGCATCGCGTCACTGCCGCGTTCATC
>DASUSZ010000213.1:0-5167 GCA_036374815.1 Vicinamibacterales bacterium | reverse complement strand
GGCCGCGAGGCGGAAGTCCACAGCGCCACGCGCGGCAGGATCGACGCGACCATCAACGCGCTGAAGGACGTCTCGTTCGAAGTGCGTGAAGGCGCCGGCCTCGGGATCATCGGCAGGAACGGCGCCGGCAAGACCACGCTGCTGAAAATGATCTCGCGGGTGACGTGGCCAACCAGCGGCAAAGTTCGGGTCGCCGGCCACGTGGTGTCGCTGATCGAGCTGGGCGCCGGCTTCCATCCCGAACTGACCGGCCGCGAGAACGTCTATCTCGGCGCCGGGTTGTTCGGGTTGAAGCGCAAGGAAATCGATCGCCAGTTCGACGCCATCGTGCAGTTCGCGGACGTCGAGCGGTTGATCGATACGCCGATGAAGCGGTATTCGTCCGGCCTCTATGCGCGGCTCGGCTTCAGCGTGGCCATTCACAGCAATCCCGACATCGTGCTGGTGGACGAAGTGCTCTCGGTCGGCGATGCGTCGTTCCGGCGGCGGGCCATGGAAGCGCTGCGCGGCTTGATCACGTCCGGCAAGACCGTGCTGTTCATCTCGCACGACATGTGGAACGTGCGCCGGTTGTGCAGCGAGATCCTGTGGATGGAGAACGGCAGCGTGCGCGCCTACGGCGATGCCGGCTCGATCGCCGAGAAGTACATGAACGAGGTGAACCTGCAGGCGCTGCAGAACCAGGGCACGTCGCTGCAGAGCCATCGCGGCGGCACCGGCGAAGTGCGCTTCGATCACGTCGAGCTCTACGACGGCCGCGGCCAGGCGTCGGCGCTGTTCCGCGCCGACGACACGCTGGTCGTGCGCGGCTCGTATGTGGCGTCGAAAGCCGTCGAATCACCGGTGTTCCAGGTCGCGATTGTCGACATCGACACCGGCGTCGTGGTGACGACGGCAAGCACGGCGAACAGGCCATCAGGCCATCAGGCCATCGGGCCATCAGGGATGATCGAAGGTGCGGGCGAGATTGAAATCAAGTTTGCTCATCTGCCTCTGCGGCCGCGGCAGTACGTGACGCGTCTCTCAATAACTGACGCTTATCAGCTCGCTTCCTACGACGTCGTGACCGCGGGGCCGCGGTTCGCGGTGACGGGCCAGGGCGCCGGCGTCGACAGCCTCGCCGACGAACAGGATGGGCTCGTCACGATTCCGTTCGAAGTCAGCCACCGTTCGACCGTTCAGAAACCTTGACTCGCAACGTCTTCGTATCGGTGCCGCACGGCACCAGCGCCGGCAACATGCTGCGCTCCGGCGGACTGCTCGATCGCATGCTCGAGTCCGATCCGAGCCTCCACATCGTGCTGCTCTCGCCGATGGCAAAGGATCCGCAGTTCGCGCGCGAATTCGAACGGCCGCGGATCACGCTGCTCGATCAGCCCGCGCACGTGCCGTCGGGGCTCGAAGCGCGGTTGCTCGCGATCGTCCAGGCGAGCTATTTGAGCCAGGGGCAAACCGAGTCCGTGCGCATCCGCCTCGAAGAGGCGCGCGCCAACGGCATCATTCGCTGGCTTGGGCTCAAGGGACTGATCGGCCGCGTGCTGGTGCAGCCGTTCACGCGTAACGGATCGCGGTATGCGCTGTCCGATCGCCTGGTGTCGCACCCGGCGATGGAAGCCCTGTTCGACAAGTATCAGCCGGTGCTGGTCGTCGCCGCCAATCCGGGCCTGGTCTTCTCCGAGGTGCCGCTGCTGCGCACCGCGCGCCGCCGCGGCGTTCGCAGCATGGCGATCGACCCGAGCTGGGACAACTTCACCAACAAACTGATCCCGGTGCGCCAGGTCGACCGGCTGGTGGTGTGGAACGACATCATGAAGGCGCAGGCGATTGCGCTGCATGGCTATTCAGAGGATGCGATCCGCGTCGCCGGCGCGCCGCAGTTCGATCCGCATTTCCGTGCGCGGACGCCGCGGGCCGAGTTCTTCAGGCGCATCGGCGCGGATCCCGATCGCAAACTGATCGCGCTCACGACCACGCCACGCTCGCTGTACCGCCACCACGACCACGTGCTGCGCGCGCTCGTTGCCGCCATGCAGCACGGCACGTTGAACAACGCGCAGGTGCTGGTGCGGCTGCACCCGCGCGACGAGTTCGATGCCTACCGGGAGTTCCTGCAGACGCCGCACGTGATCATCGAGAAGCCGTTCCGCGACACGGTCAAGGTCGCCGACGGGCTGGCGATCGATGTGATGCCGGAAAACCAGAAGCATCTTGGCGACACGCTCTGCCACGCCGACGTCGTCGTCAACGTTGCATCGACGATTACGATCGAGGCCTGCATCTTCGACACGCCCGTGGTGAACATCAATTTCGACGGTCCCGGCGACACCCCGTACGTGAAGTCGGCGCGGCGTTACTACTCCTTCACGCATTACGTGAACATCACGTCGCGCAATTCGGTGCGGGTCGCCAAGTCGCCCGACGAGCTGATCCGCGATGTCGCGGCCTACCTCGCCGATCCATCACTCGACTCCGCCGGCCGCAAGCAGGTCGTGCTCGATCAGTGCCAGTTCATCGACGGCCGTTCGGCCGAGCGTGTCGTTCAGCTCGTCCTCGACGAGCTCGGCGCCGCGGCCCGGCGCGCCGCGGCATGAAGATCTGTCATGTCGCTCCAGAACTGCTGCCCGTTCCGCCAACGAAAGGCGGCGCCATCGAGCGATGGATTCGCGATGCGGCAACGCGGCTTGCAGCGCGCGGGCATGAAGTTCACGTCATGTCGCGCGATCACGGAGACGGGCGTTCGAACGCAATCATCGACGGCGTGCACTATCACTACCTTGCCGTGCCGCCGCGGATCGATCGAGGGTTGCCGGCGGTGATGTTTCGCGGCCTGTGGCACTACGAAGGCGCCCGGCGGGTGCTTGCTGCGATCAAGCCCGACATCGTCCATCACCACAGCCGGCCGGCAGGATTGTGGTTGAGCAAAGGCGGCGCCGCGTCGGCGAAGCAGGTGATCTCGCTGCACAGCATGGATTACGGGTGGGCGTTTGGCTACGCGGGATGGGACCGCCGCATCTTCAACTGGGGATTCGACGCGGCCGCGCGCGTGCTGGGCGTTTCGAACTTCATTCGTCAGCACGCCGAAGAGCGTTACCCGCGCATTCGATCGAAAGCGAAGACCGTTTACAACGGCGTTGACGGCAACCTGTTCAGGCCCGACGGCGAGCCGAGCGATCCGCCGATCCTTTACGTCGGCCGCGTCGAAGAGCGCAAAGGCGTCGACGTGCTGGTCGACGCGTTCGAGAAAGTGATCGCGCCGCAGCATCCCAACGCTCGCCTCCGCATTGTCGGGCCGCACTCCTACTGGGATGCGCAGCCGTCGCCGTACTATCGCGCGCTGGCGGAGCGGTGCGCCGCCAATCCGCGCATCGAGCTGCGCGGGCCGACGTATGACGATCGCGAGCTCGCCGCTGTTTACCGCGATTCGGCGGTAACGGTCGTTCCGTCGGTATTCCCCGAAGCGCTTGGACTGACCGCGCTCGAGGCGCAGGCCTCAGGCGTGCCGGTGGTGGTCTCCAACGCGGGCGGATTGCCCGAAACCGTCGCGGCGGGAAAAAGCGGCATCGTGTTCGAGAACCGAGACATCGGCCAGCTCGGCGAAGCGGTGTTGTCGATCCTGCGCAATCGCGACCGCCGCGTCGAAATGGGCCACGCGGCGCGTGAGTGGGTCATGAAAACGTTTTCGTGGGATGTGATCGCGACCGAGCTCGAGCGCGTCTACCAGGAAGCGGCGGCGTCATGAAGTTCGCCATCAGGGACGACGACACGTCGTACTTCACGCAGCCGGAACAGCTCGAGCGCGTGTATCACGACGTGTGGGACCGCGTACCGATCGGGCTGGCGGTCGTGCCGCACGCGGCGGGCTTCGTCGACAAGGCGATTCCGGAAAAGTACTGGGACGCGGGGCGCGCCTTTCCGCTCGAGGAGAATCCGGCGATCGTGCGGTCGCTGCGCGAGCTGCTCAAGGCCAATCGCGTGAGCATCGCGCAGCACGGCTTCACGCACGAGGACTTTCCCGACGGTTACGAGTTTCAAGCGGCGCCGGATCTGGAAAGCCGGCTGGCGCGCGGCCAGGCCTATCTGGAAGGCACGCTCGGCACGCGCATTCGCGTGTTCGTGCCGCCGCATAACGCCTTGTCGAAGCGCGGCCTCAAGGCGGTCGGCGACGCCGGGCTCAACCTGCTCGGCTCGTTTCTGTCGTTCCGGCCCTCGATGCGGCCGTGGGAACCGCGCACGCTGCCGAACTGGCTGCGCATCCGCCGCTATCGCGCGCGCACCGGCCGCACCAAGACCGATCGCATGGTGTATCCGCACGTGCTTCGCTACAGCGATCACGGCGAGTTCGGCTGCCACTCGCTGGTTCCGGGAACCACCTTCGAGCAGTTGAAGGCCGGCTTCGACGAAGCCCGCGCCGCAGGCGGTCACTTCTGCGTCGCGACGCATTACTGGGAGGTCGACGCGGCGTTGAAATCCGCGCTGGTGCAGTTGCTGGATTACGCAGGCTCGTTCGAGGATGTCCGCTTCGTCTCCATCGACCGGCTGTTCGACGCCGACGCATGATGACCGCGCTTTACGACGAGCAGTACGCACGGCGCTATCGCGATCGGGACGAGGAGCTCGATGCGGTCGGCTCCTACCAGGAGCTGGTGCAGTGGATTGGCGGCGTGTGCGATCGCTTCGCGGGCCCGATCGATGTGCTCGATCTTGGCTGCGGCACCGGCCGGTACTTCTGGGGCCTGCGCAACGTGAAGACGCTGACCGGCCTCGATGCCTCGGCGCCGATGCTGGCCGAGGCCAGAACGCCGATCCATGCGGACCAAATTCGCGCCGCGCGCATCGAGTTGATCAACGGCGATCTCGCGTCGCACGGGTTTGCGGCGGGCAGTTTCGATCTCGTTTATTCGATTGGCGTGCTGGCGGAACACGTGCCATTGAATCGGCCGCTCGTGGAGCGCGTCGCAGCCTGGTTGAGACCGGGCGGCCGCTTTGCGTTTACCACGGTCGATCCGCAATCGCCGGACGTGCCGAAGACAGCCGCGCGGCGAATCGCGTCGGCGGTGCTGCCGGCCGTTCCCGGCGGCGCCGGCCGCAAATTGCATGCGCGGCTGATGGCCGGCGGCATGTACGGTGACGCGCGCTGGATCCGGCGGCAGCTCGAGGGCCTGTTCAC
>DASUSZ010000212.1:0-6959 GCA_036374815.1 Vicinamibacterales bacterium | reverse complement strand
CAGAAATATTTCGCCCGCCGGCGCGCGGTCGTCCGGATGCGTCGCGTCGAGCCATCCCATCCCGAGGCCGGTCTCCGGCGTCTGGCCGGTGAACTCGTACCAACTCTCGCTCAAATACGTGCAGTTGCCCGCCGGGTCGGTCACCCAGATCATCACGGGCGCATGGTCGGCCATGTTGCGGAAGCGCTCTTCGCTCTCGCGGATTGCGTCCTCCATGCGCCGCCGTGCGGTGACGTCCAGCGTGACGCCATCGAACCGGATCGGCCGTCCCTGGGCCTCATAGAAGGCGCGCCCGATCGCACGGATCCATTTTTCATCGCCGTCGGGAGAGACCGTTCGAAACTCGATGTCGTACTGAGTGCGGTTGGCGATCGACGCATCGATGGCCTGGCGCGTGCGCTCGCGGTCGTCGGGATGAAGCAGCCGGTAAAACGTGTCGACGGTGACGTCGGCGTCCGGCGGCAGGAAGAAATGCTCTTTGACCCGGTTGTCCCAGATCAACTTGTCGAACGGCAGATCGCAGAACCAGAACCCGACCTCCGCGCCCTCCCTGACCAGGTCGAAACGCGAGGCGCTTTCCTTCAGCGCCTCGGCCGCCTGGCGGGCCTCGGTGATGTCGTGCACCATCACGACGACACCGACCACCGCGCCGGCGCTATCGCGGTGAGGCGTGTAGACGGCGTGAATCCAGCGCGTGCCGGTCGTGTACTTGGCTTCGGCCTCGTACTCGACGCGCTCACCGCTGAACGCGGTCTCGACATGCGGCCCGATCGTCGCCCAGGCGTCCTCGCCCACGACTTCCCGCATCGTGCGGCCGACGATCGCCGAGACCGGCGTGCCGAACCATTCGGTGTACGCGCGATTGCACCACCGGTAGCGGCGCTCCGCATCGACGTACGAAATCAGCGACGGAATGTTATCGCTGACGAGCTGCAATTGCTCGCGTCCGCGTTCCAGCGCGGCTTCGAACTGCTTTCGCGCGCTGATGTTCTGCGTGACGCCGATCAGCGTGACGGGCCGCCCCCCGCCATCGCGCACCACCGTGCCATGCGACTCGACCCAGACCGATTGGCCGGTGGCGGGATCGACCAGCCGGTTCTCCTGGTGATACGTGCCCGTCTGGCGCGCCTCGTCGATCCCGGTCAGCACGCGCGTCCGGTCGTCGGGATGAATCAGCGAATCGACGGTCTCTTGCAGGCCATAGGGAGTGCTGTCGCGCGGGAAGCCGACGACGCGCTCGACGTTGCCCGAAACAAACGTGCGGCCGGCGACGAGGTCAACTTCCCACGAGAACATGTTGCCGGCGTCCATCGCCAGGCGCATCCGGCGTTCGCTGTCGCGCGCCGCCGCGACGGCTTCCCGCATCGCTCGGGCGCTTTCAAGGCGCGCCGCGATGCGCGCGCGCAAGCCGCTATCGGAAAACGGCTTGGTCACGAAATCAACCGCACCCGCGGCCATCGCCGCCGCGCCCGCCTCTTCCCCGGCAGCGGCGGACAGCAACATCACCGGCAGCGTGCGCGTGCCTTCGCCGGCGCGCAGCTCGCCGAGCAAGGCAAAGCCGTTCAGCCGCGGCAGCGAGACATCGGCGACGACGAGGTCCCACGGCTCCTGTCGCGCACGCGCTAAAGCGGCGTCGCCGTCGGCGACGGCAACGACGTCGTAGTCGGGACCGAGTGCGCGGGTGACATCCTGCTGGGTGGCGGCGTCTTCATCGGCGACCAGGATTCGCGGGCGGACGACGTGAGCATTGCTCTGTGGAACGGACGGCGCTGAACTGTCGGGGGCTGATCGAGACGGGCGCATGAACGAGTCGGTCGAATCGAACGCTACTGTATCAGTGTTCCTGGCGCTTACTCTTGAGCTGGCGGCGGGTTGAGTGCGAAGGCGGGAAGACCGGGACAAGGCAGCGGGGGCGAATGCCCCCGCTGCGCAAACGATCGCTTACGAGTACGCCGCGCCGACCATGATCCGGCGAATGCGGCACCACGGCGAGCCGTGCGACGGGTGATTGATCTGCACCGGCTGCCCCTTGGCGTCGCCGGTCGTGCCGAACATCTCCCATGACTCCTTGCCCGACGTGGCATCGAGGTTCTGCCAGAAGTCCGTGGTAATCGCGTTGTAGGTGACGTCGCTCAACATGCGCGTCTTCTTGCCGTCCTTGATCTCCCAGAACGCATCGCCGCCGAACTGGCCGTTGAAGCGCTGTTGATCGATCGAATAGCTGCCGCGGCCGTCGATCAAAATGCCGTCCTTGGTGTCGGCGATGATCTCCTCCGGCGTCGGCGATCCGGGCGGGCCCGGCTCGACGTGGACGTTGGGCATGCGCAGGAACGGATAGTTTCGCCACGAGGTCGCGAAGGTGCAGCCCTTCGACGAGGTCTGGCCGATGTAATGCGCCGTCTCGCGATTGGTCTGCAGATCGACAAGGCGGCCCTCCTGGATGATCGGCCACCGCTGCGACTTGACGCCGTCATCGTCATACCCGACGGTGCACATGCCGCCGGGCAGCGTGCGATCGCAGGTGACGTTGAACAGCTTGGAACCCATCATCCGCTTGCCGACGTCTTCCGCCTTCACGAAGCTGGTGCCCGCGTAGTTGGCCTCGTAGCCGACGACGCGATCGAGCTCGGTGGGATGCGCGACGATCTCGTGGATGGTCAGCATCGCGTGGGCCGGGGTCATGATCAGATCCTTGAGGCCGACGCCGACCGGCGGTGCCGTGCAGTGCTCAACCGCTTCGTTGGCAATGCGCTCGACGTTCTCGAGCATTTTCGCTTCGAGCACGACCTCGTAGCCGGCCGACCGCGGTGCGACCGAGAACGTGCGCGACTTCGCCTTGCCGTCCTTCAGCGCGGTCACGGTGAAGCCGGGCGAGGTGCGCCAGATTTCCTGTTCGATGTACGACCCCTCCGAAGTGGCGAGGTATTTCCATTCGAAGTCGAACGCCATGTTCGACTGCACGCGAATGACGCCCGGGACCTTGAGCGCGACCTCGTTGATCTTCATGAGGAACGCGATCTTGTCGTCGAGCGAGACGTCTTCGGGTTTCTGCTTGACCGGCACCGCCCAGTAGTCCTGGTAGGCCTCGACCGGCGCCAGCTTGACTTCGAAGCGCTTGCTGACCGCGCTGGCCTTGGCCACTTCCGTCGCCTGCGCCGCGATCTTCCTGATCTCGGCCTCGGTCACGAACGGGCTGCTGGCAAAGCCCCACACGCCGCTGTGGATCACGCGGACGCCGAAGCCGGCGCTCGTCTCCATGCCGCCGGCGCCGAAGCCGAACGAGTCGGTGACGATGCGATCGCGCACGGCGACGCTGTCGTTGACGTTGCGCGTGAAGCGGATGTCGGCGTAGGTGCAGCCGAGGCGCTTCGCTTCATTGAGCGCGACGTCCGACAGGCCCTTGAAGCGCGAATCCATCACGCGCCCCTTCGGCGACTGCGCGATCAGGTCGCCGACGAGATCGCTGGCGTAGAGGGCGACGCCGGTGGCGCTGAGCGTTTTGACGAAGTCTCTTCTTTTCATGGTTACACCGCCGGCGAAATCGAAGTCATGGTGAAGTCTTCGAGGCGCATCGCCGGCACCAGCGCGGTGCCGGGATTGTCGTAGGCCTCGCCCGTGTGCATCGGGATCGAGGGACCGAGCGCCGTGATGTTGTTGAAGCTGACCGCCGGCGACTCGTTCCACCGGAAGTTCTGGACCGGCGCGACGATCTCGCCGTTCTCGATCAGGAACAGCCCGTCGCGGGTCATGCCGGTGTTGAGCAGCGTCATGTTGTCGACCGGCCGGATGTACCAGAAGAAGCTGACCAGCAGCCCGCGCTTGGTGGTCTTGATCATCTCCTCGACGCTGGTCGTGCCGCCCTCCATCACCAGGCTCATGTTCGGCGAGGTGGCTGTCGGCTCCTTCTTCTGCCGCTGCGCCCAGTAGCGATCGTAGAAGAGGTTCTTGACGACGCCCTTCTCGACCCAGGTGATCGACTTGGCGGCGAGACCGTCCTGGCCGATCGGCGTCTGGCGCAGGATCGGATTGCCGATTTCGCTGCGCAGCGTGAAGTTGTCGCCGAAGACCTTTTCACCGAGACGCGTCTGGCCGCGCTGCTTGCCGCTCATGAAGCTGCGGCCCTCTTCGGCGTTGCGGGCGTTGAACGCGCCCAGCATCAACGAGAGATAGCGCGCCGCCGGACGCGGCTCCAGGATCACGGTGTAGTTGCCCGGCTCGATCGCGCGCGGCTTGCGCGATCGCAGCGCCTTGTCGGCCGCGACGTTCGTGAGCCGCTCGGCGTCGATGTTCTTGATGTCCTTCACGCCGGTGGTGCCGGCCCAGCCCGAGCCGGTCTGGTCGGGCGTGCGGCACGTCAGGATGAAGCTGGCGTCGGCGTAATGGAAATAGGTGAACAGGCCCTCGCTGTTGGCGCCCGCATCGACCCAGTCGAACTTCGGGATGTAGCCGGCGCCGAGCACGCCGCGCTTTTCGCAGATGTCGGTGCTGGCCTTGACCATCTTCGCGCGCTCGGCCGGACCGAAATTGACCGCGGAGGGTAGCGCCGCATCGATCTCGATGTAGTTCTGCGGCGGCTTGACGAGCGGCATCAGCTCCGGATTCTCCGGCTTGCGGCGCGCCAAAGCCTGCACCGCATCGATCGTCTGCTTCAGCGAGGCATCGTCGGTCTGGTGCGTGGTGGCGCTGGCGGTCTTCTGTCCGTAGCGCACGGTGATCGAGATCTCCTGATCGTGCTCGATCAGGTTGGCGGTGATGCTCGAGTTGGCGAAGCGCGTCGCGGATCGCTCGCCGCCGGAGAAGCGCACTTCGACACCGTCGGCCTTGCACATGTTCAAGACCTTGTCGGTGATCTGCTTGATATCGTCTTTCGAGTAAGCCATTGAGTCACGTCCTCGGCCGTCGGGCCGTCGGGCCGTCAGGATTCCCGTTATCTTAGTCCTGCTTGGCGCCGCAGCCACCATTCGATCGACAGGCAGGCGGCGAACGGAACGATCCACCATGGCGACCGCATCGGGTGGGCGGTGACATTGCGTGACATGAGCGATTGGTCCGCGAGCGTGCGCGCCACGGACGCTTCGCCACCGGCGTTCGCGACAACACCGCCCGACGCGCGAACGCGCCGCTCGAGCTTCGCGAGCGTGTCGTCGATGCCGCGCGCCGCGCGATCGACAACCGCAAAGGACGCGGCCGCATGCCGATCGCCGACGGTTGCCTCGATCGTGCACGCGCCGTGATCAGTTGCTGCCACTTCGCCGATGTACTCGCCGATGGAGCCGCCGGGCCAGACGCGCACCGATTGCGCGAGCGCATCGCCGCAGCGCTGGGACACGCGCGCTTCGCTCGACATCATCGGCTCGATGCGGCGATCGACTACCGTGATGCGAGTGCGTGAGCCTCGTTCGATCACATCGTCTGCGAACGTGATGATGAGCCCCTCGCCCGCCGCGGCACCCTCCGCAGCCAGCGATCGCCAGAACCGATCGAATCCGCCGTTGCCGTCGCGATAACGCCATGCGTCCATCGCGCCGGCAATCACGATTCGGCCGGTGCCGCTCGGACGACTGACGATGACGGGTGCCGCGTCCGACGCCGCCACCACCGTCGAAGCCGGAGACGGGTTCGTCACGCGCAACAGCTCGCTCGCACGAAGCGGACCGATGGCCTGTGGACTGACGTGAAGCTGTTCGGCCCAAGCGCCGTCGAACAACCGCGCCGATGGACCTGAAGGGCGCTTCTCGGGCAACAGGATCAGCGTGCCGCCTCGCCGGCGAACGTAACGGTCGAGCAACGACACGTCGCTATCCGTCAACGCCTCGATACCACCGGCGATCACGATCGGCGTGCGGTCGAGCGTGGCCGCATCGAGACGGCCGCTCGGTGTGGCCGCGGCGACCGAGGGCGCGATGCGGCCGCTGTAGGCGACGACGAAGCGCGGATCGTCTTCGAGCGCGCGCCGGACAAACGTGCTCTGCCAGGATGGCCGCGCATCGAAGACCAGGACACGAACCCGGGCCGCCGCCACCGATGCGCCAATATCGACATGATTGTCGGCGCGCGTGATCTCACCGTCGATCGGCGCGGCTTCGATCCGCAACGCGCGGGCTCCCGCATCGATCGGCCACCACGGCACGTCGACGAGCGCCGTGTCGCTCTTCGACCATTCGTGGGTGGCCGTGCCAACAACCGCCTGGCCGTCGATCACACGCACGTCGGTGCGCTTACCCGCCACGCCTCGTCCCTGCATCCGCACGCGAGCGCTCCCCGCCGCGGCGCGATGCCCCCGCGAAATTGACGCGGACTGAATGCGCACGTTCGGCTCACCGTCGATCGGCGCCTTGATCAACGAGACCGGGCGGAATCGCTGGTCCCAATCGAGCTCCACGGTCCCGTCGGCAATCACCACGCAGTCTTCGTCGTTGGCGCACGGCAGCCGCCCGTTCTTCACGTGCCGCGCGATCAAGGCGCGGCCCGGAAACGCGCCGCGCGCGCGTGGCGGCAGCTGATCCGATGCTGCCGACACGGCCTGGACGACAACCAGCGGACGCGGCTCGGCAACGATCCGCGCGAATGCCGGATCGATCGCCGCGGTGACCGCGATGATGATGGCGATCGTGCGAAGCGCGGTCCGGACGCCGGCTTCCGTCATCGGCGCGGCCTCCGTGCGAGCTCGTCGGCGAGCGCCCCGCTCAACCGATCGGTCCCGATATCGACGGTCGAAGACGAAGGAAGTCTGGTCAATGCGTAGGCCGTGACGGCCTTCATCGCGTCCTGCACGGCTGCAAGCCGCGCCGCGTCGCCGGATGCCGACGCAATCGCCACAGCGGCGCGTTGCAGATCAGCCGAAGACGGATCGATAGCCGCGACGCGCGCGGCGAGCGATGCATTGGCGTCGGCCGGTTTGACGGCGGCCGCCGAGAGGTCCGCGGCGACCCGCCGCAACCCATCGAAATCATCCGGCG
>DASUSZ010000211.1:0-2775 GCA_036374815.1 Vicinamibacterales bacterium | reverse complement strand
AGACCCCTCGATCTTCCGTGAAATGGGCGAGCTGGACCTGCTGGGCTGTGTCATTCCCGAAGAGTATGGCGGCGCGGGCCTCAATTACGTGAGTTACGGCCTGGTCGCGCGCGAGGTCGAGCGCGTGGATTCCGGGTACCGCTCAATGATGAGCGTGCAGGGCTCGCTGGTGATGGTGCCGATCAACGAGTTCGGCACCGAGGCGCAGAAGCAGAAGTTCCTGCCCAGGCTCGCGACGGGAGAGTTCATCGGCTGCTTCGGACTGACCGAGCCTGGCCACGGCTCGGATCCGGGCGGCATGACGACGCGCGCCAAGAAGGTGGATGGTGGGTATTCGCTGACCGGCAGCAAGTCGTGGATCAGCAACAGTCCGATCGCGGACGTGTTCATCATCTGGGCGAAAGACGATAGCGATGCCATTCGCGGTTTCATCCTCGAAAAAGGGATGAAGGGCCTCAGCGCGCCGCCGATCCACGGCAAGGTCGGCTTGCGCACGAGCCTGACCGGCGAGGTCGTGATGGACAACGTGTTCTGTCCCGAAGAGAACGCGTTTCCGGACATCCGCGGCCTCAAAGGGCCGTTCACCTGCCTCAACAGCGCGCGCTACGGAATTTGTTGGGGCGCGATGGGCGCCGCGGAAGACTGCTGGCACCGCGCGCGCAACTACGTGATGGAGCGCAAGCAGTTCGGCCGTCCGCTCGCCGCGAACCAGCTGATTCAGAAGAAGCTCGCGGACATGCAGACCGAGATTGCGCTCGGGCTCAACGCGTGTCTGCGGCTTGGGCGCATGAAGGACGAGGGCAGCGCTGCGCCGGAGATCACCTCGATGCTGAAGCGCAACTCGTGCGGCAAGGCGCTGGCAATTGCGCGCGATGCCCGCGACATGCTCGGCGGCAACGGCATCGTCGACGAGTTTGGCGTCATCAGGCATCTGGTGAACCTCGAGGTGGTCAACACCTACGAAGGCACCCACGATGTGCATGCGCTGATCCTCGGCCGCGCGCAGACCGGCATCCCCGCCTTCGCCAACTAAAGCAGCGGTTGGTAGCGGTTGGTGCCTGACACCAACGGCTACCGGCAAAGTAGCGGTTGGTGCCTGACACCAACGACTACTGGATGCCAGCGGCTGCTGGCGGATAAGTTGCATGCGGAGTAGGGCATGCCACGCACACTCAAGGCCGTCCTGTTCGACGTCGACGGCACGCTCGTCGACAGTAACGACGCCCACGCCGCCGCGTGGGTGAAGGCCTTTGCCGAGCACGGCATCACGGTCGACCCGATCCAGGTGCGCCGCTGCATCGGCATGGGCGGCGACAAGCTGATGCCGGAAGTCAGCGGCATCGAAGAAGAATCACCCGAAGGCGAGCCGATTGCGACGCGTCGCGGCGAGATCTTCAAGAACGAATTCCTCCCCAACCTCGAAGCGTTCAAGGGGGCGAAAGACCTCGTCGCGGCCGTCACCGAACGGGGATACACCGCGGTGGCCGCGAGCTCGGCGTCGAAAGCCGATCTAAAGGCACTCCTCAAGATCGCCGGAGCCGACAAGATCTTCGACGACAAGACGTCGAGCGACGATGCCGACAACTCGAAGCCGGATCCGGACATCATCGAAGCCGCGCTGGAGCGGGCCAGAAGCAAACCCGCCGAGGCCGTGATGATCGGCGACACACCGTACGACATCGGCGCGGCCCGCAAGGCCGGCGTCCGGATCATCGCGTTTCGCTCCGGCGGCTGGCTCGATCCCGATCTCGTCGGCGCGATCGAAATCTACGACGGCCCGTGGGATCTGCTCGCCAGGTTCGATCGATCGATTCTCGCGACCTAGCGGAAGATGCCGCGGATGCGGCGGCCGGCCTCGGACACCCAGCCCTGCACCGTCCGCGTCAGCCGCTGACGGATCGAGCCGCGGTGAATCGTGCACAGGCGATCCGGAACATCGTCGCCTTCCTTGAAGTACTCGGTGTAGAGCGGACAGCCGTCGACCGGCTGGCGGTAACTGATCGCGCAGAGCGACTCTTCCGTCAGGCCCGCGGGACGCTCGAATTCCCCAGGCACGCGCAGCTTCGCGGTGCGCTGCATGAAGTCCGCCCAGATCGGCAGCGCGTAGCGCGCGCCGTAGCCTTCGGAGCCGATCGGCTGCGGCTGATCGAAGCCGACCCACACGCCCGCCACCATCGAGGACGAGAAACCGACGAACCATGCGTCCTTGAACTCGTTCGTGGTGCCGGTCTTCCCGCCAACCGGGAATCGAATGCCCGCCTGGCGCGCCGGCGATCCGGTGCCGCGATCGATCGCATCGGTCAGCATCGACACCATTTGATACGCGACTTCCGGACTGATCACGCGATCGCCTTCAATGCGCGTCTGAAACGCCGTGCTGCCACCGGCGTCACGCACGCGCGTGATGTCGCGCGGCTGCACGCGCATGCCGCCGTTCGGAAACACCGCGAATGCCGTCGTGATGGCCAGCGGCGTGACGAGCCCCGAGCCGAGCGCCAGCGACGGGACATCCGGCAGATCGTCCAGGCCGGCGCGCGATGCGATGCGCAACACGCGCTCGCTGCCGATCTGCTGCTGCAGCAGCGTCGCGGCGCGATTGTTCGATTCGATCAACGCTGCCCGCAGCGACAGCTCGTTCGGCGCATCGTCATGCGCGTTTCGCGGCGTCCACTCGTCCGGGCCTTGCGGCGCAATCTCGTTGAGGCCGCTCAGCGTCGAGACTGGCGACAACCCTCGCTCGAGCGCCGCCGCAAACACGAACGGCTTGAACGCGGA
>DASUSZ010000210.1:0-5192 GCA_036374815.1 Vicinamibacterales bacterium | reverse complement strand
ACCTCGAGTCGTCGAAGGTCGCGGTGAACTGGGACCAGCAGAAGCTCGATGAGATTCCTTACAGCCGCAGCCTTACCGGCCTCGTCTCGCTGATCCCCGGTCTGTATGCGACGTCGCTCGACGTCGGCGGTTCGAGCTTCGGCACCGGCTCCGGTCCCGCGGCGCGCACCTTCGGCCGCACCGGCGGCGGCGTGGTCAGCTACGACGGCATGATCTGGGACCAGACCTACGGCGACTTCGGCACCTACGAAGAAGCGCAGATCACCACGGCGGCCAAGGGCGCCGACGCGATGAATCCCGGCGTGACGATGAACCTGGTCGTGAAGTCGGGCAGCAACACCTGGAAGGGCACCGGTTCGGCCAACTATCAGTCGGGCCGTTTCCAGGCCACGAACGTCGACGATGAACTGCTGTCGAGAGGCTACGCGCCGGGCACCAACAAGTTCACCAAGCTGCAGGATTACTACGCCGAAGTCGGCGGGCCGATCATGCGCGACAAGCTGTGGTTCTACGCGAGCCACCGCGATGCGTCTTCGGGCAACTTCATTCCGGGCTTCATCCGCCTCTCGGATCGCGAGCAGGTCGAGTTCTACACGAAGCTGCAGGATCCGACGGCGAAGATCACCTACCAGGTCACCAAGAACAACAAGTTCGAGGCAATGGCGCAGGTCGGCCGCAAGTGGCAGCCGTATCGCACCGCCAGCCGCTTCGTGCCGCTGGAATCGACGCAGAACCAGGACTCGATGTCGCTGGTCGGGCCGTCGTTCAAGTGGCAGTCGGTGGTGACGCCGAAGTCGACGTTCGAAGCCAGCCTGCAGCGCGGCGGCTACTGGTGGCCCGATGTGCCGTGGGATACCGGCGTGCGCAAGACCGACCTCGCGACCAACAACGGTCCGACCCGCGGCGCGTTCCTCGAGACCGATCGCAAGCCGCGCCGCTGGCAGTACGGCTCGACGTATACCTACTTCGCGGAGCTCGGCGGCCGCAATCACGAGCTGAAGACCGGCTACCTCGGATGGCGCAACATCCAGGAGACGCACAACATCGGATATCCGAACCAGCAGCAGTACCGCTATCGCAGCCTGCCCGGCGATCCGGGATGCGACGAAGCGCACAACTACGACGGCTGCTTCACGCGTCCGGACTCGGTGCTGGTCTACGACTACCCGAACACGACGGCGTCGGGTGAATGGTACAACTCGGCCTACATCAACGATCGCATCACGGTCTCGCAGAAGCTGACGGTCAACGTCGGCGTGCGTTTCGATCGCTACTCGAGCTTCCTGCCGGAGCAGGGCAACCCCGGCACCGGCCCGTTCGCGACCCAGCGCATCATCGACTATCAGGGCGAGGACAACTACCCGATTTATATGACGCTGGTGCCGCGCATCTCGGCGGTGTACGACATCACCGGTCAGGGCCGCATCGCCGTCCGCGGCAGCTACGGCCGTTACGTCGGCGGCAGCTCGGGCGCGTCGGCGAACCCGGGACCGGGCGCGTCGGACGTCAATCCGAACGCGATCATCACCCGCACCTACTCGAACTGGGATGGTTCCATTCCGTACGTCCCGGTGGCCGCAAACCTGACCGCGACGTCGGGCGGCGGCACCAATCGCACGATCGATCCCGACCTCAAGGGACCGTACGTCGATGAATACACCGCCGGCCTCGATATCGGCCTGAACCGCACCATGACGGTGCAGTTCAACTACGTGCGCAAGATCGACGGCAACGGCAACAAGTCGATCAACCTGGCGCTGCCCTATGAGGCCTACACGGTCAGGGCGACCGGCGTCGATGCCGGTCCCGACAACGTTGCCGGCACCGCGGACGACCAGACGTTGACGGTCTTCTCCGTGCCGCGCACCTACCCGACCTTCGGCCAGAACATCGAGCGCATCGTGCAGGCGGAAGGCAACAACCGCTATCACGCGATGGGCGTGACCTTCAACAAGCAGTACTCCAACAACTGGTCGTTCCTGGCGTCGTTCGACACCGACTACCGCGATTTGCGCGACAACGCGCCGCGCAACCCCAACGAGGAGTTGTATGGCCCGGGCACCACGACCGGCAACAACTACGGCGTGCAGAACTTCCAGTTCTCGAGGCCGTCGTGGAATTACGCCGTCCGCTTCAGCGGCAGCTACCTGATGAAGTGGAACATCACCTACGCGTCGTCGCTGCTGATGCAGAGCGGTGATTACTTCGTCCGCGAAGTGCAGATCCGCGACGCCAACGGCACCCAGCTGCCGATCCGCATCAACCCGCAGGCGGGCCGTTACGACTGGACCAAGATCTGGGACAACCGCTTCTCGAAGCGCATCAAGACGTTCGGCAACCAGTCAATCGAGGGCGAGATCAACATCTACAACACGCTCAACCTCAACACGGTCACCGAGCAGACCAATCGCATCGGCGCGACCTACCTGAGGCCGACGGAAATTCTCGCGCCGCGGGTGATGAAGTTCGGTGTGAAGTACCGCTTCTAATAGGCCAATAGGCCAATAGGCCAATAGGCCAATAGGCGAATAGGCGAATAGGCAAATAGGCCGGCAGGAGAAATCCTGTTGGCCTTTTGTCTTTGGCGCTAGCCCATTAGCCCATCAGCCCATCAGCCCATCAGCCCATTAGCCCATTAGCCCATTAGCCCATTAGCCCATTAGCCCATTAGCCCAGAGGCCTGTTCGCCTGTTAGAATACGAAGCGCTTCGTAAACCAAACCTTCGCTTACTTCGTCAAAGCGTCTGACATGCCCAACATCCGTCTCGCCCTGCGCACCCTGTTCAAATCGCCGTTCATCACCCTGGTCGCGATTCTGTCGCTGGCCCTCGGGATCGGCGCGAATTCGGCGATTTTCTCGCTCTACGACCAGATGATCATGAAGTCGCTGCCCGTGCCGAACCCGCACGAGCTCGTGAACTTCAAGTCGCCGGGGCCAAAGCCGGGGTCGAATTCGTGCGGGCAGGCGGGCGGCTGCGACGAGATTTTCAGCTACCCGATGTTCCGGGACCTCGAGAAGGCGCAGACCAGCTTTACGGGGATCGCGGCGCACCGGAATTTCGGCGGCAGCCTCGGGTATCAGGGCACCTCGCTCGCGGGCTCGGGACTATGCGTGTCGGGCAGCTATTTCCCGGTGCTGGGCCTCACGCCGGCGCTTGGACGGTTGCTCACGCCAGAGGACGACAAGACGGTGGGCGCGCACTTCGTGGTGGTGCTGTCGCACGATTACTGGCGGACGCGGTTCGCGCTGAACCCCAACGTCCTCAACGAAACGCTCGTCGTCAACGGCCAGGCGATGACGATCGTTGGCGTGGCGCCCGAGGGTTTCAAGGGGACCACGCTCGGCGACAACCCCGACGTGTTCGTGCCGCTGACGATGCGCGGATTGATGCAGCCGGGATTTCGCGGCTTCGAGAATCGCCGTCAGTACTGGGCCTACCTGTTCGCGCGCTTGAAGCCCGGCGTGTCGATCGAGGAAGCGACCACGGCAATCAACGGGCCGTATCACGCGATCATCAACGACGTCGAAGTGCCGCTGCAGCAGGGCATGAGCGAACAGCGCATGGCGGAGTTCAAGGCGAAGCAGATCACCACCGAAGCCGGCAACCGCGGCCAGAGCAGCTTCGACAACGAAGCGCGGGTGCCGCTGTTGATCCTGCTCGCGGTCACGTTCACGGTGCTGCTGATCGCGTGCGCCAATATCGCGAATCTGCTGCTGGTGCGCGGCGCCGGCCGCGCGGCTGAAATGGCGGTGCGTTTGTCGATCGGCGCGAATCGCCGCCAGTTGATCACGCAGCTGCTGGCCGAGTCGATCCTGCTCGCAACCTTCGGAGCGATCGCCGGCCTGTTCGTCGCCAAGTGGACACTCGATCTAATCGCGTCGTTCATGCCGGCCGACGACGGCACGATGGTCTCGTTCGCGCTCAGCCCGACGATGCTGGTGTTCGCGGCCGCGGCGGCGATCATTACGGGCATCACGTTCGGCGTGTTTCCTGCGATCTACAGCACGCGTCCGGATCTTGCCGCGACGCTGAAGAACCAGGCGGGGCAGCCGGGCGGGGCGAAAGCGGCGCGGCGGTTCCGCACCACGCTGGCCACGGTGCAGATTGCCATGTCGATGGCGCTGCTGGTGCCCGCCGGTCTTTTCGCGAAGAGCCTGTTCAATGTCACGCGCGTCGATCTCGGCCTCAAGACCGATCACATGGTGACGTTCAGCATTGCCCCGGAGCTCAATTCGTATACGACCGAACGCACGCGGCAGCTGTTCGAGCGCATGGAAGACGAGCTCGCGGCAATTCCCGGAGTGACCAGCGTCGTCGCCGCGATCGTTCCGGTGCTGGCGGGCGACAACTGGGGCAACAGCCTCGGCGTCGAAGGGTTCGAAGCGGGCCCCGACACCAACACCAATGCGTCGTTCAACGCCGTGGGCCCGTCGTACTTCAAGACGATGGGCATTCCGTTGATGATGGGCCGCGAGTTCGCGCGCGCGGACGCCTTCGGCGCGCCAAAGGTGGCGATCGTCAACCAGGCATTCGTCAAGAAGTTCAACCTTGGCGACAATCCGCTCGGCAAGCGCTTCGGCCTTGGCGGCGGCCCCGACACGAAGTTCGACATCGAGATTGTCGGCGTGGCGCAGGACGCGAAGTACAGCGACGTGAAGCAGGCGGTGCCGCCGCAGTATTTCCTGCCATATCGGCAGGAAGAACGTCTTGGCTACGCGAATTTCTATATCCGCACGGCGACGCCGCCGGAGCAGCTGCTATCGACCATTCCCGCGGTGATGCGCAAGCTCGATGCGAGCCTGCCGCTGAGCGACGTCAAGACAATGGAGCAGCAGATTCGCGAGAACGTGTCGCAGGATCGCATCATCAGCACGCTGTCGCTCGGCTTTGCGCTGCTGGCGACGATCCTGGCGGCGATTGGCCTCTACGGCGTGCTGGCCTACACGGTCGCGCAGCGGACGCGCGAGTTCGGGTTGCGGATGGCGCTTGGCGCCGACGGCGGCACCGTGCGCGGCATGGTGATGAAGCAGGTGGCGAAGATGGCGATCGTCGGCGGCGTCATCGGCATGGCCCTGGCGATCGGCATCGGGCGCGTGGCGAAGTCGCTGCTGTTCGAGATGGAAGGCCACGATCCGCTCGTGCTGACCGCGGCGACGATTGCGCTGGCCCTGGTAGCACTGGGCGCCGGCT
>DASUSZ010000209.1:0-3922 GCA_036374815.1 Vicinamibacterales bacterium | reverse complement strand
GAACCGGTGGCGTGCGAAGTCGTTCGTCCTGGATGAGCTCGACGATCGACAGCTCCCGCAAGCCGCGAGCCGGCGCTGAGTGGTTAGCGGCTCCTGTCGCGGCTCGACTGATCACGACGCGATATTGCTGGTTCGCGGCGGGGAAGAGCCATCCAACCAGAACCAACATCACCGCGAACGCCGCGATCGCGATGCGAACCGCGGCAATCCGCTCTTCGCGTGTCGAACCCGATCGGGTTCGAATCGCATCGGCGATCGTGGTGAACGCGAACGGCACGGCCACGGCCATCGCTTGCGGCAGCAGGAGGACCAGCAAGTACAGAGAGACCGTGGTCTCGAGCCGCCCTGCCAGGTCCTCGATGAATGGCGCCAGCATCACCGCGGTCATGATCGTCGTCCAGACCGTGAGGCGCGTCATCGCGCGAGCCAGCGTGCCGCTGGGCGAGGGGGCCAGCAGCACATTTGGACTGGCCGCGATGATCGAGATTAGGAGTGCGGTCGCGCCGCGAATCCCGGACAGGAGTCGCGCCAGCCCTTTCGCGTCGTGCCATTCGCGCTGCCAATCGGCGATCAACGGCTCGAACACCGCAGACACCGTCCGCGAATCGAACCATCGCGAGAGAGAGGCGAGCGCGCGTGACGTCATCGCCATTACGTCTTGGCCGGATTGGCCTGATCGAGACGGCGCGGTTCAACACATTGCTGCGCGACGCCGAACAGCAACGCGACCGCCACCGGCAGCCAGGCGCCGGTTCCGGGTGAGAGCAGGAATAGATATTCGAGTCGGAACCCCAGAACGGCCGTCCCGAAGAACATGACCGCGACGAGCACGGTCATCAGCCCCGCAGGCGGCGGCCAGAACCGGCGGCGGTGGCTCAGCGCCGTCCACCGAAGCCATACGAACAGTGCCGGCACGATGCTCATCACCATCCGCGACATCAGCTGCCTCCGGATTTCGCCGGCGCGCGTGTAATTTCGAGGAACCATTGCCGTATGGCGCTCGGGGTGTGTCAGCAGCGCCCACGTTGATGACTCGCCAAAGCTCGGCGGCGGAGTGGTCCAGCCCGGAGGCGTCGACAATTCACGCCATCGTTGATTCGCGAACGGAGCGATCACGCCCTGCATCAACACCATGAACAAGGTCGCGGCGATCGCCAGCTTGACGACGGTGGCACGCTCGACGTTCGCGGCAGCGTCGCTGCGGCGAATCGCATCGACGGCAATGACCATGGCAAAGGGGAATGCCATGACAATGCCCACCGGCAGCGCGAGTAACAGCAGCGTCACCGGCAAGGGCGTGTCGACCCATCGGGTATCCGGCGAACGTAGGATCGGGATGCTGAGTAGCCCGCCGACGATCAGGCAAAACAAGGCGATGCGCGTCATGACGCGACTCCCGATCGCGCGCGGTGTCGGCGTCAACAGGATGCGAGGGCTCAATACGACGACGGCGCAGGCAAAGGCCGCGGCGCCGCGCACCGATGTCCACGCGCGACGCGACGGCGGTGCGGTGTGCCATTCGCGCTGCCAGTCGGCGATCAACGGTTCCAACGTGTGGCGAACCGTCGCGTCATCGAACCACCGCGATGCGAACGCGAGCGCGCGCGACGTGAGCGCCATCTACGCCTCCTGTGGATTGCCGCCGGTGATGTAGATCTGCTCGGCCGCCTTCCACGCGGCGAGAATACGCATCGCGAGGCCGGTGGGCCGGTATAAACGTCGAGGTAATCCGATTCCCCCGGGCGGCAACGGCTCCTGCCGGGACTCGAGGTAGCCCTTTTCCTGCATGCGGCCGAGCGTCACGTAGACAGTGCCGCGTTTCAGCCGGCCATCCGAGAGTTCCACCAGCCTCAAACCAAAGAGCTCCTGATGGTCCATCAGGAGCTCGATGATGAGGCGCTCGGTGTTCGAGAGACGCGGCAAATCGCTCATTAACGCAGTAATTATCGATCTTACATTCAGTAAGTCAAGCCCCTTTATTCACTGCCTCCGCAGGGTGTTGTCGAACACGTAGTCCGCCACCAGCGTGCAGGCGCCCATGCTGGCCTGTGACTCGAACTCGAAATGGATTCCGCCCCAGATGCGGCTCTTCGCTTCCTCGTCAGCGAGATGGCGGAAGCCGTTATACGAACGGGTCACGGGCGCTGCCCCGGTCACCATCCAGGTCACCTGGACCGGCACGTTGTCCTGCCCAAACAACCGCGCCAGCAGCCGCGACTGCGAAGCGCTGAGGCACGCGCGATTACCCGGATATCCGGGGTACGGCGGTGTGGGCAGCAGGGAACTCCACGCCGGATCGGCTTCCGTCGACGGATTTCCGTCCGTTGCCGCCTCGCGAATCGCCGTGACCGGCCGCCACAACCCGTAAAGGAACTTGCCGGTGAACGATGTCAACAACGCATCGTGCTGCGTCATGTTCATCAGCGCGAAACCGCGCGCCGCATCGAGGCCGCTCCAGTTTCTTGCGCGCGCGACATCCGCGAGCACCATGTTCCAGAGATTCGGCGACGTCGTCGTGGTCCCGACGCCGTGGCACAGCCGCGCCATCTGCGTTTGTTCGGCGGTGCGCGTCGTACTGTTCACGGAGCCAAGCGATTTCGTCTCGTTGAAGTCCGCTGCATAACGCGCGCTCGACAGCGCCGGCGGCGGCTCCATCAAGAATCTCCGGCCGCTCCCGAGCACGAACCCGGCGACGTCGGGATAGTGCGTGAAGGTCGCGGCCGCATTCGCCGGCGGCGTCGGCCGCCAGTATCCGGGGAGGCCAGGCAGCGCATACGCGGGCGGCGTCACCGTCCATCCGTCGTTACTGCGCAGACGCAACGTCGCTTGCGCAACCGCGGCGCCGACGCGCGCGCCTTCGCGTGCCGCGTCTTCCGGTATGCCGCTCAACGAGGCGGCCAGGGCGGCCTCGAATGTCGCGCGCAGGCTGGGAAGCAGCGCGACCAGCGTGTCGTGCGCAGCCTGGGCCACGGCCGCGTCACGAGAGGCGTTCGGCGCGGGAGCGACCAGCGTCGCGTAAGGACGGTAGGTGCGCTCGAATGAGTTGGCCGCATCGAACATTGCCACGCTCACGATCGCCATCGGCCGATGGACGAAAATGGTGGCCGGGTTGGCGCCAGGCGTCACCACGGCATCGAGCATCACGCGGTTCCATTGCACTACGGTGTTCAGGCTTTGCGCCGCTGCCGGCGTCGGCGCGGCGGCGACTGCAATCAACAACAACAGGGTCGGCAAAGTCACTCGTCTGGTCATGGACATTTCTCCTCGGCGTTGCGCGTTGCCGGGGGAAGGCAAGCGTTCGGCAAGGGTGGGCGCGCGCCGCGCCGGCCGCAACCAGCACTCCACTGCGCCGGCGCGTTCCGGCCGTTTTCCCGCGCAATGCCGTGGAATGCCGTGGTTTGCCGCGCGTGTTCCAGGCGGCATAATCCCGTGAGAGCCTAGGACCGTGAGCGAACCGATCGACGACAGCCCAGCTGGGACCCATCCCGAGGATCGGCTCGATTCGTGGAAGGCGATTTCCGCCTATCTCAAGCGCGACGTCACCACGGTTCAACGCTGGGAAAAACGTGAAGGCATGCCGGTGCATCGCCATGTTCACGACAAGCTGGGGTCGGTCTATGCCTTCCGCACGGAGCTAGACGCGTGGATGCGGCGCCGGGCCCCGGTGGCGGCCGCGGAAGTAACTGCCGGCACTGACGCCGTGCCTCCTCGACCCGCGACGCGGTCGCCACTGATCGTTGCGGCGGTCGCTGCGATTGCCGCACTGGTGATCGTGGCCGTTGTATGGTGGCGCGGTGAGGCGAGGACGGACGACCCGCTCGCCAACGCGCAGTTTCAAATGGTGACGGATTTCGACGGCACCGAGCAGGCCGCCGCGATTTCGAGAGACGGGAAACTCGTCGCGTTCGTATCGGATCGCGAT
>DASUSZ010000208.1:0-15131 GCA_036374815.1 Vicinamibacterales bacterium | reverse complement strand
GCACGACCCGGCGAAGTACCTGACGCCGGACGGTCCCAGGGCGTTCGAGATCTTCGAAGAGAAGATCACCGCGAAAGGAGTGCCCGACAAGACGGTGCAACTGCGCTGGACGATGTGGGGACCGGTGGTGTGGAAGGATGCGCGCGGCCGCGAGTACGCGCAGCGGTGGGTCGCGCACGATCCCAATGCGCTCGCATCCGATGTCACGAAACCGGAACGCGCGCGCTCGGTTGACGATCTTCTGCAGGCGGTCGCGGGACTTGGCATCCCCAACCAGAACGTCACGATGGCCGACACGACCGGGCGCATTGCGTGGACGATCGGCGGCACGATTCCAAGGCGGATCGGCCACGACGGCAAGACGCCCGAGTCCTGGGCCGACGGCACGCATCGATGGGACGGCTACCTCACCCCCGCCGAATTCCCTCGCATCGTCGATCCGAAGGACGGCCGCATCTGGACCGCGAACTCCCCCGTCGTCGACGGCGCGATGCTGGCGGCGATCGGCGAAGGCGGCTACGCCGACGGCATCCGCTCGCGCATCATCAAGGAGCGGCTGATGGCGATCCGCCAGGCGACACCGGAAGACATGCTGAGCATTCAGCTCGACGATCGCGCGCTGTTCCTCGAGCGATGGCGTCAGCTGCTGCTCGATACGATCCCGGCTCCCGGTTCCCCGGCTTCCGGTTCCCCGGTTCCCGGTTCCCCGCTCCCGGCTCCCGGAACACGGCGCGCTGAATTCAGGCGCCTCGTCGAATCAGCCTGGACCGGCCGCGCATCGACCGGCTCGGTCGCGTATCGCCTGGTGAAGGAATTTCGACTGCTGTTCGTTCGCAGGGTGATGACGTCACTGACCGAGCCCGCGAAGGCGGTCGATCGCACGTTCGACTACACGCGGCTGCTGCGCGGCGAAGGTCCGGTGTGGCAACTCGTCAGCGAGCGCCCGGTGCACCTGCTCGATCCGAAATACAAGACGTGGGACGAGGCGATCCTCGACACCGTCGATGCGGCGATCGATCAGCTCACCGAGAATGGCAAGAGCCTCGCCGAGCGCACGTGGGGCGAAGCGAACAGCGCGGAAATCCGCCATCCGCTCGCGGGCGCGATTCCGGTGTTCGGGCCGTATCTCAGCATGCCGGCCGATCCGTTGCCGGGCGACGTCTATACGCCGCGTGCGAGCACGCCGCGCACCGGTCCGTCTGAGCGCATGGCCGTTTCGCCCGGCCGCGAGAACGAAGGCATCCTGCACATACCCACCGGACAAAGCGGCCATCCGCTGTCACCGCACTACGGCGATCAATATCGCGCGTGGCTGATGGGCGAACCAACCCCGTTCCTGCCGGGCGCGACGGTCAACACGCTCGTTCTCGCTCCGCAACGCTAGCCGCGATCGCGGCGATCAGAATTTGCGGACGATGTTGATCATCGGGAAGATGATCAAGTCGTCACCGAAGAGCGGCGCGACCAGGCCAAAGTCGGCCGAGAGCTTCTCACCGAAGAAGCGCACGCCTCCGCTCACGAACCCGCCGCCCTTGAACGCGTAGTTTTCCGTGACGACCTTCACGCGGCGCGATACGCGGTGCTCGCCGCCAACCATCAACACGGCCGATCCGGCATCTTCCTCCTCACTACGCGCATACGCGTAACCAGCGCCGATCGTCGCCGCGCTGTCGGTGCTGCCTTGCGTGACGACGCCATACGCAATGCCGGTGCTCGCATCGCCCATGTTGAAGAAGTGCATGACGCCGGTCGACACCGCCGTCGACCGATACTCCAGCAGCTGCATCTTCGGCGTGATCCAGAAGGGTTGCTCGAAGTCGCCGAACACGAGCGGCGTGCCGCCGCCGATCGAAATGCGATCGGTAATGCCGACCTGGACGAACGGCAACAGGATCTCGTAAACGCCGAAGTAGGTTTCGCCCTTCTTCAACGAGCGCCCCGTTGGCGAGAAGAACAGGCGCGTCGGATTCGGATCCTCGCGCCACAGTTCGCCGTTGACGATCCTGCCGGTGAGCGGCTTCAGCGATCGCACCGCTGAAACGTCGACCGTCATCTCGACGCCCGCTCCAGTGCGAAACACGAAGCGTCCGTCGCCGATCGATTCAACGCGTCCGATCACCGAGGAGCCGTCGTTCAACTCGAGCTCCTGCACGACGCCGGGTGCGGCGATTTCGATGACGGGCGCCGCCGGCGCCTGTGACTGAGGCGCCGGCGAAGTCAGTAACAACGATGCGACGAGCAGCGCGATCACGGCCGGTTCCTGCCGTTGAAGCCGACCAGCATGCTGACGCGCGCGCCGTTCTTCGACGGAACGAACGCAACGTTGACCGGAATATTCAGGTTGCCGGTCTGGAACGTCATGCCGCCGGCGACGACGACGGCGAGGCCCGCCGGAGTAATGTTCGGACCGGCGGCAAACTCGACGCCGCTCGCCGTGCGCGCGCCGACCAGCCAGTTGAAGCTTGGCAGCACCACGCCCTGATCGATGCCGCCAAACAGCGCCACGAACTCGGTCACGCCGGTGAAGCCGCTCGGCGAGCTCAGAAAGCGCTTCTCCATCTGCCAGCCGAACTGGCTGATCGCGAACCCAACGTCGATCTTTTTCTCTTCGAGAAGCTTGGTGCGCGTCGTGTCGCTCAGGAACGTCACGCCGACACGCGGCCCCGACAGGTTGATCGTCTCCACCGGCCGCTGCGTTTGCGTGATCTGCGCGCTCGCCTCGCCCGACAGCAATCCAACAAGCACCACGAAAGCCGGAATCATCTTGGACATCGCATCCTCCGCCATCAACAATCGCGCTGACGGCGGGGCCGAGTCCTGAACGAACGATGAAGAAACTGTGAGTTAAGCGGCGCGCGCGGCGAGCTTCGAGAAAAGCGCCGATTTTGCGGGGGTTTCGCGCAGCGCCGCGAGCATCGGATCGATTGGAATGATCCAGCCGGCGGGCCCCGGCGGTGCCGAAGTGAGCAATCGATCCAGCATCGCGGCCGCCGCGTCCGCCTTGCCGCACGCGAGCTCCGCGCCGGCGGCGACGAGCGCGGCCTCGGCATGTCGCGCGCTGGCCGTCAGCTCGGCAACGGCGATGTCGACCGGCTGGCGGTTGCCGTCGATCGCGCACATGCCGACGCGCGACTTCGGATGCGTGGCCGCCTCGGCAAACGCCCCGGCCGCGCCCTCGCGATCGCCCGAGGCCAGCTTGGTGAACCCGATCGCGACGTGCGCGTTGACGGCGAACTCGCGCCCGTACACATGGTCCTGCGCCGAAGCGATCTCCTCTTCGAAACACTCCAGCGCGCCGTCGCGATCGCCTTTCGACGCGACGATCATGCCGCGCAGCCAGTGAAAGCCGACCGCCGGCAGCGGCGTATGCGCGGATCGATTCTGCCGCTGCAGCTCGGCGCCGATCGCCGTCTCGCGCTCCGCGCGATCGATCGTGCCGCGCGCCACGAACACCATCGCCGCCAGCATCCGCGCCGGCGCGAACGTCGGCATGATGGCGAGCGTGCGATCGACCGCCCGCAGCCGCTCCTCACCCCAGGTGCCGTATGCGAGCCGATAGTGATGGCGCCAGTTCTCGGGCTCGAGCGCGGTGGCGCGGCGGGCCGCGGCCTGGCCCTCTTCGTACTGGCCGGCGGAAAACAGCAGGTAGCCGAGCACGGCCCATCCTTCGCCGAGCGATGGATCGAGCGTGGTCGCCTGGCGCGCCGCATCCATCGCCTTCACGATCAGGCCGCGATCGGGAGTGCTGCCGAATCGCGTGCGCTCGTACTGCAGCAGGTAGCCGTTCGCGAGTCCCGCGTGCGCGGGCGCGTACCGCGGCAGCTCCGCCGTCGCCCGCTCGAACGCGCTGACGGCTTCGGTCAGCTTGCTGGCATCGAGCGTATCGAGCGCGAGGCGGCCCTTCACCCAGTCCTGAAACGGATCGCTGATGGTCGGGCGCTCGCCGACGAACCGATAGCCGCGCCGCGACGCGGTTTCGAGGTACTGCGGCTCCGCCGGATCGTCGTCGATTGCCTTTCGAATGTCGGCGATCGCACGCGTCAGCGTGTTCTCGGTGACGTTGACGTCCGGCCAGAACTTGTCGAGCAGTTCGTCCTTGGTGACGATCTCGCCGCCGCGGCCGACGATATAAGCGAGTATTTCGACGAGACGGGGCGAGAGCTCTACCTGCCGGCCAGCGCAAGTAAGGAGCCAGGTACGAGGATCAATCTGGAACGACCCAAACCGGATCATGATCGTCAGCAGAGGACATCGCGCGCCGCGAGCGCTTTCGCGGCCGCTTCGTCAACGGTTTCGGCAAGCGCGGTGATATGTCCCATCTTCCGTCCGACGCGCGCTTCGTCCTTGCCGTAGAGGTGCAACTTTACGTCAGGCACCGCGAGCGCCGCTGCCCAATCAGGCTCGCCGTTGATCCACAGGTCGCCGAGCAGGTTGACCATTGCCGCCGGCTTGATTTGCGCGGTGTCGCCGAGCGACAGCCCGCACACGGCGCGGACCTGCTGCTCGAACTGTGAGGTCACGCACGCATCGATCGTGAAGTGGCCGGAGTTGTGCGGCCGCGGCGCGATCTCGTTGACCAGCACGCGGCCGTCCCTGGTAACGAAGAACTCGACGCACAACACGCCGACATAACCGAGATCGTCGAGCACGCGATGCGCGAGGTGCACCGCCTCGCCGGCAATCCCGTCCGGCACGCGCGCCGGCGCGATCGTCAGGTCGAGGATGTGGTTGCGATGCACGTTCTCGATGGCGCCGTAATGCGCGAACTGCCCGTCGATGCCGCGCGCCGCCACCACCGAGATCTCGTGGCTGAAATCCACCACGCGCTCGATGATCGCCTCCTGGTGGCCGATCAGGCCCCACACCCGCTCGCCGTCCTCGATGCGATCGACGCGATGCTGGCCCTTGCCGTCGTAGCCGAACGCCGCGGTCTTGACGATCGCGGGCAGGCCGACGGTTCCGAATCCCACGGCCAGCTCGTCGAGCGACTGCGCTTTCGCAAACGGGGTGACCGGATAACCGCGATCGGCGAGGAACGCCTTCTCGCGCGCGCGCTGCTGCGTGATGTGCAGCGCCGAGCCGCTCGGCCTGACTTCGACAATCTCCGCCGCGGCATCCGCTGCGTCGGTCGAGACGTTCTCGAACTCGAAGGTCACCACGTCGACGCCGCGCGCGAAGGCGCGAATCGCGTCGATGTCGTCGTACTCCGCGCTGACCTCGAGATCGGCGACCTGGCCGGTGGGCGTGTCGACCCCCGGCGACAGCGTGTGCACGCGATAGCCCATGCGGCGCGCCTCGAGCGCGAGCATGCGGCCCAGTTGACCGCTGCCCAGCACGCCGATCGTGGCGCCGGGCAGCACGATGCGCTTCACGGAAGCGAGTCCTGCCGGACCTTGGCGGTTTGCTCCGCGCGAAACTGGCGCAGCCGCTCGCGCAGCTCCGGCCGCGTCGTCGCGAGAATGCCGACCGCCAGCAGCCCCGCATTGGCGGCGCCGGCCTTGCCGATCGCCAGCGTCCCCACCGGCACGCCCTTCGGCATCTGCACGATCGACAACAACGAATCCAGGCCCTGAAGAGACGCGCTCTGCACCGGGACGCCGAGCACCGGCAGCACGGTATGCGATGCGACCATGCCGGGAAGGTGCGCCGCGCCGCCCGCGCCCGCGATGATCACCTGGATGCCGCGCGCTTCCGCGCCCTGCGCGAACTCCGCCATCCACACCGGCGTGCGATGCGCGGAAACGACTTCCTTCTCGAACGGAACCCCGAATTGCTCGAGCACTTCGGCGGCGTGACACATCGTGTCCCAGTCCGACGTCGAGCCCATGATCACTGCCACCAGTGGGTTATTGGTCACGGTCAGAAACAAAAAGTATAATCCCGCGCCTCGGCGCACAACATCTGATTTCGACCAGGAGCTCCCCGCTATGTGGACTCGATACCGGCTCTCCGTCTTCTCGGTCGTGTTCGTGCTGTCCGCGGTGCACGCCAGCGCCCAGGTCATCACCAACACCGACCTGCCTCTCATCGGCAATGCAGTGTCCAACTCCGCGTTTGCAATCAACAACGTTGGCGACGCCGTCGGCAACAGCGTTCATGCCACGGCGCCGATCAATCGCGCCGCGGTGTGGCGTAATCACGTTGGCGTCGAGCTCGATCTGGGCTGCCCGACGTGCAATTCCACGGCGTCCGACATCAACGACTTTGGCGACATCGTCGGCGGCATCGGCCCGGGCAACGTGCCGCAGGGCCACGGATTCCTGTGGCGCAACGGCGTGACAACGCTGCTGCCGCCGCTGCCGGGTGATACGAGCGCTCACGCGCGCGGCATCAACAACCTTGGCGTGATCGTCGGGCAATCGATCGGCCCAAACGGCTCTCGCGCAGTGCGGTGGATCAACGGCGTGCCGCAGGATCTTGGAAACTTCGGCGCCAACGGCCCGAGCTTTGGCATCGCCGAAGCGGTAAACGATCAAGGCGTCATCGTCGGCCAGACCTCGATCACCGGTACCGGCAATCAGGCGTTCAGGTGGGAGAACGGTGTGATGAGCATCCTCGGCACCTTGCCGGTCGGCACATGTCCCGCGATCAGCACCGCCACCGGCATCAACGCCAACGGCGTGATCGTTGGCCAGTCCGAAGCCGGATCGACGTACCCGGATTGTTTCTTGAAAGCCGTGCGCTGGGTCAACGGCGTGATCGAAGAGTTGCCGTCAGGCACTCTCGCCACGGCCTACGACATCAACGCGAACGGCGACATCGTCGGCATTACCAACAGCGGCCCTTCAACGCCGCAGATCGCCACGCTGTGGAGCAACGGCCAGGCCATTCCACTCGGCGTGCTGCCGGGGTTTCTCTTCTCGATCGCTTCAGACATCAACGATGCGGGCGTCATTGCCGCTCGCAGCGTGACGCAAGGCGGCACGGTGTTCCGCGCCTACACGGTCACGGTCACGCCCGAGGACGCTGCCACGCTGGCGGAGGATCTGCTTGCCGCGGTAACCGGAGTCGGGCCGGGGAAGAGCCTGGAAAATAAAATGCGGGCGGTGATTGATTCGCTCGCCAACGGCCAGACCGCTGACGCATGCGCGCAACTGCAAGCGTTCATCAACGAGGTCAACGCGCAGACCGGCAAGAAGATCACAGCGGCGCAGGCAGCGGCCTTCGTCGCCGCGGCTCTAGACATCCGCGCCGCCATCGGCTGCTAAGCGCACACCAGTCCGCTCCATCGGTGTATCGTTGATGCGCCGATGGAGTGGCTCAACTACCACCACCTTCTGTATTTCTGGACCGTCGCGCGCGAGGGCACCATCGCGCGCGCCAGCGAGGAGCTGCGCCTCGCGCAGCCGACGATCAGCGGGCAGATCCGCGTCCTCGAGGATCAGCTCGGCGAGAAGCTCTTCCAGCGATCGGGACGCAATCTCGTCCTGACCGACATGGGACGCCTCGTCTATCGCTACGCCGACGACATTTTCGGCCTCGGCCGCGAGCTGATGGACACCCTCAAGGATCGTCCCACCGGCCGGCCGATGCGCTTCCAGGTCGGGGTCGCCGACGAAGTATCGAAGATCATCGCGTATCGGCTGCTCGAACCGGCAATCCGGCTGCCGCAGCCGGTGCACATCGTCTGCCGCGACGGCCCGTCCGAGCGCTTGCTCACCGACCTCGCCACGCATTCACTCGACCTCGTGATCGCCGACACGCCGATCTCGCCGGCGATCAAGGTCAAGGCGTTCAGCCATCCGCTCGGTGAAACGCCGGTCACGGTGTTCGGAACCGCGAAGCTGGCCGCGGCGCGGCGCAAAGGCTTTCCGCGCTCGCTCGACGGCGCGCCGTTCCTGGTGCCGACGATCGGCAAGACGCTGCGCCGCACGCTCGATCACTATTTCGAGCAGGAGGGCCTGCGCCCGCGCATCGTCGCCGAGCTCGATGACAGCGCGCTGCTGACCACGTTCGGGCAGGCGGGGGCGGGGCTGTTCGTCGCCCCCAGCGTGCTCGAGAAGGAAGTGGCGAGGCAGCACGGCGTGATGATCGTCGGCCGCCTCGAATCGGTGCGCGAGCGTTACTTCGCGATCTCGGTCGAGCGCCGCCTCAAACATCCCGCCGTCGTCGCCATCTCCGAGGCCGCTAACGAGATGTTGATGGCGAAGCGGCCACGTTAGCCGGCGACTTCTTCATTCCCGGGATCAGCATCGGCGTGCGCCGCCGATACTCGTCATACGACGGGCCGTGCTCGTGGGCGAGGTCGTGCTCCTCGAACTGAATCGCAATCAGGATGTAGGCGGTCGTCGCCGCGGCAAACACGAATCGCGTGATCGACATCGTCGGCGCCGCCCAGAAGGCGATCACGAATCCGAGATAGAGCGGATGGCGCACCACGCGGTACGGCACCGGCGTCGCGAATTGCACCCGGGTGTACTGGCGGCCGCGCAGGTGCAGCCACACCTGGCGCAGGCCGAACAGGTCGAAGTGATCGATGTAGAAGGTCATCACCAGCACCTGCAGCCAACCGACGGCAAACAGGCCCCACACCATTGCGCGCAGCGCCGGGGTTTCGATCGACCACACCACGCCGCCGAGCGGCCGCCACTGCCAGAACAACAGGTCGAGCGCGAGGCTCGCGAACAGCACGTAGGTCGATCGCTCGATCGACCACGGCACCATCTGCGTCCACCACCGCTTGAACCACGGCCGCGCCATCACGCTGTGCTGCACCGCGAACACGCCGAGCAGCCCGGCATCGATCAGCAGCTTGGTGACGAAAGGCTCGTCCCCCGTAGCCTTGGCGAAGGGGGAGCCGTCGAGGATGACGGGCACCCCGAAGCCGCCGATGAACGCGATCGCATAAAGGAACGTCGCGAGGAACAGCAGGTACGCAAAGCACCCGTACGCGAAGAACAGAATTCGTGCAGCCATGTCGCCTCCTTGGCAGCGACAGGATCCAACGCGGCGGACTTCCGGGCCATGCGCCGAACGTCCCGGTGCCGATAGAATCGTCGCCAAGACGATGGGACAAACGTCCCGGCATACGGTCCGGTATCTTCGCGCCTCGGATGGCGTGCAGCTGGCGTGGGCGGAATCGGGCTCGGGCCCGACGCTCGTCAAGGCCGCCACGTGGCTGACCCACCTCGAGCACGACGCCGAAAGCCCGGTGTGGCATCACTGGACGAGCTTCCTGAGCGGCCACTTCCGCTACGTGCGCTACGACGAGCGCGGCTGCGGCATGACCGAGTGGAACATCAACGACCTGTCATGGGATCGGCGGATCAAGGATCTCGAGACGGTCATCGATGCGGCATGCGGCCAGGAGCCGGTGACGCTGCTCGGCATGTCGCACGGCGCCGCCGTGTGCATCGCCTATGCGGTGCGCCATCCCGATCGCGTCGCGAAGATGGTGCTGTGCGGGGGCTTCGCCCGCGGCGCGCTGCGCCGCACCGATGAAGAAGCAACCCGGATGTACGAAGCGATCATCAACCTGTCGACGCTGTGGGGCAGCGACAATCCGTCGTTCCGGCAGGTGTTCACGTCGCGGTTCATCCCCGGCGGATCGGACGAGCAGCTGCGCTGGTTCAACGATCTCTGCCTCAAGACCACGTCGCCGGCGCTGGCCGGCCCGCTGCTGCGGGCGCGCGCCGAAACCGACATCGCCGCGCTGGTCCCGCAGGTCCGCACGCCGACGTTGATCCTTCATGCGCGCAACGACATGGTGGTGCCCATCTCCGAGGGACGGTTCCTGGCCACGGAAATTCCCGGTGCGCAGTTCGTCGAGCTCGATTCGCGCAATCACGTGCTGCTGGAGAACGAGCCGGCATGGGCGCGATTCCAGCAGGCCGTGCTCGAGTTCACCGGACAGGCCGGGGCCGAAAACAGCGAGGCGTTCCGTGAGCTGTCGCCGCGCGAGCGCGAAACGCTGTCGCTGCTCGCCGAGGGGCTGAGCAATTCGGAGATCGCCGAGCGCCTCGGCATCAGCGAAAAGACCGTGCGCAACCACTTGTCCCATCTTTTCGACAAGCTCGGCGTCTGGTCGCGCGCGCAGGCGATCGTCTTTGCGCGGGAGCGTGGATTCCGGGGATAAGATTCCCCTATGGCCCGAGCTCTGATTCTTTCTGCCGTCGTGCTGGCCCTGTCGAGCACAGTAGGTGCGCAAGGCCAGGCCCTGTCGGTTCCGTACACGCAATTCAAGCTGCCGAACGGCCTCAACGTGATCCTGCATCGCGACACCAGCGTGCCGGTGGTGTCGGTGAACATCTGGTATCACGTCGGCTCCGCCAACGAGCGGCCGGGCCGCACCGGCTTCGCGCACCTGTTCGAGCACGTGATGTTCGAAGGATCGATGCACGTGCCGGAAGGCTCGTTCGACACGTGGCTCGAAGCGGCCGGCGGCAACAACAACGGCTCGACCAACGTCGACCGCACCAATTACTACGAGGACATCCCGGCGAACGCGCTCGAGCTCGCGCTGTTCCTCGAGTCCGATCGCATGGGCTTCCTCCTCGACGACAAGGCGCCGGACAAGATCAACGGCCAGCGCGACGTCGTCAAGAACGAGAAGCGCCAGAACGTGGACAACCAGCCGTACGGCCAGGCGTTCATCGAGCTGCCGGCGATGCTGTATCCAGCGGGACATCCATATAGCTGGTCGACGATCGGATCGATGGAGGACCTTACGGCGGCCAGCTTCGAAGACGTCGCGCGGTTCTTCCGCACCTACTACGTGCCCGGCAACGCCAGCCTCGTCATCGCCGGGGACATCGACATTGCCGCCACGCGCAAGCTCGTCGAAAAGTGGTTCAGCGATGTTCCCGCGGGCAAACCGGTGCCGCCGCTGACGGCGCCGACCGTCGTGCTCGACGGCGTCAAGAAGAAGACGATCACCGATCGGGTGCAGTTGCCGCGGCTGTATCTCGCGTGGCACACGCCGGCATTGTTGAAACCGGGCGATGCCGAGCTCGACATCCTGTCGAACCTGCTGTCCGGCGGAAAGAACTCTCGTTTATATAAGCGTCTCGTGTACGAGATGCAGATCGCGCAGGACGTCAACGCCGTGCAGCAATCGCAGGCGCTCGGCAGCAACTACTTGATCATCGCAACGGCGAGACCCGGACAGTCGCTCGAGAAGATCCAGGCGGTGATCGATGAAGAGCTCGACAAGCTCCGCAGCACACCTCCCGACGCGCGCGAGATGCAGCGCGCGTTGAATCAGATCGAGGCCAATTTCTATCGCGGCATGGAGCGCGTCGGCGGATTCGGCGGCAAGGCCAACCAGTTGAACTCCTATTACAAGGCCGCGGGCACGCCGGATTATTTCCAGAAGGATCTCGATCGCTACCGCGTCGTGACCGCCAACGACGTCAAGGCGGCCGTCGAAAAATACCTGCCGAAAGATCGGCGTGTTGAGCTGAGCGTCGTTCCTGGAGAAAAGAAGTGAAGAAGCTCACCCTGGTTTTGATGATGGCCGCGGTCGCATCGACCGCATTCGCGCAGGACAAGCCTGATCGCAGCAAGCCGCCCGCCATCGGCCCGGCGCCGTCGCTGCGGATGCCGGCAATCCAGAAGCAGAAGCTGTCGAACGGCCTTGCCGTCTGGATCGTCGAGCACCACGAAGTGCCGCTCGCGCAGGTCAACATGATCGTCAAGTCGGGCAGCGCCGCCGATCCGATCGGCAAGTACGGGGTCGGCAGCCTTGCCGCCGCGATGCTCGACGAGGGCGCCGGCTCGCTGTCCGCGCTCGAGATCGCCGACGCGCTCGAGTTCCTCGGCGCCAACCTGTCGACGACGAGCTCGTTTGATTATTCGGCGATCCGCTTGTCGGTGCCGGTGTCGAAGCTGGCCGATGCTCTGCCCGTGATGGCGGACGTGACGCTGCGTCCCACTTTTCCCGCCAGCGAGCTCGACCGTCTCAAGAAGGAGCGGCTGACGAGCCTGCTGCAGGCCCGCGACAATCCCGCGGCGCTGATCCAGCTGGCGTTTCCTCGCGTCATTTACGGACCGACGCATCGCTACGGCACATCGGCGAACGGCGTGCCGGCGGCGATCGAGTCGTTCGGCGTGGCCGATCTGCAGACGTTTTACAAAGCGCACTATCGTCCGGAGAACGCGACGCTGCTCGTCGTCGGCGACGTGACGCCCGCGTCGGTGATGCCGATGCTCGAGAAGGCGTTCGGATCGTGGAAAGGCGAAGGCATGGCGCCGCTCGTCGCCGAAGTGCCGATGGCGCCGCAGCTCAAGGCGCGCCAGGTCTACATCGTCGACAAGCCGGACGCGCCGCAGACGCAGATTCGCATCGGATGGGTCGGCGTGCCGCGCTCGACGTCCGACTACGCGGCGCTCGAGGTGCTCAACACCATCCTTGGCGGATCGTTCACGTCGCGGCTCAACCAGAACCTGCGCGAAGAACATGGTTACAGCTACGGCGCGAGCTCCGCGTTCGACATGCGGCTGTCGGCCGGCCCGTTCCTGGCAGCGGCGGGCGTGCAGAGCGACAAGACCGGTGAATCGGTGAAGGAATTCTTCAACGAGCTGACGCGCATCGGCACGGTGGTGCCTGAAGACGAATTGAAGAAGGCGAAGAATTACGTCGCCCTTGGTTTCCCCGGCGAGTTCGAAACCACCGGAGACCTGGCGCGCAAGCTCGAAGAGCTCGTCGTCTACAACCTGCCGGACGATACGTTCACGAAGTTCGTCAGCGCGGTGACGAGCGTAACGGCGGCGGACCTGCAGAAGCTGGCGGCCCGTTACATCCAGCCGGACAAGATGGCGGTGGTGGTGGTCGGCGACCGCAAGGTGATCGAGGGCCCGATCCGGCAGCTCAACCTCGGACCGGTGAACTTCATCACTATCGACGAGCTGTTCCGCTAAACAACCAATACGAGCTCGCCCTGTCGCGATGTTCGTATCGCGCCGATAAGGCTCGGTGCGATGTCCGAGTTCCGGATTGAGAAACGGCGTGAAGCCGCCGACCTGACGCTGGTTACCGGCGCCACGGTGTCCGGCGTGTTCTTTCTCGCCGGCTCCAGCCAGTTGCACGCCGGGCCCGAACGCGTTGGCGACATCCTCAACCTGGAAGCCGGCTTCCTGCCGTTCGAAGCCAACGGCGAGACGTCGCTGATCAATCGCGCGCACATCCTGAAAGTCGCGCTGCCGCCGCAGATGATCGAGAACGAGCTCGACGCCGCCTACACCGTGGCGACGCGGCGGCACGTCAAGGTCCTGCTCACCACCGGCGAAGTGATCACCGGCAAGGTGGTGGTGCTGCTGCCGCCGGGGCACGATCGCCTGAGCGACTACGCCCACATCGACGAGCGCTTCCGCTACGTCGAGCTTGCCGATCGCATGTTGTTGATCAACTCAGCGCACATCGTGGCGCTCACAGAGGTGCATTCGTGAGTGCAGTAGAGGGCATGCTGAAAATGCTGAACGAGACGTCGGCCCGCGGCCTGCGTCTCGCGGTCGGCCATCCCGCCAAGATTCTCGACTCGGGCGGCACGACGCAGGATGCGTCGAGCCATCCGCTGACGCGCCAGGAAATCCTGCAGCTGATCGGCCCGATCATTCCCGAGCAGGCGCGCCGACGTTTGCCGCAGGAGACGAGCGTGGAGTTCGACCACGCGTCGCCGAGCGGCCCATTCAAGGTCACTATTCTCAGAAACGGATCCGAAATCGCCGTGAGCATCGTTCCCGACAGTGGCGCGCCCGCAACACCACCGGCGCCGAGCGCGCCAGCCAAACCGCTTCCGCTCGTTCCGCCGCCGCCACCAGCGGCGCCGGCTGAAGCCGCCGCACCGGTTGCTGCGGCAGCGCCCGCGGCGGCCGCACCGGCGGCACCCGTCGCACCCGGCGCACCCGCTGTATCTGCCGGCGCGCCGGCCATCGATCGCCTGTTCCGCCTGATGGTCGAAGCGAAGTCGTCCGACCTGCACCTGTCGTCGGGCATGCCGCCGCTGATTCGCAAGGACGGCAAGATCCAGCCGCTCGAAGCCGACGCCAAGGCGGTCACGCCGGCGGAGATGATCGCGCTGCTCGATCCGATCATGCCGCAGCCGAACCGCGACGAGTTCGCGCGGCGCAACGACACCGACTTCGCCTACGAGATCAAGGGCCTTGGCCGCTTCCGCGCCAACGTGTTCGTGGATCGCAAGGGGCGCGGCGCCGTGTTCCGCGTCATCCCCGCGAAGATCCTGACCGCGGAAGAGCTCGGGCTGTCGCCCGCGATCCTCAAGCTGTGCAAGTTGAACAAGGGGCTGATCCTCGTCACCGGTCCGACCGGATCGGGCAAGTCGACCACGCTCTGCGCGATGATCGACTACATCAATCGCACGCGCAACGATCACATCATCACCATCGAGGATCCGATCGAGTTCGTGCACGAGAACAAGGGCTGCCTGATCAATCAGCGCGAGGTCGGCACCCACACCGAGGGCTTCAAGACGGCGCTGCGCGCCGCGATGCGCGAAGACCCGGACATCATGCTGGTCGGCGAGCTGCGCGACCTCGAAACGGTCGCCATCGCCATCGAAACCGCCGAAACCGGCCACCTCGTGTTCGGCACGCTGCACACGACCACGGCGGCGTCGACGGTCGATCGCGTCATCGATCAGTTCCCGACCGAGCAGCAGGCGCAGATTCGCATCATGCTGTCGGAGTCGTTGAAGGGCGTGATCGCGCAGAACCTGTGCCGCAAGATCGGCGGCGGCCGTGTCGCCGCGCTCGAAGTGCTGTTGATCAACAGCGCGATTGCCAACCTGATTCGCGAGGCGAAGACGTTCCAGATTCCGTCGATGATGCAGGTCGGCCGCGCCTCCGGCATGGTGGCGTTGAACGACGCGCTGATGGACCTGGTGACGAAGAAGCTGGTCGAACCGGAAGAGGCTTATCTCAAGGCCGTCGACAAGGCCGCGTTCGAAGGCCTGCTGAAGCGCGCGAACATCGACACCAAGTTCGTGACCAACGTCGCGCAGTAATGTCGAGGGGGGACTTCAGTCCCCCTGGGAGTCGTGGAGGGCGGACTTCGGTCCGCCCTTTGGACTACGGTCTCCGACTACAGTACCTGCCACCCTTGCACTGCGTCGGCACGTACAACTCCGACTGAATCAGCCAGCGTCCCTTGATCTTTCTCCACTGCGCGAGATAGG
>DASUSZ010000207.1:0-2472 GCA_036374815.1 Vicinamibacterales bacterium | reverse complement strand
CACGCCAAGAAACTTCGCCGCGTTCAACTTCCACAGCTCGGTTTCACCGTGCTCGTTACGATCGGTCCTGAACATGTCGGCAAGCGACCGGCGTTCCTTCAAGGTCCGCAGAATCTCGAGATCGTCCGGCGGCACGTACCGGGACTTCTCTCTAACGATCGCCTGGTAGAACGGATCGTTCATGCTGCACAATCCGAGCGTGACGTCGATCTCGTTGATTGCCGAGAAGTCCCCGGCATTGGCGCCGCGGTAGTCGGCGTCGCCGACGCGATAGGTCTTGAAGTACGGCCGGATGTTGAAGAAGAAGCGATCGACGTTCAGCTGCCGCGCGAGATCGTGGTTGAAGCGAAGCACATCGTTCAACGCCGCTTCCGCTTGATCGAACAAATACGACGCTACCGGACTCGATACGCCGACGTTGGTAATACCGCGGAGTGCTTCGGCCGCGCGGTAATAGGCGGCCACGCCGAGCGCGTTGTAGCGGATGAAAATCTCCTCGTCCGGCAGCGACGTGAACGTGCGGACGCGTCCGCCGATCGCCTCGTTGAACAGTGACTGATGCGCGAAGACGAATCGCGGCGCAACTCCCAGCGCGTGGCCGATCCGTGTCGATACCGTCCACGCCGCCTGGCGCGCACCGCTGTCGTCCGTCAGCGCGGCTTCATGACGCTGACACGCGGCAAGGTAATGGCCCACCAGTCCGAGCAGGCGGTAACTGGCATGGGGATGGGCGGGCAGCGCGGGCATGTTGGCGGCCCGCTCCATCAATGGACCGCCTTGCTCGAGCAGTTGCAGCTTCAGCGCATCTACGTCTGACCGGCCATGGATCACGTCGATGCGTTCCGCGAAGTAAATCTCCTCGAGCGCCGTGTTGATGCGCACGAAATCGCCGCGCAGCCAGCGATCGAGATCGTCGATTGGATCGCCCATCAGTCGCGATCTTCGCAGGAGCCGGCTTACCGGTCTTGAACGAAATTGCGATACCGGGCCGGCGTGATGCCGAAGTGTTTCACGAAGGCTCGCGACATATGGCTCTGGTCGGCGAAGCCGGCGAGCGCCGCCGCATCCGTTGGCGCCGTACCCGCGGCGAGAAGCTGTCGGGCAAGTCGCGCGCGGCGCTGGATGACGTAGGCGTGCGGCGTGGTCCCGACGTCGCGAGCGAAGCCGCGCAGCAACTGGAACCGGCTGACGCCCGAAAGTTTTGCGAGGTCCGCCAGCGAGATCGGAATCTCGGGCGCGTCTTCGAGCCGGCGAATCGCGACCGATACGGACGGCGAAGTGGCCACGCTGACCGGTCCGTTGAGGCGGTGGCGTTGCGAGACGCGCATCAGGCACGCAAGCAGCGTCTCCTCCACGGCGAGCGCGTCAGGCGCATCGCTCTCGACGTGGCGAAACAGGCGGCTGACGTGTGTCGAAAGCTGGCGATCACGAACAACCGGCGGCACGATCAGTTCGCCCCGCTCCTCTCTTGAAACATCGTCCTCGAGCAGCGACGGATCGAAATACATGATCCGCCAGCCGCGCGCACCGGCTCCCGGCCGCCGGCTCCCGGCTCCCGGGGCGCCGTCGTGCATCTCGCCCGGATTGCACATGATCACGTCGCCGGCGACCGACTCGACGTGGCCGACAATGCTCCACGAGCGCTGCGCGCCGGCGGTCATGATGCCGATGCCGAACTGATCGTGCGAATGGCGCGGGAAAACGTGGTTCGAGAACAGCGTCATCGCCTCGACGCCGGCCACTCCCGAACGATGCTGCGTGACGTGATGAATCCGCGCCGCCATGGCCCTGACGCCTAGAATACGGCGCTTCGAGGCGCCGGCCAGGTCAACCGTAACGGGCGCCGTGTCGACCCCGCAGAGGCCGGATCGATATTTGAGTACGTCTGGCGTATGGCTGACCCGGCGGGCGAAGAGATTCAAGGCGGACTATCCGAGGAAGAGAAGCGCAACAACGTGATTCGGCTGGCGTTTGGCGGCGACCCGGAGCGCTACAACGAGTTCTGCCGCATCATCGAGGAGTTCGTGCCGCCGGGGACGACGGTGATCCTGCGAGGCAGCGCGGTAACTGGCGAACGCTGGCGCGACGGCGCGCCGTTCGACGGCGATGGCCCAGGCACCAGCGACCTCGATCTGACCATGGTCGGGGATGGCGGCGTGTTGTATTTCAATGCGTCGGGATTCTTCGTGCCCGGCGTGCACTCGCGTCCGCTGAGCGATGACGATCCGGACATCGCGCCGGATCTCGTGCCGCTGCGCAAGCGGTTGATGGACATGGTCAAGAGACCGGTGAACATTCAAGCGTCCCGCGATATCGTGATCCGGTTTCGCGGCGACCTGCTCGATCAGCCGTACCTGACGCTGTTCACCAAGCCGCAGGGCCTTGCCTTGAGCACGCCGCCAGTGGAGACATGACCTTCCGGTTACTCACCTACAACATCCTGCACGGCGGCGGCTCGCGAGTGAACGAGAT
>DASUSZ010000206.1:0-29872 GCA_036374815.1 Vicinamibacterales bacterium | reverse complement strand
GTTGCCGCGTCGGCACAGTGGTGTCGGGATCGAACCCGAGCAGCCGCGCCAGCTCGGGGCTCCACCACATGCTGTCGCCGTTGACCAGATCGCGCGTCCATGCGCCCATCCGCCCCGCGGTCATCGCCAGCGCGAGCACGTCGCGGTTCTCGCGCAGCCTCGCGGCGGCACGCGCGGTCTCGACGATGAAGAGCGTGCGCTCGGCAACCTGCTCGAGCAGGGGAGCGTCGTCCGGTCCCCACTGGCGCGGCACGCTGTCGCACATCACCAGGATCGCGACCAGCTTGCCGCCGCGCACCAGCGGGGCGCACACCAGGGACACGATCTGCATGCGCGCGTACGTCTCACGCGCCGTCGCATCGTCCGTGAGCGGATCGGTCCGCACGTCCTCGATGACCACGGTGCGGCCGTTCTTCAACTCGCCGACCATCAGCGGCCCGAACACGGTGAGCGGATAACGGCCGGCCACCGTCGGCAGGTCGCGGGTGTAGCCGCGCGAGATGTCGATCGTGTCGGTGGCGGTGTCCACTTCGCCGTAGGCGCAGCGCGTGACGTGGAAGTGCAGGCCGACGCGCGTCACGATCTCGCGCATCACGATCGCCGCATCCTCCAGGCCGCGAGACGCGTCGTGGATGCCCACCAGCAGCCGCTGCGCCTCGCCGGCGCGCAGTAGGCCCTGCTCCCAGGCCTTTCGCGCCGTGATGTCGCGAGCCGTCTTCGATGCGCCGATGATGTGGCCGTGACGGTCGCGGACCGGCGAAATCATCACCGACACGTGGACGCGCGTGCCGTCCTTGCGGACGCGTTCGACGTCCCAGTGCTCGATGCGCTCGCCGCGCCGCAGCCGATCGAGGACGTTGGCTTCTGCGTCGCGCAGCTCGGGCGGCACGATCAAATGAATCGACTTGCCGATCGCTTCCTCGGCGCGATAGCCGAACAGCTGTTCCGCGCCCTTGTTCCACGAGGTGATCACGCCGTCGAGCGTCTTGCTGACGATCGCATCCTCGGAAGACGCCACGATTGCGGCGAGCAGCGACTGCGCCTCGATCTTGTTCTCGAGCGCGAGGTTGGTCGTCGAGAGTTCCGCGTGGCGCACCTCCAGTTTTCGCTGCGCGCGGCGCATCGCTTCGCCGAGCACGATGATCGGCACGGTCGCGATCAGATAGGTGATGAAGCCGACGACTTCGCTGAGAGTGAGGCCGCCCAGATAGCCGAAGCCGCCTCTGAATACGAACGACACCGCGATCCAGCCGCCAATGGCCGTCGCAAGCGCCGGCGCCCAACCGGCTTTCCACACCACGAACGCCACCGCCGTGAACATGGTGGCAAGTGGGAAGCTCGATCCGAGCCACGGCGCAAGTAATTGGCGCGCGAATATGGCCGCGGCGATCGCGGCGATCGCCAAACCGAGTTGCGCGAGGGCGGAAGGCGTCTTATTCGCCATCCGATGGCCGAGCGAAGCAACTCATGTGGAAAAGTTTAGAACAAAAACGAAAAGGGACGGACCCTTTCGAGTCCGTCCCTTGAACAGCTGAGCTTTCCGAATTCCTACTGCGCCGCCGTGTTCGTGCGCGGCACTTCGCTCGCCGGCAACCGGAACGCAATGTACTCGCCCGTGTAGTTGCCGCCGCTGACGCCGACGACGATGTACTGGCGTCCGCCGATCGAGTACGTCATCGGGTGGCCGACGACGGGGGCGGGCAGGCGAACTTCACCGATCTGCGCGCCCGTCATCTTGTCGTAGGCTCGCAGCGACGCGCCGCGCTGGCCGTTGACCGTGGTGATGCCGGGGTCGCCCGCGGCGACGAAGGTCTTGGTAATCAGCACGCCGACGCTGCCGCTCTGGCCCGTCTTCGGGATGTTCAGGCCCTTGAGCAGCGGGTGGTTCTTGATGTTGTCCGGCGTATCGCCGTGCGGGACCTGGAACAGCAGTTTGTCCGGGTTCTTCAAATCGATCGCCGACAGCACGCCGTATGGCGGCTTGACGATCGGCAGGCCCTCGAGGCCTTCGGCGAGCTTGCGGCGGCCTTCGCCGCCGGGGAAGTTGATCGCTGGGCGCGCCGCCTGGCCGGGAGCGGGCGCGGGGCGGGGCAGGCCGTAGTCGGGCTCGGCTTCCCACCGCGGCGTCCGGTTGCCCTTGTTCTCAGGCGTCACCTTCGCGAACTCTTCCTCGCTGTAGTGGCCAACGGTCACGTTGGCCATGCCCGCCTGCGAATAGAAAATGCCGGTCTCGACGTCGAAGCCGGCGCCCGGCCAGTTGGTGCCGCCGGCGGTGTTGCCGATGTTGATCGCGCCCAGCAGCTTCGACTCGGGGCCCGTCGGCGGAACGTACGGCGTCGGCTCCCAGCGGAAGAACTTCAGGTTCGCGAGCGCCTGCTTGCGCAGCTCGGGCGTGAAGTCGATCAGATCGCTCTCGGCCAGGTACGTGCGCGCGTACGGCACGGGCTTGGTCGGGAACGGCTGCGTCGGAGACGTCTGCTCGTGCTTGATCGTCGACTGCGGCACCGGGCGCTCCTCGATCGGCCAGATCGGCACGCCGGTGATGCGGTCGAAGCAGTAGAGCCAGCCCTGCTTCGAAGGCACCGCCACGATCTTCCGCGGCTTGCCGTCGATCGTCGTGTCGATCAGCAGCGGCGCCGACGACATGTCGTGATCCCACAGCGGGTGATGGACGAACTGGAAGTGCCACTTGCGCACGCCGGTCTTCAGGTCGACCGCCACCAGCGATTCGGCGAACAGGTTGTCGCCGGGGCGGTTGCCGCCGTACTCGTCGATGGTCGGCGTCTCAACCGGCAGATAGACGATGCCGGCTTCCGGATCGACGGTGATCTGCGTCCACACGCCGTTGTTGCCGGTGTAGCCGGCCGATTCGTTCTTCCACGTGTCGAAGCCGAATTCGCCGCGGCGCGGAATGCCGTGGAACGCCCACAGCAGCTTGCCGGTGCGCGCATCGAACGCGCGCGCCTGGCCCTGCACGTTGGTCGCGTATTCGTAACCGAGGCCCTCGAACATCGACGAGCCGACGATGATGGTGTCGTTGACGATCGTCGGCGTCGAGTGCAAGCCGATCTCCGACTTCTCGAGATCCGCCTGCTTGCCGTTGATCATGATGCCCTGCTTGAGATCGACGACGCCGTTGGTGCCGAAGCCCGGCACCGGCTGGCCGGTCTTGGCGTTCAGCGAGACGAGGCGATAACCGGTCGTCACGTAGACGACGCGCTCGTCGCCCTTGCCGTCGGTCCAGTACGACAGGCCGCGGCCGGACAGCTGGCGCGGCGCCCAGCGCGTGGCGCGCTCGCCCTCGTCCATGCTGTAGGTCCACTTGATTTCGCCGGTCGTCGGCTGCAGCGCCACGACCGCGCGGCGGGTGCCGGCGGTCGCATACAGCATGCCCTTCACCATGATCGGCGTGCCTTCGAGCTTGGTTTCCGGACGCGGGCCGAAGTTATCGGTCTTGAGGCGCCACGCCACTTCCATCTTGCTGAAATTAGAGCCGTTGATCTGATCGAGCGGCGAGTACTTCGATCCGCGAAGGTCCGCGGTGTACATCGGCCACTCGCCGTTTCGGGTGCTCGGCATACCGGTCGCCTGTCCGGACACGAGTGGGGCGACCCACGCGTAGACCGCGACGAGCAGCACCAGTGCGGGCACGACCCGTATTGCGATGCGCTTCATGCGTTTTGCTCCTAGGACTTGATATGAGTCGGATTGAGCGAATCTTGCGGATTCGACGGCGACATCATAGCGGATTCGCCGGCGGCAATTAGTCTCCAAACGTCACGTGCGTTTGAGGCGGCGGACTTCCTCCGGGGTGAGATCGCGCCACTGACCGGGTTTCAACCGGCCCAGGCCGATCGGCCCCATGCGAATGCGCCGCAGGTCGCGCACCGGCAGGCCGACGGCGCTGCACATCTTGCGGATCTGGCGGTTGCGCCCTTCGCGGATCGTGATCGTCAGCATGGTGGTCGGCTTGGCGCCCTTGACCGTCGTGCCGACGTGCACTTCGGCAGGCGAGGTGCGGCCGCCTTCGATGTGAACGCCCTTCCGCAGCTTTTCGATGCTGCGCGGATCCGGCGTCCCCATCACGATCACTTCGTAGACCTTGTCGACTTCATGGCGGGGATGCATCAGCCGCGCGGCCAGGTCGCCGTCGGTCATCATCAGCAGCAGGCCTTCGGAGTCGTAATCGAGCCGCCCGACCGGGTAGATGTACGAGCCCTCGCCGATCAAGTCCATCACCGTGCGGCGCCCCTCCGGATCGCTGCGCGTCGTGACGTAGCCTTTCGGTTTGTAGAGGACGATGTAGCGCTGCGCGACCTCGGTCTTGACGCGCCGGCCGTCGACCTTGATGACGTCCTTGGCGGGGTCGGCCTTGGTGCCAAGCTCGCGGACCGTCTCGCCGTTCACCATCACGCGCCCCTCGAGAATCATCTGCTCGGAGGCTCGTCGTGATGCCACGCCGGCGGTCGAAAGAATTTTTTGTAAGCGGATCATGAGGGCTTAGGGACTTAGGGGCTTAGGGGCTTAGGGGCTTAGGGACTTAGGCCTTATAAGACCTTAAGACCCTAGGACCCTAGGACCCTAAGACCTTCAGTATTTCATGATTGACCGCCAGAACTGCGCGAGCCGCCACACTTCCGTCGAGGTGGCGGTGCGATTCACTTCCGCATGCGTGATGAGCCCGCTCAATAATCCGAGGACGCGCGCCTTGCCCTTGAGATGTTCGGCCAGGAGCACGGTCTCGACCGACGGAATCACGTTGTCGTCCACGCCGTGCAGCAGGAAGATCGGCGCGATCGGCGGCGTGGCGCGTTCCGGCGACAGCGACGGCATCGCCGGATGGTTCGCGAGCGCGTCGGCGACCGGCGACAGGATCGGTCCGAGCTTGTCCACCGCGCGATCGTTCACGTACTGCATGTAGGTGCGCGACGGCTCGACCAGCGTCTCCTGGTATTGCTTCATCTCCTCGAAGACCGGAACGGACTTCGGCGGGTCCGTTACCGCGAGCGAGGAGGCGAGCAGGAAGCCGTCGATGCCTTTCGAGAGCGGCGCGACCTGATCGGCAGGCACCACGCGATCGGCGAGGTTCAGCAGCGTGACCGCGAGACCGTAATCGTGCGGCGGATGCACGCCGACATGATCGGCGCCGAGCACTACGGAGCTTTGTTTGGCCTTCTCGAGATCGCCCAGCACCTCGCCGGTCGTCAGGTAATGCATCGCGCGCGCGAGGTCGCCGTGGCCGCCGAACGACATCACGAACGCCACGCGGTCCTTGATCGAGTCGCGGCCCGCGGCAACGATCGACAGCCCGCCCGAGAAGCTGATCCCGACGATGCCGATCTTGCCGTCGGTGCGGTAGTGCGGCTGCTCGCTGGTCCAGCGCACCGCATCTTCGATCGTGTCGGTGACGGCCGGCGTGATCTTGAATTGCTGCAGATCGGGCGCGGCAATCGTCAACACCCCGTAGCCGGTGGCCGCCAGGTCTTCAGCAAGCCCGACCAGGCGAGACTCGTTGATGCCGTCGCGATGCACGCCCGGCATCAATACCAGCGTGCGCCGCGTCTGCCGCTCCGGACGGAAGAAGCGCGCCGGGATGGCGCCGCCGCGCGTCGGCACCGTGAACTCCGCATCGCGGCTGAAGTTGCTCGCGCGCCATGCGGCCACCGTTGCCGGCGTGCCCGGCAGGTCGGCCGCGCGAATGATGAAGCCCAACGCATCGAGGTAGGGAAGCGCGACGAAAACGACGAGGCCGGCGACGAGGACGAGGACGAGCGCCGCTCGCTTGCGGCGGGTCAGGGGCACGCTCGGATGGTACACTGAACATCCTGTGAAGCGATTGGTCATTGCGATCGATGGGCCGTCCGGGGCGGGCAAGGGCACGCTGGCGCGCACCGTTGCCGAGCGGCTTGGCTACAAGCACATCGACACCGGCGCGATGTATCGCGCGGTTGCGTGGAAGGCGGCGCACGAGGGCTTGTCGCTCGATGACGACGAGCAGGTCTCGGCGCTGGCGCGACGGGCGAAATACGAACAGGCCAACGGACAGATCACGATCGATGGCCACGATGTGACGCGTGCGATCCGGACGCCGGAGATCGACAAAGCCTCCGCCTCGGTGGCGCGCTTGCCGCACGTGCGCGAGGTGCTGCGCGATCAACAACGCAAGCTCGGCGAAGGCGGCGCAGTGGTGATGGAAGGCCGCGACATCGGCACCGTGGTGTTCCCGCACGCCGATTTGAAGTTCTACATCGACGCGTCTCCGGAAGAGCGCGCGCGCCGCCGCGCCGCCGACCCCGCGCATACCGGCAGCCCCTCGAATATCGCGACCGTGCAGAGCAATTTGATCGCGCGCGACAAGTCCGACTCAACGCGATCGGTGGCGCCGCTCGCGAAAGCCGAGGACGCGATTTACATCGACACCACCTCGATGCCAATCGACGTCGTCGTCCACCGCGTGATCATGCTGATACTGGAGAAGATGGAAGGGTGAACGCGGACGAGTTTCGACGGGCCGGCTACCGCATCATCGATTGGATAGCGGACTACCGCGCCGGCGTCGAAGCACGCCCCGTGATGGCCCGCAGCGCGCCGGGGGAAATCAAGGCGATGCTCCCCGCATCGCCGCCGGATCAGCCTGAGCCCTTCGACGCGATTCTTGCCGATCTCGATCGCGTCGTCCTGCCCGGCATCACGACGTGGCAGCATCCCATGTTCTTCGGATACTTCCCGGCGAACGCGCTGCTATCGAGCGTGCTCGGAGACTACGTCAGCTCGGGTCTTGCCGTGAATGGCCTCGCCTGGCAAGCCAGTCCCGCTTTGACCGAAGTGGAAGAAGTGGTGACGGATTGGATGCGCCAGATGGTCGGGCTGTCCAGTGCGTGGAGCGGCGTGATCAACGATACGGCTTCGACCAGCACGCTGGTGGCGTTGTTGTGCGCGCGCGAGCGCGCGTCGAACTTCAGCCTCGCGCGCGGCGGATTGCAGCAGCACGACCAGCCGCTGGTCGTCTATGCCTCGCCGCACAGTCACAGCTCGGTGGAGAAGGCTGCGTCGCTGGCCGGTTTCGGCAAGGTCAACGTGCGGCTGGTGCCCGTCGATCGCGTCAACGCGATGCAGGCCGAAGCGCTCGACGATCTGGTGCGCAAAGATATCGCCAACGGCCTGCGCCCGTGCGCGATCGTGGCCACGACCGGCACCACAACATCGACGGCTCTCGACCCGATCGACAAGCTGGCAGACGTCGCGCAGGCCCATGACATATGGCTGCACGTCGATGCGGCGATGGCGGGCTCGGCGATGATCCTGCCGGAATGTCGATCGATGTGGCAGGGCATCGAGCGCGCCGACTCGATCATCGTCAACCCGCACAAATGGCTTGGCGCCGTGTTCGACTGCACGCTGTATTTCGTGCGCGACCCGGAGCACCTGGTCCGCGTGATGTCGACGACGCCGAGTTATTTGCAGAGCGCGGCGGACGGCCGCGTCAAGAATTATCGCGACTGGGGCCTGCCGCTCGGCCGCCGGTTCCGCGCGCTGAAGCTGTGGTTCCTGATTCGGGAACAGGGCGTCGAAGCCCTGCAGGCGCGAATCCGCCGCGACATCGAGAACGCGAAGTGGCTGGCCGCTGAAGTCTCGTCAACGCCTGGCTGGAAGGTACTCGCGCCGGTGCCGCTGCAGACGGTCTGCGTTCGCCACGAGCCCGGCGGCCTGTCCGGTGACGCCCTCGACAAGCACACGCTCGACTGGGTTGCGCGTCTCAACCAGTCTGGCGACGCCTACCTGACGCCCGCGATGCTTGACGGCCGCTGGATGGTGCGCGTGTCGATTGGCGGGGAGCTCACGGAACGTCAGCATGTGGAGCAGCTGTGGACGCTGATGCGCCGGATCGCCGTCCCGGATTGAGGTTGCGGGCACATCTGCCCGTACTGCTCGCCTACGCGGTCATCACCATCCTGCTGACGTGGCCGCTGGCGATATCGCTCGACCACGTCGTCCCGCACGATCTTGGCGACCCGCTGATGTCAGCGGCGATTCTCTGGTGGAACACGCAGGAACTTCCATTCACCGCAGCGTGGTGGAACGGACCGTTTTTCTTTCCCGCGACGGACACGCTCGCGCTCTCCGATCATCGCGTCGGCCTTGGCCTGTTTGCGACACCGCTGATCTGGCTGGGCGCGGCCCCGACGACGGCGTATAACGTCACGTTCCTGCTGACGTGGTGGCTGTCCGCGCTCGCGGCGTATGCGCTCGCGTGGACCCTGACGTCGAGCCGGGCGGCGGCATTCGTTGCGGGCTGCGTGTTCGGATTCAATCCCTTCAGGGCCGCACACCTGTCTCATCTCGAACTGCTCGCGGCTTACTGTCTGCCCATCGTGCTGCTCGCGCTGCACCAGTGGCTGACGACGCGGCGCCGAATCTGGCTGGTGTTGCTCGCTGCTGCCTGGCTGCTACAGGCGCTGACCGGCGGGTATTTCTTTTTCTTCATGATGGTGTTCGTTGCGTTGTGGCTGCTCTGGTTCGTCCGCGCAGCCACCCTGCGTGACTACGCGTCGCTGGGGCTAGCGTTGATCGGGCCGCTTCTCATCGTGCTGCCGGTGCTGCTGCATTACCGGCGGGCGCATCAGTCCATGGGTTTGGCGCGATCCGTCGACGAGATCAAGCAGTTCAGCGCCGACGTCGTCGCGCTGGTGACGGCGCCGGAGGCGCTGCTGTTCTGGAACACTCCATCGAGCTGGTGGCGACCCGAGGGGGAGCTGATGCCGGGCCTGTTCGCGGTCATCGTCGCCGTGGCCGGATTGTTCGCAGCGCCGCGCCGCGGTGCCGATGTGCCGCGGCCGATTGCTGTCGCCTGGTTGAGGCGCGCACTGTTGACCCTGACTCTGATCGCCGGAGCGGCCGCGATGCTGCCGGCAATCGCGGGCCCCCGGGCGTTCACCATTGCCGGCGTTCATGTGTCGATCAGCACCCAGGACAAGCCCCTGTCGCTCGCCTTGTTGTTTGGCGTCCTGTGGATAATCAGCTCGACACCGTTCATCGCGGCCTTTCGATCGCAATCGGTTCTTGCCTTCTACTGGATAGTGATGATCGTCATGTGGCTGCTGGCGCTCGGTCCGGTGGCGCGCCTGATGGGTCGGAAAGTGCTGTACATGGCGCCGTACTCGCTGTTGATGATGCTGCCGGGATTTTCGAATTCGTTCCGCGCGCCGGCACGCTTTGGCCTGCTCGCCGTCCTCGCGCTCAGTGTGGCCGCGGCGGTGGCGATCAAACGTCTGACGCCGCGAATCCCCGTCGCCGCGCGTGCCGCCATGTTCATCATCCTCGCCGGAGCGGTGCTGGCTGAAAGTTGGATCTATCCGTTTCCCGTGGTTCCCGTTCCGGTCCCGCTCGAACTGCCTGCTGATGTTCCCGCATCGGCGGCGGTGCTGGAATTGCCGACCGGCGTCTTCGAAGACGGCATCGCGACCTTTCACACGACGCAGCACCATCGCCGATCGATCAATGGCTTGAGCGGATATGAGCCGCCCCACTACGCGATTCTGACGCGAGCGATCAGAGAGGGTAACGTCGCCGCCGTCAATGTACTTCGCCGCTACGCCGACATTGCCGTCTACAGTGATTCGGCGGCGTTGACCGCGCAGATGCGCGCGATCGCCGATACGGGCCGGTTATCCGCGCCGCCCACCAATGTCGTCGTATTGCACGCGCGGAGCGACCAGTCGCCGACACCGTTAGCGTCCCGCGAAGTTCGCCTGGCCACAATCAACACGGATCGATCGGTTGCGCTGATCCCCAGTCTGATCGATGACGACTACGACACCGCCTGGCAGTCCGGCGCTCCGCAGGGCGGCGGCGAGACCCTGGTCATCCAACTTGCGGAAATGACAAGGATCAGCGGCGTGCGGCTGTCGTCGGGAAGATTCATCACTTCGTTTGCGCGCGGGATTGGCGTCGAAATCTCGGCCGACGGTGTGAATTGGGAGAAGGTTGCCGCGGTCGACGGCGCGATGGCGGCATTGGATGCGGCGTTGCGCGACCAGCGCCATGTCCACGTCACGATTCCGTTCGAGCCGCGGCCGGCGCAGCATGTCAGGGTCACGCAAACCGGGCAGTCGAGCGACGCATGGGCAGTGGCCGAAGTCCGCGTGCTGGCGCCGCGGGTCGAGTAGTGTATTCAGTATGAAGACCTTCGACATCATCAATCCTGCGACGGCCGCTGTCCTCGATCGCGCGCCGGATCGATCCGTGGAAGAAGCGAAGCAGGCGGTCGAGAAATCCGTGGCCGCGTTTGCGATGTGGAAGGCGAAGACGCCCTTCGAGCGCTCCGCGATCCTGCGCAGGTGGTACGAGCTGATCCTCGAGGACGAAGACACGCTCGCGAAAATGATGACGCAGGAGATGGGCAAGCCGATCACCGAGTCGCGCGGCGAGGTGAAGTACGCGGCCGCCTTCGTCGAGTGGTACGCCGAAGAGGCGAAGCGCGCCTACGGCGACATCGTGCCGTCGCATGCGAGCCACAAGCGGCTGTTCGCGATGAAGCAGCCGGTCGGTCCGGTTTACGCGGTGACGCCGTGGAATTTTCCCGCGGCAATGGTGACGAGAAAAGTCGCGCCGGCACTGGCCGCGGGCTGCACGGTCGTGTTGAAGCCCGCTGAGCAGTCGCCGCTGACCGCGATCCGGCTCGAAGAGCTATGGGCGCAGGCCGGCGGTCCGCCCGACGTGTTCCAGGTCCTCACCACGTCGGATCCCGCGGCGGTGTCCGACGTCTTTTTCGCCGATGCGCGCGTGCGCAAGTTGACGTTCACCGGCAGTACCGAGATCGGCATGAAGCTGTACGAGAAAGCCGCAAAGACCATCAAGCGGGTCTCGCTCGAGCTCGGCGGCCACGCCCCGTTCATCATTTGCGACGATGCGGATATTCCCGCCGCCGTGCAGCAGGTGATGGCGTCGAAGTTCCGCAATGCGGGGCAGACCTGCGTGTGCGCGAATCGCATCTACGTGCACGACCGTATTCAATCGCCGTTCGCGGACGCGATGGCTGACGGCGTGCGCAAGCTGCGCGTCGGCGATCCGATGAGCGAGCAGACGCAGGTCGGCCCGCTCGTCGATCAGCAGGGGCTCGACAAGGTCGCCGCCCACGTCGACGACGCGCTCGGCAAGGGCGCGAAGGCATTGGTGGGCGGCCGTCGCAAGGATGGGTTGTTCTTCGAGCCAACGCTGCTCACCGGCGTGCAGCGCGGCATGCGCATCCTCGAGGAAGAAACGTTTGGCCCGGTCGCGCCGATCGTCGGCTACAGCGATGAAGCGGAGATCGTTCGCGCCGCCAACGCCACGCCCTACGGGCTGGCGGCCTATGTGTGGACCAAGGATCTTGGGCGTGCCTTTCGCATCGCCGAAGCGCTCGACTACGGCATCGTCGGCGTCAACGACGGGCTCCCCGCCGCGCCGCATGCACCGTTCGGCGGCGTCAAGTTCTCGGGCATCGGGCGTGAGGGCGGGCCGTGGGGCCTCGACGAGTTCCTCGACGTCAAGTACGTCTCGATTTCGCTTCCGTAATAGCTGCCCAATAAGCGCGTAATTCGTTCCGGCGCAGGCGTGCGGCCGTGCGAATTTGCGGGCGTTTCATGACGGCCCCGCTGGCGCGCCAATTGCTCTGGACGGGGCATGGCCAAAGCCCTGTTGGTGTTGGTCTCTTTGCTCGTACTTGCATCGCACGCCGATGCGCAGAACTTCCTGGAGCCGGCCTGGACGAAGACCCTTGCGAAGGGGGGCCGCTTCCTCACCGCGCACGAGCTCGGACGCTGCAGTCTCGTCGATCAGAACGGCACGATCGAAGTGCTCGACGAAACCGGCGCGCTCGCGTGGAAGTGGAACTACCGGAAAGTCAGCCGGTTGATCTACCCGCAGGAAACCGCGGTGTCGCCCGATTGCGACGCCATCGCGACGACGGGATCCGCGACCTACAAATACACGTGGCTCGTCGATCGCGAGGGCAACAGCGTGTCGATCGGCAGCATGGGAACGCCGTCGGACGTGATGTTCGACGCGACCGGCAAGCATCTGTTGCTTGGCACCTTCACCGGCATGCTGCAGATGCACGATCGCCGCGGCAATCTGCTGTTGACGCGCGCGGTGCGCGCGCCGATGGCGATCGAAGGCGTCGAGATGATCAACGACGAGGGTCGCGTCGCCTTCAAACGCCGCGAGGGCGCGGGCGTCGACAGCGACGCGTGGCTGCTCGCCACCAGCGCCGATCCGAAGCGCAAGTGGCTGGCCAGCACCGAGCGCATTGCGTGCCTCGACGAGCAGGGCCGGGTGCTCGCCGAGATTCCGTCGCAGACGTTTTATCGAGAAGTGGTGGTGAGCCGCGACTTCGGCAAGGTGGTGCGGATCGATCGCGCCGGCAACACGACGCGGCTGTTCGGCTATACGGTGACCGCGCCCTGCAAGCCCTGAGCGGGCTCGCGGGCTCGCGGGCTCACGGGCTTGCGGGCCAACTTGGAACTCCGTAAGCCCGTAAGCCCGTTAAGCCCGCTGCTGCTACTCGTCGTCCTCGTCGATATCCTTCGACGCGGGATCGAGCTCCCAGCGATTGCGATCGCGATCGGCGATCTCGGCGCCGCCCTGCAGCTCCTCATCGTCGTCGTACTCGACGCCGAGCGCGCGGCCGATGTCGTCGACCACGTCCTGATCGGGAGTGGGATTGTCGCCGCCCGGGGCTTCATCGCCGACGGTCTCGGCGGATTCCCAGTCGGCATCGACGTCACCGGAGGTGAGCGCCGGGCTCGCGCTGGTGTTCTTCGACAGGCGGTCCTTCAGCTCCTGCCGTCCACTCTTGGCGGCCGACGCGGTGCGGTTGGTATCGAGGCTCGAGGGGATGCCATGCACGTCCGCAACCGTCTTGCGCGGCCGATCGAGGTTCGGCTTCTTCTTGGTCGCCGACAATGCGGCGTCGACCCCGGCGAGGACGGCGGCGCCGGCCAGCTTCTTGACCGCGCTCATCAGGCGGCCCTTCGGCTTCGCCTTGGCGGCCGGCTTGGCCTTGCGAGCCGGTTTGGCCGCGCGCTTCGGTGCGCTCTTCTTCGCCGCCTTTTTCGCGGACTTACGGGTTCCGCGGCGGGTGGCGGGTTTCGCTGAGGACTTCTTTTTGGCCTGCTTTTTCGCCTTCTTCGCGGGCCGTGCTGGCTTCTTCCGGGCCATGACCAGATCCTTTCGGCTTCTTGACAGTGTGGCGCTAAGTAACGTAATCTCTATCGGTTACGCGGAACGCGGATACATCAATCAATCGATGTGCGACCGTTCTGCCGTACAAAATCCGAGAGCAAAGGACACCTTTCGCAAATGGCAATTTCGCAAGACGAACAAAAACCGGCCACCGACTCCGCCCCGAACGCGGCGGGCACGGCGGCCACCCCGGCGCGAGCCGCGGGCAAACAGGTGGTGAAGACTACATCACCTTGGGGCCACGACGAAGATACCGACCCGCAGGAATACGCCCGCCTGTTGGACCTTTACGATAACAGCTTCCACAACCTCGCGGAAGGTGAGGTCGTCAAGGGAACCGTTCTGAAAGTCACTGCAAACGAGGTCGTGATCGACGTCGGCTACAAGTCCGAGGGCGTCATCCCGGTGGATGAATTCCTCGACGAGACCGGCCAGGTAATTGTTCGTGAAGGAGACGTGGTCGACGTGCTGCTCGAGCGCACCGAAGACCGCGAAGGCCACATCGTGCTGTCGCGCGAGAAGGCCGAGAAGATGAAGATTTGGGACGAGGTCGAGCGCGCCTTTGCGGAACGCAAGGTGGTGATCGGCCGCGTCGTCGAGCGGATCAAGGGCGGCCTCGCGGTGGACATCGGCGTCCGCGCGTTCCTGCCCGGCAGCCAGATCGACGTTCGCCCGGTCCGCAACCTCGACGCGCTGAAGGGGCAGGAGCTCCGCATGCGCGTCATCAAGGTCAACAAGAAGCGCGGCAACATCGTGCTCTCGCGCAAGGTCCTCCTCGAAGAGGAGAACGCCGAGAAGAAGAAGTCGACGCTCGAAACGCTCGCCGAGGGCAAGGTCCTCCGGGGCGTCGTCAAGAACATCACCGACTACGGCGCGTTCATCGATCTGGGCGGCATCGACGGCCTGCTCCACATCACGGACATGTCGTGGGGCCGCGTCGGCCACCCGTCGGAGCTGTTCAAGGTCAACGACGAGATCGATGTCGTCGTCCTGAAGTACGACCAGGCGACCGAGCGCGTGTCGCTGGGCCACAAGCAGCTGATGGCCGATCCGTGGACCACGGTGATGGATCGCTTCCCCGCGGGCGTGCGCGTCAGCGGCAAGGTGGTCAGCCTGACCGATTACGGCGCCTTCATCGAGCTCGAACCCGGCGTCGAGGGCCTGATTCACGTCAGCGAGATGTCGTGGAGCAAGCGCGTCAAGCACCCGTCGAAGATCCTCAACGTTGGCGACAGCGTTGAAGCGCAGGTGCTCGGCGTCGATCCGGCGGCGCGCCGCATTTCGCTCGGCCTCAAGCAGGTCGAAAGCAACCCGTGGCACGAGCTGGCCGAGAAGTACCCGGTCGGCACGCGCATCAAGGGCAAGGTCCGCAACCTGACCGAGTTCGGCGCGTTCGTCGAGGTCGAGGATGACATCGACGGCCTGATCCACATCAGCGACATGTCGTGGAGCAAGCGCGTCAAGCATCCGAGCGAGGTCCTGAAGAAGGGCGACGTGGTGGAAGCGATGGTGCTGAGCATCGACGCCGAGAACCAGCGCCTGTCACTGGGCTTGAAGCAGCTTGCGACCGATATCTGGGAAGACTTCTTCTCGCGGCACAAGGCCGGCGACAACATCGAGGGCAAGGTGGTCCGGATGACCAACTTCGGCGCCTTCGTGGAGCTGGACGAAGGCATCGAGGGTCTGATCCACGTCAGCGAGTTCGACGACTCGCAGGGCGGGGAGAAGATCGATCTGGAAGTCGACAAGAGCTACCAGATGAAGATCATCAAGCTGAGCCCGGCGGAGCGGAAGATCGGCCTGAGCATTCGCGCGCTCAAGAATGCCGAGTTCCGGACCGACTGGGAATCGTACTCGACCTCACAGGGTGATGGCGGCGCCACTCTTGGTGATCACCTGAAGCACAAATAGGCCAATAGGCTAATAGGCCGACAGGCCAATAGGGAGCGGGCCTTCGCCCATTCGCCTGTTGGCCCATTGGCCCAAGAGCAGTCACTTATGACGAAGGCGGAGCTGGTCGAAGAAGTTTCGCGGGTTTCGGACCTCACGAAGAAACATTCGGAGGTCATTGTCGACACGGTCTTTGAGAGCATCATCGAGGCCCTCAAGCGTGGCGAGAAAATCGAGCTCCGCGGATTCGGCAGCTTCCGTCTTCGTAAACGCGAGCCCCGCAAGGGCCGCAACCCGAAGACCGGCGACAAGGTGGACGTGCCGCCAAAGCGCGTGCCCTACTTCAAGCCCGGCAAAGAGTTGAAGGATCTGATCAACAAAGAGGGCGGCGAGTCCGAACCGGGCGCGCCGCTCCCGGATCTCGGCTCTCAAATTTCTGAATAGATCCGAAATCCCCTCGATCCGAAATCCGAAATCACCATGGATCGGATATGGTCGCCCTGGCGGCACGCGTACGTGACCAGGTCTGAAGAACCCGCCGGCTGTGTCTTCTGCGTCGCGAGAACGATCGGCGACGGCCAGCAGCTGATCGTCCACGAAGGCACGCTCGCCTACGTCATCCTCAACAAGTTTCCGTACAACGGCGGCCACCTGATGGTGGTGCCGCATCGCCACGTCGCGAAAATGGCGCTGCTCGAAGACAGCGAGCTGACCGAGATGGCGAGGCTGACGCAACTCTGCGAGCGCGTGCTGACCGAGGCGTATTCGCCGCAGGGCATCAACGTCGGCATGAACCTCGGCCGCCCCGCCGGCGCGGGCATCGTCGATCACCTGCACATTCACCTCGTGCCACGGTGGAATGGCGACACGAATTTCATGACGGTGGTGGGCGAGGTCCGCGTGTTGCCGGAAGAATTGCCGAAGACCGCCGAGCGCCTGCGGCCGCTGTTCGCAAAGCTCAAGTAGACGACCACGATCGGACGGGCGCGTGCGCGTCATCAGTGAGGCTAATACCCCTCTTCTGGTAAAGTTATAGGTCTGAGATGACCTTCGACTTCACTCCCGAGCAGAAGACTTTGATCGCGACCGCCAGGAATGCGGCTGCGTTGCCTGAGAAGGCCACCGACGCGGTGCTCGTCATCGAAGAGCGCGCGAGCGCGAACCCGGCCGAAGCCGCGCGGTTTGGATTCGAAGGCGTCGGCGGGCGATCGAACACGACGGCAGCGTTGACGCCCGGTCTCGAAGGAAGCGAAGCGGCGTTGTCATCGATTCCCGAAAGCAATCGTCTGCGCGCGAAGCTGATTGCCGCCGCGATCGCGCTCGGCGTCGGCCGCGCCGCTGTCGCGCATGCGGTCGCGTCGATGAAGAAGAGCGACGTCAAGCCCGGACCCGACACCACCGTCCCACACTGGGCGCTTGCCGATGGCGCCACCGAAGTCGAAGCGGCGCGCATGCTGACGTACTCCGCTGCGCAATCCCTCGATCGGGGCGATCGCGCCGATGACCTCATCACGCGCGCGCTCGAGTACGCGTCGAAAGCGGCGCAACGAGCAGTCGATGCGGCCATTCGCGTCGAAGGCGCCTCCGGTTATCTCAAGGGCGGTCTGCTCGAGCGCCTCTCCCGCGACGCCCGCACGCTTCAAGTCATTCTCCGCTGAAAGGCGCCGCGACGGCGCGTGGGCAGCGGCCGGACGCCGTTCGATCCGTAAGGAGCGAGAGCGGGCGGGAGGCCTCGCCGAGCGCAATTGACGCGCGAGGGGGTTCCCTTGGCCGGTTAGGTATTTTTACAGGCAACATCGATGGTCGCAGCGAAGTACTGCAGGCTCGACCATCGATTTGCGCAGCCCTCTCGAGCGACTGGAGGAGCGAATGGCGTTCGGCGCCAAGCGCGCCGGCGCGCTGGGCGAACTGAAGTTCGCCCTTACATCTTCGGACAACTAAAGTTGTCCCCTACGACAGGATGCCCTTGGCAATCGTCATCAACTGCATGTTCGACGTGCCTTCGTAGATCTGTCCGATCTTCGCATCGCGATACAGCTTCTCGACCGCGTATTCCTTCACGAAGCCGTTGCCGCCGTGCAGGTTGATCGCCATCGACGCGACGCTCTCGGCGACTTCGGACGAGTGAATCTTGCACATCGCCGCCTCGGTCAGGAAGGGCAGCCCGGCGTCGCGCAGGCGCGCGCTGTTGTAGACGAGCAGGCGAGTGGTCTCGACGTCCATCGCCATGCGCGCGATCTGGAACTGGACGCCCTGGAAGTCGGCGATCGGCTTGCCGAACTGCTTGCGCTCCTTGATGTAGCGGACGGTGTGATCGAGCGCGCCCTGCGCGAGGCCGAGCATTTGCGCGCCGATGCCGATGCGTCCTTCGTTGAGCGTTTCGATCGCGACCTTGTAGCCCTTGCCGACCTCGCCGAGGATCTGGGATTTCGGCACGATGCAATCTTCGAAGATCAGCTCGCAGGTGCTGCTGGCGCGGATGCCGAGCTTGTCCTCCTTCTTGCCGACGGTGAAGCCCGGCGTGCCGCGATCGACGATGAACGCGGTGATGCCGCGGTAGCCGGCCTCGGGATTGAGGTTGGCGAACACGATGAACATGTCCGCTTCGTTGCCGTTGGTGATCCACAGCTTGCGGCCGTTGATCGCAAAGCCGTCGCCCTTTTCCGCCGCGCGCGTCGCCAGCGCGAACGCATCGCTCCCGGAACCGGCTTCCGACAGGCAATACGCGCCGATCGTGCTGGTCGCGAACTTCGGCAGGTACTTGCGCTTGATCTCGTCAGAGCCCCACTTCATCACCGCGTTGATGACGAGCGTGTTCTGCACGTCGACGAGCACGCCCACCGACGGGTCGACGCGCGACAGCGATTCGACCGCCAGCACCGAGTGGAAGAACGTGCCGCCGGCGCCCCCGAAACTCTCGGGCACCTCGACGCTCATCACGCCGAGCTCGAACAGCTTCTTGATCAGGTCCGGCGAGAACTTCGCGTGCTCGTCCATCTCGCGGGCGAGCGGGCGGATTTCGCGGTCCGCGAACTCGTAGACGCTGTCGCGAAAAATTGCCTCGTCTTCCGCCAGCCGCGTCAGCGCAGGCGTGGCGGCCAAAATCTGACTCATGAAGTCCAAATGTTATCATCGACCATGCGACGCACGAGGACCCGGGTATTTTTCGCGACGGCCGCACTCGTGCTGGCGGGCCTCGGTGTGTTCGCCCAGGACCCGAGTCCCAGGCCCCCCGCCTCCGCTGAAGCCACGGCGGGCAAGCAAGACCCAAGTCCCAAGCCTCAAGCCGCGAGCCCCACTGAACAACCGGTCTTCCGCGCCGGCATCAACACCGTGCGCGTCGACGTGATCGTCACCGACAAGCAGGGCAACCCGGTCACCGACCTCACGCTCGAAGACTTCGAGATCCAGGAAGACGGCAAGCCGCAGAAGGCGGAAACCTTCCGCTTCGTGAAGATCGACACCACCACGCAGCCGGCCTATGCGCTGCGCAGCCCGCGCACGCGCAACGACGAAGAAACGGCGGCCGCCGACGAGAACTCGCGCATCTTCGCGTTCTTCTTCGACGACTACCACGTGCTGCGCGAAAGCAGCATGTCGATGCGCAAGCCGGTGATCGACTTCATTGCCAACCAGCTTGCGCCGAGCGACCTGGTGACGATGATGTATCCGCTGACGCCGGTCGACGCGGCGGTGCTGACGCGCAACCATCAGAGCATCATCAACGCGGTCGAGAAGTTCGAGGGCCGCAAGTACCGCTACGAGCCGGTCAACGCAATCGAGAACAACTACGTCTTCAAGCTGACGCCCGACGCGATCGAGATCATCCGCCGCCAGGTGACCCTGGGCGCGATTCGCGGCCTGTGCACGAAGCTCGGCTCCCTGCGCGAAGGGCGCAAGTCGCTGATCCTCCTCAGCGAAGGGTTCAACGCGACGCTGCCGCCGCAAATGCGCAGCAACCTGCCCGGCGGGCTCGCCGGCACGTCCGGCGTCGGCGGCGGCTCGCGCAACGATCCGTTTGCCGCCGAGAACAACCCGCTCGAGGATCGCGTGCAGTTCTCCGCGTCGCTGGACATGCAGCGCGAGCTGCAGGACGTCTGGGATGCGTGCAACCGGAACAACACGGCGATTTACGCGGTCGACCCTCGCGGCCTGGCCACGGGCGGCTTCGACATCACCGCCAACATCTCGATGCGCACCAGCCAGTCGTATCTCAACGCATCGCTGGACACCTTGCGCGAGCTCGCCGGCAACACCGACGGGCGCGCGATTGTGAACCGCAACGACCTCGCGGCCGGCATGCGCCAGATCATCCGCGATTCGAGCGCCTATTACCTGGTCGGCTACAACTCGACACAGGCGCCGACCGACGGCAAGTTCCACCAGATTCGCGTCCGCGTCAAACGTCCGGGCGTGCAGGTGCGCCATCGGCAGGGTTACTGGGCATACACCGCCGAGGATGTGAGGCGCGCCACCGCCGGCCCGAAACCGGGACCGCCCAATGGAGTGGCCAAGGCGCTTGCGGCAATCGCGCCGATGACCAATCGCCGCTACATCCGCACGTGGATCGGCAACGACAAGGGCGAAGATGGCCGGACCCGCGTCACGCTGCTGTGGGAACCGCTGCCGCCGACGCCGGGCGTCAAGCGCGAGGAGCCGCGCCGCGTCACCGTGCTCGCCACCTCCGCGTCCGGCGACATCGTCTATCGCGGCCGCGTCCCGGCCGAACTGGCCGCGCCCGGCAACGGCGGCATCACCCGGTTCCAGGCGCCGCCGGGCAAGCTGGATCTGCGATTGACGATCGAAGGCGACGGCACCGGCACGCTCGATACCGAAGATCGCGATCTCGTGATCCCGGATCTTTCCGCGCCCGAAGTCATCCTCAGCACGCCGAAGGTCTGGTTTGCGCGCAACGCGCGCGAGTTCACGCAGCTCACCACCGGCGCTCCGCCCGCCCCGACCGCGTCGCGCGAGTTCCGCCGCACCGATCGCCTGTACATCCGCGTCGACGCCTACGCGCCCGCATCGGCGCCAACCAAGGTGACGGCGCAGTTGTTGAATCAGCAGGGTACGAAGATGACGGACATCACCGTCACCGCGCCGGCTGATTCGTCGCAGAGTTATTCGATCGATTTACCGCTGGCGAATCTTGCGGCCGGGCAGTATCTGCTGGAGATCACTGGTACCAGTGAGGGGCTCCAGCCCGTTTCAGAGCTGATCGCGTTCAGGCTGACAAGCTAGCAACCAGCAATCAGCAACCAGCAACCAGCAACCAGCAACCAGCATTACCCTGATTGCTGATTGCTGATTGCTGATTGCTGATTGCTGTCTACGCGTACATGCCGCGCAATTTGGTGACGGTCGCAACGCGATTGATCGCGACGATGTAAGCGGCGACGCGCATGTCGACGTTGTATTTGAGCGCCGTCTGCAGCACGGCGTCGAAGGCCTGGCACATCTTGACTTCGAGCCGCTCGTTCACTTCCTTCTCGGTCCAGAAGTAGCCGTGGCGATCCTGCACCCATTCGAAATATGACACGGTGACGCCGCCGGCGTTCGCCAGGATGTCGGGCACCACGAACACGCCCCGCTGGTTGAGCACCTTTTGCGCTTCCGGCGTCGTCGGGCCGTTGGCGCCTTCGACGATCAATTTCGCCTTGATGTCGCCGACGTTCTCCGCGGTGATCTGTTTCTCGAGCGCCGCGGGCACCAGGATGTTGGCGTCGAGCTTGAACACGTCCTTGGCGCCGAGCGGCTCGCCGCCGGTGAAGCCGGCCACGGTCTTGTTCTTCGCCACCCACTCCTGGAGCTTCGGAATGTCGAGGCCCTTGTCGTTCTGGACGCCGCCTTTCCAGTCGGTGACGCCGATGATCTTCGCGCCCTGCTCGGCCATCAGCTGCGCGCCGATCGACCCGACGTTGCCGAAGCCCTGCACCGCGACGCGCGAGCCCTTCAGCTCGAAACCAAGATGCTTGGCCGCTTCGCGCGCGACGATCATCACGCCGCGGCCGGTCGCCTCGCGGCGGCCGAGCGAGCCACCCATCTCCACCGGCTTGCCGGTCACGACCGCGGTCGACGTATGGCCGACGTGCATCGAGTAGGTGTCGGAAAACCACGCCATCACCTGCTCGTTGGTGTTGACGTCGGGTGCGGGGACATCCTTGTCGGGCCCGATCGCGTCGATGATCTCGGCCGTGTAACGGCGCGTCAGCGCCTCGAGCTCGCGCTTCGACATCTTCGTCGGATCGCAAATCACGCCGCCCTTGCCGCCGCCGAACGGCAGCTGCGCGACCGCGCACTTCCACGTCATCCACGCCGCCAGCGTCGTCACTTCATCGAGCGTGACGTCGGGGTGATACCGGATGCCACCCTTCGCGGGGCCGAGCGTGATGTTGTATTGCACGCGATACCCGGTGAAGACCTCGATGGTGCCGTTGTCCATCTGGACGGGACAGGAGACGATGATCTGGCGCTTGGGATGCGTGAGCATCTGCCAGATGCCCGGATCGAGATCGAGAATGCGGGCGGCCCCTTCGAATTCCTGGAGCATCCCGCTAAACAACGTACCGTGTGCGGCCATCAAGTCCTCGCGACGAAAGTGTGAGCCTGTTCGGCTAAAGCGAATAAGTCCAAACGATCAAAAGTAACCAGCTTCGTGCGCCAATGTCAATTTCCTATCCCTGTCATGACTTTTTGATATCGTTTGCGGACATCGAATAACGCGCCGTGGGCGAAACGGCCTGGCCCGCCGACCCTCGCAAGATGCGGAGAAAACTGAGCCAGCTCTTATAATTAGAGGCGATATGAAAAGCGTCGTCGATCGCGCGGACACTCGTAAAGCGCGCTGGGAGCGGGAAGTCCTCGAGCCCACGCTCCAGAAGTCACCGGAGCGCAAAGGTCCGTTTACGACCATTTCGGGCCGGCCAATCGAGCGTCTCTACACGGCCGAGGACGTCGAGGGCATCGATTACGAGCGCGAGATTGGCAATCCCGGCGAGTTTCCGTACGTGCGCGGCATTCATCCGACCGGGTATCGCGGCAAGCTCTGGACGATGCGCCAGTTCGCGGGCTTCGGGACGCCCGAGGAAACGAACCAGCGCTACAAGGATCTGATTGCCGCCGGCGGCACCGGCCTGAGCGTCGCGTTCGACCTGCCGACGCTGATGGGACGCGACCCCGACCATCCGCTCTCGCTCGGCGAAGTGGGGAAGTGCGGCGTCAGCATCGTGTCGCTCAAGGACATGGAGCGGCTGTTCGACGGCATTCCGCTCGACGATCCGAAGATCACGACGTCGATGACGATCAATTCGCCCGCGCCGATGATCTTCGCGATGTATCTGGTCGTCGCCGAGCAGCACGGCGCCGACTGGACGAAGATTTCGGGGACGATCCAGAACGACATCCTCAAAGAATTCATCGCACAGAAGGAATACATTTTCCCGCCGCGCCAGTCGATGCGGCTGATTACCGACATCTTCGCGTTCTGCTCGAAGGAAGTGCCGAAGTGGAACACCATCTCGGTAAGCGGCTATCACATCCGCGAGGCGGGCTCGACGTCGCTGCAGGAGCTCGCGTTCACGCTGCGCGACGGCCTCGAGTACGTGCAATACGGCGTCGACGCGGGACTCGACGTCGACGACTTCGTGCCGCGCCTGTCGTTCTTCTTCAACTCGCACAGCGATTTCTTCGAGGAGATTGCGAAGTACCGCGCCGCGCGCAAGCTGTGGGCGGAGGCGATGAAGAACCGCTTCGGCGCCAAAAATCCGCGCTCGTGGCAGCTGCGCTTCCATACGCAGACGGCGGGCGTGTCGCTGACGGCGCAGCAGCCCTACAACAACGTCGTGCGCACGGCGCTCCAGGCGCTGGCCGCGGTGCTCGGCGGCACCAACTCGCTGCACACCAACTCGCTCGACGAAGCGCTGGCGCTGCCGACCAGGGAGACCGCGACGATCGCGCTGCGCACGCAGCAGATCATCGCGCACGAATCCGGCGTGACCAACGTCGTCGATCCGCTGGGCGGGTCCTATTTCGTGGAGCGGCTGACGCGCGAGATGGAAGAGGGCACGCTCAAATATTGGGACACGATCGATCGCATGGGCGGCATGGTCGAGGCGATCGAGCGCGGTTATCCGCAGAAGGAGATCGCGGAGGCGTCGTACCAGTTCCAGCAGGCGGTCGAGCGCCGCGAGAAGACGATCGTCGGCGTCAACGACTTCGTGCAGACCGACGAGAAGCCGATCGAGATTCTCTACATCGACGACACCACCGCGGACCTGCAGCTGCAGCGCCTTGCCGAGCTGAAGAAGACGCGCGACAACGATCGCGTGCGGCACACGCTCGACGCGTTGAAGGAAGGCGCCCGCGGCACCGCCAACACGATGCCGCTGTTGCTCGACTGCGTGCGCGCCTACGCGACCGTCGGCGAGATGTGCGACGCGCTCCGCGAAGTGTGGGGCGAATATGAAGAGGTCCCGATCATTTGACCGCCCCCAAGACCTCAAGACGTTAGGACCTCAGGATCTCTGATGAGCCAAAAGATTCGAGTCGTCATTGCCAAGCCCGGTCTCGATGGCCACGATCGCGGCGCCAAGGTGATTGCGCGCGCGTTGCGCGACGCCGGCATGGAAGTGATCTACACCGGGCTGCGGCAAACGCCGGAGCAGATCGTGTCCGCGGCGCTCCAGGAAGACGCTGATGTCATCGGCCTGTCGATCTTGTCCGGGGCCCACATGCACATATGCCCGCGGGTCATGGAGCTCCTGAAGGAGAAGGGTCTCGAAGACGTGCAGGTCGTGATCGGCGGCATCATTCCCGGCGTCGACATCCCCAAACTGAACGCCATGGGCATCAAGGGAATCTTCATCCCCGGCACTCCGATGCAGCAAATCATCGACTTCATCACCGCCAACGCCCGGGCCCGGGTGTGAGGGTGTTCCGCAACACTCTTCCGGCCGATACGGTGAAGTAGCCCGGCGCATGCGCACACTTCTCCTGGCGGACGACAGCATCACGGTCCAGCGGGTGATTGCGCTGACGTTCGCCGAAACGCCGATCCAGGTCATCTCCGTCGGCGACGGACAGCAGGCGATGGAGAAGATGGCGGCGCACCAGCCCGACATCGTGCTGGCGGGCACGACGCTGCCGCACGTCAGCGGCTACGACCTCGCGCGCTTCATGCGCGGCAAGTCGGAGCTGCGCAAGGTGCCCGTGCTGCTGCTGACCGGCGCGTTCGAAACGATCGACGAAGCGCGACTGGCCTCGAGCGGCGCCAATGGCGTCATCGAGAAGCCGGTCGAGCCGACGCTGGTGATCAACCGCGTGAAAGAGCTGCTGGGAATGAAAACCGACGACAAACCGGCCCCGGCCGGACGTCCGGTCAAACCCGCGGACGGCCGCGGCGGGGAGAAGCATTTCCCGCCGGCCGCGCCGCAACGCCCAGTCACGTCCGCGCGCGCGACCTCGGCGATGTGGGAGCCGCAACGCAGCGCGCCCACGCAGCAGAACGCGAGACCCGTCGAGCCGGCGCCAAAAAGCTCGGACGATTACCTCGATACGCTCGACGCCGCGTTCGACTCGCTCGATCAGCAATTGTCCGGCCGTGCGCCGAGCGCAAAACCGACTCGCAATCCTGCCGGACCCATCGGGCAATCGTCCGGCGCGCCCGATCCGCGATCGCCAGGACGATCGCCGTCGACCGCCAGCAGTGCCGCCGGCAATCCCGTGTTCGAGGTCGACGATGACTGGTTCGGGACCGCCGAAAGCCAGGTGCGCGCCGACGCGCGCGCGGGCCGGCAGGAGATCGCGGAGGACTTGCGCGATCCCGAAATTCAACCGCCGCCGCCCGTGCCGAAGCCGCCGACCAGCGGTGTCTACGAAGTTGACGATGACTGGTTTGCGGAAGACAACAGGGCGCGCGCGGCGCGGCAGGCGGAGCAGGCCGAGCTCGCGAAGGAAATGGGCATCCACGAAGTCGAGTTGCCCCCAACCGAGCCGATCGTGCCCCCGGCGTCGGCGGCGGATTTCGAATTCGGCGTCGAGGATTTGAAGGCGCCGCCGCCGATACCAGAACCTGTCGTTGCGCCGCCTCCTCCCGCGCCGCCAAGGCGCGATCCCGTTGCGGCCGCGCCGCCACCAACGAGGCCGGCTCCACCGCCGCCGCCCGCTGCCGCGGTTGCGCCGCCTGCTGCCGCGGTTGCGCCGGTTCAGCCCGTGGCGCCCGTCCAGGTTGCGCCGCCTGCGCCGCCCGTTCAAGCCGCGGCGATCGTTCCTGTTGCGCCCATCGTCCCGATCGCGCCCATCCCGCCGCCCGCGCCAGCCGCGCCGGCCGCGGCGACCAGCGTGGCCGACGACTTCGATGCGCTGCTGGCGTTCGAGCGCGGTGAGCGCGCGCATCCACCGGCGCCGCCGCCCCCGGAAATCAAGATCGTCGAGCCGGCCGTCACCGAGGAGATGCTGGAAAAGATCGCGACGCGCGTCGCCGATCAACTGAACGCCAGCACGTTCGGCACCGTGCTCAAGGACTCGCTGACCACCACGTTGCGCGAAACGGTTCGCAGCCTCGTGGCGGAAACGTCGGAGCGTCTCATTCGTGATGCGGTTCCGGCCGTCATTGCGGCAACCTCGGAGCGCGTGATTCGCGACGCGGTGCCGGCGGTGCTCGCGGAGGCGTCCGAACGCGTCGTGCGCGACACGGTGCCCGGCGTTGCCGCGGAGGCGTCGGAGCGGTTCGTGCGTGAATCGGTGCCGGGCGTCGTTGCTGAAACGTCCGAACGGTTGATCCGCGACACGATTCAAACGGTCGTGCCCGAAACGTCGGAGCGGCTGATCCGCGATCGCGTCGAGACCGTTGTCCCTGAAACATCCGAGCGCGTAGTCCGTGAGGCGGTGCCCGCGGTCGTGGCGGATGCGTCGGATCGCGTCGTGCGCGAATCGGCGCCCGCCGTCGTGTCGGAAGCGTCCGAACGCCTCGTTCGCGAATCGGTGCCCGCCGTCGTCGCGGAAACATCGGAGCGCGTTGTGCGCGAAAGCGCCGGCGCCGTCGTTGCCGAAACATCCGACCGACTCGTTCGCGAAGCCGTTCCCGCGGTCGTATCGGAAGCCTCGGAACGTGCGGTCCGCGACAGCGTCCCTGTCGCGGTCTGGGAAGCGTCGGATCGCCTGGTGCGGGAAACGGTCCCGTCGGTGGTCTTCGAAACGGCCGAGCGGCTGGTGCGCGAGAGTGCGCCGTCAGCGATCTCGGAAACGTCGGAGCGTGTGGTGCGCGAAACAACTCCGGAGGTCGTCCGCGACGCATCCGAGCGAGTGGTGCGCGAAAGTGCTTCGTCGGCGGTGCGCGAGACCTCGGAACGCGTGGTCCGTGAGACCGCTCACGCAGTTGTTTCCGAAGCGTCTGAACGGATGCTGCGCGACACGGTACCCGCGGTGATATCGGAGGTGTCGGAGCGAGTGGTTCGCGAAACCGTCCCGGCGGTTGTTGCCGAAACATCCGAGCGGCTGGTGCGCGACACCGTCAACGTCGTCGTATCCGACACGGTGAACATGGTGGTGCCCGAAGCGTCCGAGCGGATGGTGCGGGACGCCGTGCCAATGATCGTTGCGGAAACCTCGGAGCGCGTGGTGCGCGAAAACGCTGCGAGCGTCGTCGCGGCGACGGCCGAGCGCCTGGTGCGCGACAGCGTGGCAGTGACGGTCGCGGAAATCGCCGAGCGTGTCGTCCGCGAAAGCGTCCCCGGCCTGGTGGCGCAGTCGTCCGATCGGCTGGTGCGGGATCTGATCCCCGCGGTCCTCGCGGAAACCTCCGAGCGCCTGGTCCGCGATGCCGTTCCAGGCGTCGTGGCCGCGGCGGCGGAGCGCCTGGTTGGCGACAGCGTGTCGGGAACGGTGGCGGAGACCGCCGACCGGCACGTCCGCGACAACGTGCGCTCGGTCGTGTCCGACATCGCCGAGCGCATCGTCCGCGACGAAATCGAGCGCATCAAGCAAACGCACAAGGCCTAACCAAAAGGCAAAAGGCGGAAGGCAAAAGGTACAATGGCTAGATGCCAGTGCCAGAGAAGCCCGCGCTAGAGGGCCTCGAAGATTCTCTTGCCGCGCGCTGGGAGCGCGACGGCACCTATCGATTCGATCGCACCAAATCGCGGCAGCAGATCTACTCCATCGACACGCCGCCGCCGACCGTCAGCGGCTCGCTGCACGTCGGCCATGTCTTCTCGTACACGCACACCGATTTCATCGCGCGCTTTCAGCGCATGCGCGGCAAGGAAGTGTTCTATCCGATGGGATGGGACGACAACGGCCTGCCGACCGAGCGCCGCGTCCAGAATTTTTTCGGCGTGCGCTGCGATCCGTCGCTGCCGTACGTGCCGAACTTGACGCCGCCGGACAAACCCGACAAGCCGATCTCCGTCTCGCGTCCGAACTTCATCGAGCTCTGCACGAAGCTGACGATCGAAGACGAGAAGGCGTTCGAGCAGCTCTGGCGATACCTTGGCCTCTCGGTTGACTGGTCGATGACCTACGCCACGATCGGCCGCGACGCACAGCTCGTGTCGCAGAAGATGTTCCTGCGCCTGCTGGCGAAGAAGCTTGCATATCAGGTCGAGGCGCCCACGCTGTGGGATGTCGACTTCAAGACGGCGGTCGCGCAGGCCGAGCTCGAGGATCGCGAACAGCCGGGCGCGTATCACAAGATTCATTTCTACCGGGAGCCGGGAGCCGGGAACCGGGAACCGATCGCGATTGAAACGACGCGGCCGGAACTGATTCCGGCGTGCGTGGCGCTGGTCGCGCATCCGGACGACGAGCGGTACAAGCATTTGTTCGATACGCACGTGATCACGCCGCTGTTCGGCGTGCGCGTGCCGGTGCGCGCGCATGCGCTCGCCGATCCCGAGAAGGGCAGCGGCATTGCGATGATCTGCACCTTCGGCGACACCACCGACGTCACGTGGTGGCGCGAGCTGAAGCTGCCGGTGCGCGCGATCGTCCAGGCCAACGGCGCGCTCGGTCCGGTGACGTGGGGACAGCCCGGTTGGGAATCCGCCGACCCGGCGCGAGCGCAAGCCGCCTACGATCAGCTGGCCGGACTGTCGTCGAAGAAAGCGCAGGCAAAGATCGTCGAGTTGTTGCGCGAGAGCGGCGATCTGCAGGGTGAGCCAAAGCCGATCACGCACAACGTCAAGTTTTACGAGAAGGGCGATCGCCCGCTCGAGATCGTCACCAGCCGCCAGTGGTTCATCAAGACGATCGATTACCGCGACGAGTTCATCAAGCGCGGCCAGGAGATCAGCTGGCATCCGCCGTACATGCAGGCGCGCTTCGACAACTGGGTCAACGGCCTCAACGGCGACTGGTGCATCAGCCGTCAGCGCTTCTTCGGTGTGCCATTCCCGGTGTGGTATCCGATTCTCGCCAACGGCACGATTGACTACGCGAACGTGATCGTGCCGCCGGAGGAGCGGTTGCCCCTCGATCCGTCGACCGATGTGCCCGACGGCTACTCCGCGGATCAGCGCGGCAAGCCGGGCGGCTTCGTCGGCGATCCGGACATCATGGACACCTGGGCGACATCCTCGATCTCGCCGCAGCTGGTCAGCGGCTGGGAGCGCGATCCGGATCTGTTCAAGCGCACCTTCCCGCTCGATCTGCGTCCGCAGGCGCACGACATCATCCGGACCTGGCTGTTTTCGTCGGTCGTCCGCGCGCACTTTGAGAACGAGTCGGTGCCCTGGACCAACGCCGCGATTTCCGGATGGGTGCTCGATCCCGATCGCAAGAAGATGTCGAAGTCGAAGGGCAACGTCGTGACGCCGCTGGCGCTTTTGAAGGAGCACGGCTCGGACGGCGTGCGCTATTGGGCGGCGCGCGGCGGGCCTGGCGTCGACACCGCATTCGATCCGGGCCAGATGAAGATCGGCCGCAAGCTGGCGATGAAGGTGTTGAACGTCTCGAAGTTCGTGCTCGCCGGCGATCAGCCGGAAGGCAAGGTCACCGAGGCGCTCGATCGCGGCATGCTCCAGAACCTGGCCGTCGTCGTCGACGAAGCCACCGCGGAGCTCGAGAACTACGAGTACGCGAAAGCGCTGGCAAAGATCGAGTCGTTCTTCTGGGACTTCTGCGACAACTACGTTGAGGCGGCGAAGTCGCGCCGATATGGCGATTTCGGACCCGAGGCCGCGGCGTCCGCATCGACGGCGATGCGGCTCGCGCTGTCGGTGTTACTGCGTCTGCTCGCCCCCTACCTCGCGTTCGCCACCGAGGAAGTGTGGTCGTGGACCAACAGCGGCTCGATTCACCGCGCCAGGTGGCCGGCACGGGACGAGCTCATCAGCGTTTCTGGTACCGACGCGTCGGCCGCGCGTGCGGTGCAGCACGTCACCGAAGCGTTGAACGCGATTCGCAAAGGCAAGACCGATCAGAAGGTGTCGGTCGGTACGCCGGTGAAGGAAGTTGTCTACCGCGCCGCCGAAGATGCGATCGCGTGTCTGAAGCTGGTCGAGCGCGATCTCAAAGCCGCATCGCGCTCCGAGACGCTGATTTTGCGCGCGGGCGAGCCGGGCGTCGAGGTCACGTTGAAGCCGCCCTCCGCCGAAGCTACCGGGGGCAAGCCCGCGGAAGGCTGATGATTCCCCCGCTGCCAGTAGAGGAGTATCGCGGCCTCGTCCAGACCGCGCTTGCGGAAGACCGCGGCCGCGGTGACGCGACCAGTGCGGCGACGGTAACGAAGGGCAGCCGCGCGCGCGGCGTCATCGTCGCGAAATCC
>DASUSZ010000205.1:0-2664 GCA_036374815.1 Vicinamibacterales bacterium | reverse complement strand
TGGATCCGGTACAGATCGGTGCGCCGATCCTCCCAGTTGCGCACCGTGCCCTTCGTCTGGTGGCGCCGCAGCCACACCAAATCGAGCTCGGCGAAAATCACCGTCTCGATATTGGGCTCGCACTCCGCCGCCACGCCGTCGCGGCTGAAATAGAAGTCGGACGGCGTCAGGATCAGCGATTGTGCGTAGTGAATGTCTGCATGTTCGACCTCGGGCAGGTTTCCGACGCAACCGGCCAGCACCAGGTAAACGGGGTTTTCGATGCACCGCGCCTGCGCGCAGTAGCGGACGCGCAAGTAGCCCTGCCGCTCGTCGGCGTTGATGGGCACGAACACGATCTGGGCGCCCTGATCGAAAGCGATGCGGCCCAGTTCGGGGAATTCCACGTCATAACCTATCAGGATGGCGATCTTGCCGCGGTCGGTCTCGAACACGTGCAGCGTCCGGCCGGGTTGCACGCCCCACCAGCGCCGCTCCAGCGGCGTGATGTGCAGTTTGCGCTGCCGCTCGATGGTGCCGTCGCGGCGGAACAGAAAGGCGGTGTTGTAAAGAGTTTCTCCTTCCATCTCGAACTGGCTGCCGCCGACGATGTTGATGTGGTAGCGGATGGCGAGGTCGCGGAACAGCTCGATGTAGCGATCGGTGAACTCCGACAGCTTGCGCGCCGACAGGCCCGGCCGCTCGGCGGTAATCGTCGACAGCAACTGCGTGGTGAACAGCTCGGGAAACAGCAGGAAGTCGGCCCTGTAGTCGGAAGCGACGTCGACAAAAAACTCGCTTTGCCGCGCGAAGTCGGCGAAGCTGCCGATGCGCCGCATCTGGTACTGCACCGCCGACAAGCGCACCAGGTTGGACGGCCGCATCGCCTGCCGGCGATCCGGGGGCACGTAGTCGAGATTGGTCCATTCGAGAAACGTCGCGTAGCCGCGCGACTCGGAATCCGACGGGAAGTAATTGGGGATGAGCCCCTTCAGCACGAAGCCGTTCGACAGCTGCGGCGTCAGCACCGGATCGACCAGCGTCTTCCGGATGACGCGCTCGACGTACTCGCGCGCCGACATCTGATCGGCATGCTGTCCGTAACCGGAGATGCGGCCGCCGATCATGATGCCGCTCAGATTGTGCGCACGGGCCAGATCCTTGCGCGCTTCGTACAGCCGCCGCGCCAGCTTCATGCCGCGGAACTCCGGGTCGACCATGATCTCGATCCCGTAGAGCTTGTCCCCTCTCGGATCGTGATTCCGAATGAAGCCGTCGTCAGTGCTGCGCTTCCAGTCGTGCCAGTCGGTGTGGGCGGTCGAGTCCACGATCAGGCTGTTGGCGGAGGCGACGACGCGGCCCTCGAGATCGATCACCATCTGGCCCTCGGGAAAAATCGCCAGCTGGCTCGCGATCTGCTCGCGCGACCACGGCCGCATGCCCGGAAACGATTGCCGCTGCATCGCCACGATCGCATCGAAGTCGTCGATCGTCATCGGGCGCAGGCGCAGTCGCTCGAATTGTTTCAGGGATTCGTCGCTCATCATTGCTGATTGTATGGCGTCAGGGGCTCATTCTGATGTCCCGTTGTTGCGCCATGCGCTGCGTCCACATGCAATGATCGGGCATGGAGCGCCGGCCTCTTGGTCACTGCGGTTTTGACGTACCCGTCGTCGGCATGGGGACATGGAAGACATTTGATATCGGGTGCGATGACGAAGGCTACGCGCAGGCGATCGTCGCGCAGGCGATTGACGGCGGCGCCAACTTTTTTGACTCCTCGCCGATGTACGGCCGCGCTGAAGGCGTGCTCGGCCGCGCGCTCGAAGGCCGGCGCGATCGCGCCATCGTCGCCACCAAGATCTGGACGCCTTCGGCAGCGGAAGGACGGAAACAGGCCGAGGCGGCGCTGCGCTACTACGACGGGGTGGTGGACTTATACCAGGTCCACAACCTCGTGAACTGGCGCGCGCAGCTGGATCTACTCGACGAGCTGAAAGCGCACGGCGCCGTGCGCGCGATCGGCGCGACGCATTACCAGTCGACGGCGTTCGACGAGCTGATGGACGTGATGCGCACCGGCCGCATCGCGGCGATTCAAATTCCGTACAACCCTCGGCAGCGCGAAGTCGAACGGCGTGTGCTGCCGCTCGCGCAGGACCTCGGTCTTGGCGTAATCGTGATGCGACCATTCGCTGAAGGCTCGCTGGTGCAGCGATCGCCTGATGCCGCGGCGCTTCGCCCGCTCGAAGCATTCGGCGTGCGCACGTGGCCTCAGGCACTGCTGAAATGGGCGCTCAGCGATCGGAGATGTCACGTGGCGATTCCCGCGACGCTCAACGAGCGGCATCTGGCCGACAACATCGCCGCAGGATCCGGGCCGTGGTTCGGCCCGGAAGAACGCGGCTACATTTCTTCCCTCGGCTGGTAGTCGTCCAGCGCGCCGCGGCATTGACGGTCCGTGGCTGTTCTTGACGACGTGTGCTCTAACCCGAGTCGAATCCCCGTCTGCGTTGCGGTAACGCTGAACGAAGAGGATGCGCGCGCTCCGCGGCAATGACTCGGCATCGCTGCGGACTGGGCGTCCCGTGTTCCAGCCACCTCAAGACGGCGGCGACGGTTGGCAGACGCCAACCCGCGGATGTTGCACCGACACCCACTTTAATCGAGTCACCGCCGAGGCTG
>DASUSZ010000204.1:0-11442 GCA_036374815.1 Vicinamibacterales bacterium | reverse complement strand
CCCATAGACTAGACACATGGCCCCGACCTCGCAGACCACTCTGCAGCTCATCGGGCAGCTGAGCACGATCGGCCTGTCGTTCGTGTTTGCGCTGGTGATTGGTTTTGGCGCCGGCTGGTGGCTCGACGGCGTGCTCGGCACCAAGCCGTGGCTGGCATTCGTCGGGTTTTTCCTCGGTCTCGCAGCCGGCGTGTTGAACGTCTACCGGGTGATGCAGCTCGCCAATAAGAAAGACAGTTCCGCGGGTTCCACAGGTTCCACGGGTTCCACGGGTTCCACGGGTTCCAGAGGTTAGGTTCTGGTTTGGTTGAACGCCTCGCCCGCGGAACGGCTGTCGCGTGCGGCGCGATCGCATTGTTGTTTGCGGCGTGGCGAGGTCCTTTGGCCGGCCTTGCGGTGCTTGGTGGCGGCGCGTTGATTGGCCTGTCGTTCTGGGCGATCCGCGGCACGGTCGATGCGCTGATCGGGGCGCGTTTCGAGGGCGAAATCCGCCGCAAATCGACGGCGTTCGCGCTAGTGAAGTTTTTCACAAGGCATGGTATAGTGGCTCTCGCGGCCTACGGTATGATGGTGCGTTTGCACCTCGACCCATTGGGTCTGATGGCTGGTGTTTCCTCGCTCGGCGTCGCGGTAGGGGTCGAAGCGCTCAGGGATTTGAGATGGAGGCGTTTTCTGTGAGAACAAGTCGGTTGCTGCTGTCCGTGATGTTCGGGTTCCTCGTCCTCGGTCTGGCCTCGCCGGTCTATGCCCAGGAAGCTGCCGCGGGAGCGGCCGATTCCGGCCTGGTCCAGTGGTCGATCGTCACCGCGGGCTTCGCGCTGGCCATTGCCGCCGCGGGCGCCGCGCTCGGTCAGGGCAAGGCGGTGGCGTCGGCCGCGGAAGCGATCGCGCGCAACCCCGGCGCGGCCGGTGAAATTCGCGGCGCGCTGATTCTCGGCCTCGTGCTGATTGAATCGCTCGTCATCTACGTGCTGCTCGTCTCGCTGATCCTGTTCTTCATCAAGCCGTTCGGCGGCTAAGACAGCAATCAGCAATCGGCAATCAGCAATCAGAAGCGGGGCTTCGAGGAATCGGGCCCCGCTTTTGTTTTTCCTGGTTGCTGGTTGCTGATTCCTGATTGCTGGCATGACCGCTCTCGACGGCCTCCTGCTCCTGATGATCCTGATCTGGGGCAGCAACTTCTCGATCGTCAAGGTTGCGCTGCGCGACTTTCCTGAAGGTCCGTTCAACGCGATGCGCCTGCTGACCGCGATGGCCGTCTACCTCGTAGTGATCTTCGGCACCAGCGCGCGCGAGCGGTTGCGGGCGCTGTCGCGGCGCGACTGGATCGAGCTGTTCTTTCTCGGCAGCATCGGCACCTTCCTCTACCAGTTTTGTTTCGTGGCCTCGGTGAAGCGCACCAGCGTCGCGAACGGGTCGCTGATCATCGGCGTCTCGCCAATCGTCATCGCGCTGATGTCGGCGATCGCCGGCCACGAGCGCATCCGTCCGGTGCGGTGGCTGGGCATTGCCGTCGCGATGTTCGGCCTCTATCTCGTCGTCGGCAAGGGCGTCGACATGTCCGCCGAAACGTTCCGCGGCGACCTGTTGATGATGGGCGGCGTGTTGTGCTGGGCGATCTATTCGGTCGCGTCGCAGTCGATCCTCAAGCGCCACTCGCCGATCATCGTGATCGCGTTGACGTTCTCGTTCGGCGCAACGCTCTATGTGCTGGCGATGACGCCGGTGCTGGTGGCGACGGATTGGTCGGCGGTGTCAGGATTCAGCTGGCTGATGATGCTGACCTCGGCGCTGCTCGCGCTGAACCTGTCGTACTGGATTTGGTATACGGGACTGAAGCGCCTGGGCGGATCGCGCACGTCGGTTTACAGCTATCTGACGCCGGTTGTGGCGATGGTGGTGGCCGCGGTGTGGTTATCCGAGCCGATTGCCGCCAACCAGCTGGCCGGCGCGGGCGCGATTTTCGCGGGCCTGCTCATCACGCGGTTCGTCCACTGACGCGACGGGCGAAAATCCGTCACTCTTTGAACGATCGTTCGACCCGGTTTGTAGACTTCCCAGCCCTCGTGCTGTATTCTTCCCAGCTAATTGTAAGTCGTTGTAACTGTTGCATGCGGCGTTTGTACGGGTTGTCCTGCCTCCCACATCCGGGTTCCGGCCGTTCTCCCGCCACGTGTCGCCGCAGCGTCGATCGTTCGTCGTTGTCGGATGTTTTGAAGTTGTCGCCTCGTTTGAACCCGTGCTGAGTGCGGGTTCCGGCGGGACGCCCCACAGGAGGAAGAACGCATGAAAGGTTGGACGAAGGGCCTGCTGGCCCTTGCTGTCACTGTTGTCTTCGCGGCGAACGCGTTTGCACAGGGCGGCGGCGCCAGCAGCACGGGTACGATCCAGGGTCGCGTGGCGGACGCACAGGGTGCGGTGCTGCCGGGTGTGACGGTGACGGCAACGAGCCCGGCACTGATTCAGCCGCAGACCACTGTCACCTCCGAGACCGGCAACTACCGCTTCCCGGCAGTGCCTCCCGGAACCTACGAACTGAGCTTCGAGCTCGCGGGCTTCAATTCGCTGAAGCGCTCGGGCATCTCGATCACCCTTGGTTTCACCGCGCAGGTGAACGTCGAGCTCGCGCTTGCCACCCTGCAGGAAACCGTGACGGTGAGCGGCGCGTCGCCGGTCATCGACACCAGCACGACCCGCGTCCAGCAGAACTTCAAGATGGAGCAGCTGCAGTCGATCCCGAACGGGCGCGACATGTGGGCGCTGCTCGCGGTGACGCCGTCGGTGCAGATGGGCCGCATCGACGTCGGCGGCAACCGCGCCGGCACGCAGACCGGCTACACCGCCTACGGCTTCAACGGCCAGGTGCGCGTGCTGATCGAAGGCATCAACACCACTGAAGGCACCGGCGGCGCGGGCTTCTACTTCGACTACGCGTCGCTCGAAGAAGCGTTCCTCGGCACCTCGGGCCAGTCCGCGGAAATGCCGAACCCCGGCGTGCAGTCGCAGTTCATCGCGCGCAGCGGCTCGAACCAGTTCCAGGGTGAGTATCACCTCGACTGGTACAACAACTCGCTGCAGGGCTCGAACATCCCCGAAGAGTACATGGCGCCGACCGCGTTCGGCGGCACCAACGGCAGCAACGCCATTCGCCGCGGCAGCAACGAGATCCAGAAGTACTACGATCACGACATCAACGCCGGCGGCCCGGTGGTGAAGGACAAGGCGTGGTTCTTCGGCACCTACCGCGAACAGTTCAACGCGGTGGCGCAGCCGAACTTCCTGTTCGACAGCACCTTCAACACCAAGCTGTGGAACGCGGTCGGCAAGGCGACCTACCAGATCAACCAGAAGAACAAGTTGATCGGTTACTACCAGTGGGGCCAGAAGGAGCAGCCGAACCGTCTGCCGTTTGCCGCCTACACCTACACCTCTCCGGAGGAAACCTTCAGCCAGGACTCGGGCAGCTGGGTCTACAAGGGTGAATGGAACGGCACGCTCAGCGACAAGCTGTATCTCGAAGCTCGCTACGGCGATTTCGGCTACTACTTCCCGCTGGTCACCAACAGCCCGCAGAATTATTTCTGGCACGACACCACCGAAGCCGTCGTCGTCGGCGCGCACCAGGTGCAGCAGCTCGATCGCGATCGCAAGCAGTACAACCTCGCGAGCACCTACTTCCTCGACACGGCCAAGGGCAGCCACACGTTCAAGCTCGGCGTGGAGATGCTGAAGGAGCGTTCGTGGGAAGGCCTGTTCTCGCGCCGCGGCGGCACGAGCAACATCGAGCACGTCTACGCGGGCGGCGTGTCGAGCCAGGTGATCTTCGGCCTGCCGACGGCGACCTGCCGCGTCGGATCGCTCGCCGCGCATGACTGCCTGACGTCGAAGTCGGCGCTCGATCACACCAGCGCGTTCCTCAACGACACTTGGGCGGTCGGCCGCGCCACGATGAACCTCGGCGTGCGCTGGGATCGCTACAACGGCTGGAACCCCGAGCAGGATCAGATCGCGGCCACGGTCGGCCGCGCGTCGGTGCCCGCGGTGCACTTCGAGGAGACGCAGCTCTACACGTGGAACCTGTTCGCGCCGCGCGCCGGCATCGTGTTCGATCTCGGCGGCGACGGCAAGACCGTGGTCAAGGCGAACTACGGCCTCTACTGGCACAATCCCGGCGTCGGCATTTCCCAGAACGCCAACCCCAACATCGCCAGCAAGTCGGCCACCTACACCTGGAACGACCAGGCGGGTTGCGCGGGCTGCGTCAGCGGCGACAAGCGCTGGCAGCTGGGCGAGGAAGGCGCCAATCCGGTCGCGCAGGCTCTGTCGGGCGCGATCAAGCTGAACCCGGACATCAAGGCTCCGATCTCGCACGAGGCGAGCTTCTGGCTCGAGCGCCAGTTCACCGACACGATGGGCGTTCGCGCCGGCTTCGTCTACAAGACCGAAGACGACCTGATCACCAACAACTATCAGCTCGATCGGCCGATCAGCGCCTACACGGTTCCGTTCACGTTCGTCGATCGCGGCGTCGACGGCGTGCTGAACACGAGCGACGATCGCACGCTGAACCTGCTCGGGTTCCCGACGGCGCAGGCCGCCAACTTCCCGACCACCCAGTACGTGACCAACCTCGATCAGTACGGCCGCTACAAGACGGTCGAGCTCTCGATGAACCGCCGTTACGCGGACAAGTGGTCAGGCCAGGCCGGGTTCGGCTACACGTGGATGAACAACTTCCCGAACAACCTCGGTGGCCTGAACGGCTATCCGCAGAACCCGAACCAGCCGGGCGCCGAAGAGCGCACGCTGTGGAACTTCAAGGCGACCGTCTCGTACGACGCTCCGTACGGCATTCGCCTGTCGCCGGTGCTCCGTCATCAGTCGGGCACCAACTACGCTCGCGAAATCGTGTTGCCGGCGGCCCCGGCGACCGGCGTCAGCATTGCCGGCACGACCATCTATGCCGACAAGGCGAGCGATAACCGCGAAGACAACATCTGGGTGTTCGACGTCCGCGCCGAGAAGCAGCTGACGTTCGGCTCGCGCGTGCGCCTGCGCCTGATGTTCGACGCGTTCAACCTGACGAACAGCCATGCGGCCGAGACGATTACCCGCACGACTGGCATCAGCTACCGCAAGCCGAGCGCGATCCTGGCGCCGCGCACCGCGCGCCTGGGATTCCGCTTTATCTTCTAAACCCGCCTGTAACGGGTAAGGTCGTCAAGGGCCCCGGCGGATTCCGCCGGGGCCTTTTCGTCTTTTTGGCCCGCTATCCGCCCCATTTTTCTGCTACCCGTCCCGCCGTATTGCATTTCGTCCCGTACTGGCCTACAGTTCCGTGACTTCCGGATACATCCGGGCACATCTAGTAGCAGTCGCGTCGTCTTTGAAGTCGCTCGTTGTTGTTGTCTTTTTGAGGAGGAGAGCATGAGGCGTTGGACTACGGGCCTTCTGGCCCTGTTGGTGGCGCTGTCGTTTACTGCGCCGGCGTTTGCCCAGGGCGGCGGTGCGAGCAGCACCGGCACCATTCAGGGACGCGTCACCGATGCGCAGGGCGCGGTGCTGCCGGGCGTCACCGTCACGGCAACCAGCCCCGCGTTGATTCAGCCGCAGACCACGATCGCGTCCGAGACCGGCAATTACCGGTTCCCGGCCGTGCCGCCGGGAACCTATGAGCTCACCTACGAGCTTTCCGGCTTCAACACGCTGAAGCGCTCCGGTATCACCATCACGCTCGGGTTCACGGCCAACGTGAACGTCGAGCTCGCGCTGGCGACGTTGCAGGAGACGGTCACGGTCAGCGGCGCCTCGCCGGTCATCGACACCTCGGCGACGCGCATCCAGCAGAACTTCAAGATGGAGCAGCTGCAGTCGATCCCGAACGGGCGCGACATGTGGGCGCTGCTCGCGGTGACGCCGTCGGTGCAGATGTCGCGCATCGACGTCGGCGGCAACCGCGCCGGCACGCAGACCGGTTACACCGCGTATGGCATGTCCGGCCAGGTGCGCGTGCTGATCGAAGGCATCAACACCACCGAGGGCACCGGCGGCGCGGGCTTCTATTTCGACTACGCGTCTCTCGAAGAAGCGTTCCTCGGCACCTCGGGCCAGTCGGCCGAAATGCCGAATCCCGGCGTGCAGTCGCAGTTCATCGCGCGCTCGGGTTCGAACCAGTTCCAGGGTGAATATCACCTCGACTGGTACAACAACGCGCTGCAGGGTTCGAACATCCCCGACGAGTACACCGTGCCGACGGCATTCAACAACTCGCCGATTCGCGCGCACAGCAACGAGATCGATCGCTACTACGATCACGACATCAACCTCGGCGGCCCGATCAAGAAGGACAGGGCCTGGATCTTCGGCACCTATCGCGAGCAGTTCAACGCGGTCGCGCAGCCGCAGTTCACGTTCGACAGCACCTTCAACACGAAGCTCTGGAATCCGGTCGCCAAGGTGACCTATCAGCTCAACCAGAAGAACAAGTTGATCGGCTACTACCAGTGGGGCCAGAAGGAACAGCCCAACCGGCTGCCGTTCGGCACCTACACCTACACCGATCCGTCGCAGACCTTCAAGCAGGACTCCGGCAGCTGGGTCTACAAGGGTGAATGGAACAGCACCGTCAGCGACAAGTTCTATCTCGAAGCGCGCTACGGCGACTTCGGCTACTACTTCCCGCTGATCGCGAACAGCGACGCGAACTTCTCGTGGCGCGACACCGGCCGCACCGTGGTCGAGGGCGCCAACCAGATCTGGCAGCTCGATCGCGATCGCAAGCAGTACAACCTGGCGGGCACCTACTTCCTCGACACCGGCCGCGGCAGCCACACCTTCAAGATGGGCGCGGAGCTGCTGAAGGAGCGTTCGTGGGAGGGCTACCTGCAGCAGTTCGGCGGCAACATCGATCACGTCTACAGCAACGGCGCCTCGTCGACCGTCTCATTTGATTTCCCGACGGCGACCGATGCGGGCAAGCTGAGCGCGCATGACAAGCTGACGGCGATGGCCGCCCTCGATCACATGGGCGCGTTCATCAACGACACGTGGTCGCTCGGCCGCGCCACGGTCAACGCCGGCTTCCGCTACGACCGCTACAAGGGCTGGCTGCCGGAGCAGGAACAGCTTGCTGGCACGCTCGCGGCGTGGGCGCCGCGGTTCCCGTCGCTCGCAGCGCTGGTGCAGCCGAAGACGTTCCCCGAGGTCGAGTTCTATACCTGGAACGTCGCCGCGCCGCGCATCGGCGTCACGTTCGACTTGAGCGGCGACGGCAAGACGGTGCTCAAGGGCAACTACGGCCTCTACTGGCACAACCCCGGCGCTGGTGTCGGCGGCTCGGGCAACCCGAACACCGCCGGCAAGAACGCCACCTACACGTGGAACGACATCAACGGCGACCGCCGCTGGCAGCCGGGCGAGGAAGGCACGCAGACGGCGCGTTCGCTCGAGGGCGGCATCGGCATCGATCCGAACATCAAGGCGCCGTACACGCATGAAGTCAGCGCGTGGCTCGAGCGGCAGCTGACCGACACGATGGGTGTGCGAGCCGGGTTCGTCTACAAGACGGAAGAGGACCTGATTGCCACGATGCAGCCGGATCGGCCGGCATCGCTGTTCACGGTGCCGTATTCATTCACTGACAACGGCGTCGACGGACGCTCCGGCACCTCGGATGACCGCACCCTCACGTTCTACGGCATCCCGAACGCGGGCATTCCGTCGAACCGGCAGGTCGTGATGAACACCGACCAGTACTCGCGCTACAAGACGGTCGAAGCGTCGTTGAACAAGCGCTACGGCAACAAGTGGTCTGGCCAGATGGGCTTCGGCTACACGATGATGACCGACTTCCCGAACGGTCCGCAGCGCACGCCGAACGTGCCCGGCGCCGAAGACCGCACGCTGTGGAACTTCAAGGCGTCGGCCTCGTACGATGCGGCATACGGCATTCGCCTCTCGCCGGTGCTGCGCCACCAGTCGGGTTCGAACTTCGCCCGCACCGTCACGGTCACCTCGCCGACCAGCTGCGCGTGCACGGGCCTGTCGAACACCGGCAACACCGCGTATCTCGAGGCGATGGACGCCAACCGCGAGGACAACATCTGGGTGTTCGACATCCGCGCCGAGAAGCAGCTGTCGTTCGGCTCGCGCGTGCGTCTGCGCCTGATGTTCGACGCGTTCAACCTCGCCAACAGCCACGCGTCTGAAACGATCAGCCGCGCGACTGGTTTGAGCTACCTGAAGCCGTCGGCCATCCTCGCCCCGAGAACGGCGCGAGTCGGCTTCCGGTTCATCTTCTAGAGCTCGGCTCCTGTGGGGGAGTCGGTTGAGCGGGAGGCGCTACGCCGGCGCCCCCGCTCTTTTTTTTGGGAGGGAGGACACGGAGGGGATCGTGTCTACGGAGGACACGGAGGGTAAGCTGTATCAATGGATCGCTCCGTTACCTACGGCACCTATCTCGCCGTCGATGAGCTGCTCTCGCTGCAGCGCCCGCGCTCTGAAGGCCCCGAACATGACGAGATGCTGTTCATCGTCATCCACCAGGTCTACGAGCTGTGGTTCAAGCAGGTGCTGCACGAAGTCGATCGCGTCATCGAGCTGCTCGACAAGCGCGATCCGTATCGCGCGCAGCATTCGTTGAAGCGCATCCTCACCATCCTGAAGGTGCTGGTGGCGCAGCTCGACATTCTCGAGACCATGACGCCGCTCGAGTTCCAATCGTTTCGAGCGCGGCTCGAGGCGGCCAGCGGCTTTCAGTCGGATCAATTCCGGCAACTCGAGTTCGTGCTCGGTAACAAGTCACCGCAGGCAATCGAGCGTTTTCCGGACCAGAGCCGCGCGCGGAAGGCGCTGCAGCAGCGCTTTGCCGCGCCGACGCTGTGGGATGCGTTCCTGAAATATCTTGCGCGCGAAGGATACGCAATTCCGCCGGCCGCGCTGTCGCGCGACGTGACGGCGCGCATCGAACCGTCCGCTGACGTGCAGTCGACGCTGATTGATTTGTATCGCCGCGATCCGAAACACGCGGAGATGTGCGAGCGCCTGGTCGATCTGGACGAGGGCATTCAAGAGTGGCGCTACCGCCACGTGAAAATGGTCCAGCGCACGATCGGCGCGAAGATGGGGACGGGCGGATCGAGCGGCGCGCAGTATCTCGCGACGACGTTGATGACGCCGATCTTCCCGGACTTGTGGGAGATTCGTTCCCGCCTGTAAATCCACGATCCCGGACGGCGGGTTTTCAACCGATTGGATTCAGCGCGATAAATCGCGCGCTGCCTGCGTTTTCCGGCCCGTTTTGGGCGGGCTGTCCCGGCACGTCGCTTGCTCCTGACACGCCAGAAGTTGATTGGTCCCGCCGACGCGGCTTCGCGACGGGGGACGAACCCCACAGGAGTCAACTTCTACGATTTTGAGCCAGGCTGACTAGGCCACTGGCTCGAGGGGCCCCAGATTGGGGCCCTTGTTTTTTGTACGGGAGGACACGGAGGAGTACGGAGGGCACGGAGATAAGATTCAGTCGATGTCGCGCGGCAACTCGCTTCTCGCGCTCGTTTCGGCGATGTTCGTGCTGACGCTGGCCGTTCACGCGAAGGCATACGTCTCCGTGCCCAAAGGCCCCCACCTCCGCCCAGGCTTCGGTGGGCAGGCAAGCCCCCAGCCCGAAGTCCCAGCGAGCGACGCGAGCACGGAGTATTTAGGCTCGCAGTCGTGCGAGCGATGTCATCAGAAAGATCACGCGCAGTGGAAAAACTCGCTGCACATCCAGATGACCAGGCCCGTCGCGGAGGCGAAGATCCTCGGCAACTTCAGCGACGGGACGAAGTTCGCCGATCACGATCGCTCGTACGCGTTCGGCATGAAGGACGGCAAGCCCTACGTGTCGGTCTCGTTCGGCGGCCGCGTCCCCGAGACGTTTCCCGTTGATTACACGCTCGGCGCCAAGCGATATCAGGGTTACCTGTCGATGCTGCCGGAAGGGCGCATCTTCGTGCTGCCGGTGTTCTGGCACGTCGACAGCAAACGCTGGATCGACTGGAAAGAGATCACGCCAATCCCCGACGGCGCGCACGACATCCGCCAGATCTGGAATTCGAACTGCTTCAACTGCCACGCCACCAACATCGTCCAGGGATATGACGTGGCGTCGAAAACCTACCGGTCGACGTGGACGGAAATGGGCATCGGCTGCGAGGCGTGCCATGGGCCCGGACGCGAGCACGTGACGTTGATGGAGGCGTGGGAAAAGAATCCCGCATCGAAGCCTGCTTACGACGACACCGACCAGAATCATCAGCTCAGCGCGCTGCTGAAGACGCTTTCGATACGAAGCTCGGAGCCGCGCCGCGTCTACGACACCTGCGCGTACTGCCACGGCAACAAGAAGAACGCGTTCGTCGGATTCAAGGCCGGCGATCGCTACGAGGACTACGCCACGCCGTTCCTGTTGAGCGACCCGATTCCTCAGAACGATCTGCAGGGTGAGTTCTGGCCCGACGGCCGGCCGAACCGCTTCAACCGCTCGCAGGCGCTGGCGATGAGCGGCTGCTTCAACGCCGGTGTGATCACCTGCACGACGTGCCACGTTGCGCACGGATCGCCGAATGAATTTTCGTTGAAGGTCAACGTCCACGACAGCCGCGAGGGCGACGCGCTCTGCACGCAGTGCCATTCGATTCCCCGGGCGCCGTGGATTCCCGAGGCGGGCGCGCGGCGGCCGTCATTTACCGGACCTGGCCTGGAGCAGCACACGTTTCACAAACCCGACTCCGCGGGGTCGCGCTGCATCAACTGCCACATGAGCGACGCCAACTGGCGGCTGCTGACGCGCCGCCGCGATCACACGTTCCAGCCGCCCGTGCCCGAGAATACGGCCACGTTCGGCATCCCGAACGCGTGCACCACCTGTCACGACGATCGTTCGCCGGAGTGGGCGGCGCAACAGATGAATCAGTGGTGGGGCGATCGCGATCGCCGCGCGAATGCCGCCGCGCTCGCCGACACGATGTATCGCGCGGGCTCTGGCGACGGGACCACCTTGCCCGCGCTGGCGAAGCTCGCGGTCGATCGCTCGCAGAGCTTCATCGTGCGCGCCAGCGCCGCCGATTACATAGGACGTATTGTCTCGAGCGGTGGCAATCGGGCGCGATCGGGACAGCAAACCCAGACTTCCTTTGATCGTTCTTCCCCAGGTTCCAGCGGAGGTTCCAACGACGGTTCCCGAGGCGGTTCCAACGTACGTTACAAGCCACCCGAGGTGACACCCGCAATAGTGAACGCATTGATCGGAGCGGCGTCCGATCCTGAGCCGACCGTCCGTGCGATGGCGGTTTCCTCGCTCGGCGCGGTCGGCGATCGCCAGCGCGCGCTCGCGCTGCGAGGCGTCGAGGTAGCGGTTGCGCGACGACAGCGCGAGGCCGTCGGGCTCGCGCACGGTCGGCA
>DASUSZ010000203.1:0-10436 GCA_036374815.1 Vicinamibacterales bacterium | reverse complement strand
GGCGCGCGGCTGACCGGCGGCGGCTTCGGCGGCTCGGTGGTGATGCTGGCGCCGGCGGCGCGTGCGCGGGCTGCTGCCGAACGCATCGCCGCGGCCTACACCGCGCAAGTCGGCATCCCCGGAACAGTGCTGGTTCCGGAGGCGTGCGTCCCGGCATTCAGGAGGGCGTGATCGTGCGTGTCACCGTGACCGGCGGCGCCGGCTACATCGGCAGCGTGGTCGTCGAAGCGCTGCTCGCCGGCGGCCACGAGGTGCTGATCATCGACAATCTCTGCAAGGGCCACCGCGACACGGTGCCCGGCGAGGCGCGCTTCGCCGAGATCGACCTGCTCGATCAGCCCCAGGTGAGCCGCGCACTGCGCGGCTTCCACGCCGATGCGGTGATCCACATGGCCGCCTACTCGCTGGTCGGCGAGTCGGTCAGCTCGCCGGGCAAGTACTACGTCAACAACGTGAACGCCGGCATCGCGCTGCTCGAGGCGATGCGCGAGTCGAACGTGCCGCGGCTGGTGTTTTCGTCGACCGCCGCCGTCTACGGCGAACCGGCCAAGCAGCCAATCGACGAAGACGATCCGACCAGGCCGACCAACCCGTATGGCGAAACCAAGCTCGCGCTCGAACACGCGCTTCGCTGGTATGCGGGCGCGCACGGGTTGAGCTCGATCAGCCTGCGATATTTCAACGCCGCCGGCGCCAGCGCGAGCAACGGCGAGCGGCACGATCCGGAGACGCACCTGATTCCGCTGGTGCTGCAGGCGGCGGCCGGGACGCTGCCGCGCGTGACGATCTTCGGCGATGACTATCCGACGCGCGACGGCACGTGCGTGCGCGACTACATCCACGTCGAGGATCTCGCCGATGCGCACGTGCGCGCGCTCGATGCGCTGTCGATGTCGGGCATCTGCCGCGCTTACAACCTCGGCCAGGGAGGCGACGGCTATACTGTGAAGGAGATCATCGCGGCGGCCCGCGCGGTCACCGGCCGCGACATCCCCACCGACGTGGTGGCGCGGCGCCCCGGCGATCCGGCCGTCCTGATCGCGAGCTCGGCGCGCATCTCACGCGATCTCGGGTGGCAGCCGCGGCGGACGCTCGACGACATCGTCACGTCAGCCTGGCAGTTCATGACCGCCCGCAGCGAGGAACGCAATCATGCCTGATAAGCCACCAGTGGTCGCCGTCTTCAACACCAGTCCCGACACTGTGGAGATGCTGCGGCTCGTGCTCGAGCACGAAGGATTCGTGGTGACGTCGGCCTATACCTTTGACCTGCGCGATTCGAGAGTCGACATCGAGGCGCTGATGCGGCAGCAACAGCCGCAGGTCGTCATCTACGACGTGGCGCCGCCGTACGAAGAGAACTGGCGGCTGTTCCAGCACATCTGCACCATGCCCGTGATGGCGGGCATGAAGTACGTGGTCACGACCACGAACGTGAAGAGGGTGCAGGCGGTGGCCGGAACGGAACAGAAGCTCTACGAGATCGTCGGCAAGCCGTACGATCTCGGGCTGATCGTCAAAGCGGTTAAAGAAGTTATTTCGTCCAAGCCTTCCTGATCGCCCTGATCGCTCGGTGAGGTGGCGCGGCGCCCAGTACGCCGGACGCCGGTGTCGAGTGGCGCGCCGCAATCGTTGGGGCATGGTCCCCAATTGCGAAAGCGATTTCGAGCGCCGCGGAACGCCGTTGCTGCCCTTGCTCGCGCGGATACGGGCAACCCGAACGAAGTGATGTGACGCGGTAATTGAGCGATAATCCCCGCTCATGAATTTGCGCCTCCTGCCCGTACTGTTTGCCGCGGTGGCCTGGCCCGCGTTCGCCGCCGCTCAAGGCGCAAACGCGAGGCCGGCGCCGGGCTCGCCCACCGCGGACAAACTCCCCATTTACGAAGTGGACCCGACGTGGCCGCCGACGCTGCCGAACGACTGGATCCTCGGCGACATCCGCGGGCTGTTCGTCGACGATCGCGATCACCTGTGGGTGATCCACATGCCGTCGAGCCTGACCGATCAGGAGATCGGCGCGGCGGTCAAGCCGCCGATCGCCGATTGCTGCATCCCGGCGCCGCCGGTGCTCGAGCTCGACGACAACGGCAAGGTGCTGCGCTCATGGGGCGGATCCGGCGACGGCTACACCTGGTTCAAGCAGGAGCACGGCATCTACATCGATCACAACGGCTTCGTGTGGATGGGCACCAGCAACGGCATGCACGTGATGAAGTTCACGCAGGACGGCAAGCACGTGATGACCATCGGCACGCCCGACGTCAACAAGGGCAGCAACGATCCCGATCATCTCGGCGGCCCCGCAAACTTCTACGTCGAGCCGAAGACCAACGAGATCTTCATCGCCGATGGCTACATCAACAAGCGCGTCGTCGTCTACGATGCGGCCACCGGCAAGTACAAGCGGCACTGGGGCGCATACGGGAAGCCGCCGGACGACACGCAGAAGTACAAGTATCCCGTCGACGTGAAAAATCCGCCGCAGCAATACTCGACGCTGCACGGCCTGGTCGGATCGAAAGACGGCTTGATCTACGTGTCCGATCGACGCGGCAATCGCATCCAGGTGTTCCGGCAGAACGGCGAATACCTGATGGAGCGCTTCGTCCGGCCGGAGACCGGCGGATCCGGCAGCGGCTTCAGCCTGCAGTTCTCACGCGACCCGGAGCAGAGCCTCCTCTACTTGATCGACGGCACCAATCAGCGCGTGTGGATTCTTCGCCGCAAGGATCTCGCGATCCTCGACCGCTTCGGCAAACCGGGACGCCAGGCCGGCGAGTTCATTCGCGCGCACATGATCGCGATCGATTCGAAGAACCGCATGTATACCGGCGAAGCCGGCAACGGCCGCCGGATGCAGCGATGGATCTTGAAGGGTACGAGACCGGCCGCAAGCGTCAAACCGCCTCAGTAGGAGTCACCATGCACACGTCGCGAATCCTGTTTGCCACACTCGGTGCAGCCGTCCTGTTCTTTGCGACGCTGCCCGCGCAGTCGAAAGTACCGAACTTCATTACCGGTGAAGGCTTGCCGAACCCGGCCCCGAGGGTGACCAAGAACTGGGGCGAGCTGCCGGCCGGCCGCGTCTGGGGCACATCAGCGGGCCTCGATATCGATCCGAAGGACGGGCACATCTGGGGCTACGAGCGCTGCGGCGCCGGCACCGCCGGCGGCGGTCCGGTCGATTGCGAGAACAACCCGGTCGATCCGGTGTTCAAGTTCGATCGCCATACCGGCAAGATCCTCGCGAACATCGGCAAGGGGACGATGGTGACGCCGCATGGCATTCACGTCGACAAGGACGGCAACGTGTGGGTCGCCGACTTCGCCGGCAACAAGGAAGGCACCAAGGGACACCAGGTGCACAAATTCAATCAGAAGGGCGAAAAGCTGATGAGCCTCGGCATCGCCGGCAAGCCCGGCACCGCCGATGGGCAATTCAATCAGCCCAACGATGTCGTCGTCGGTCCTGACGGAAGCATCTACGTGTCCGACGGCCACGATGCGCAGGGCATGACCACGGCGCAGGCGATCGCGGACGGCATCAAGCGCGGCGCGACCTCGCGCATCAGCAAGTTCACGCCCGACGGGAAGTTCGTGAAGTCATGGGGCGGCATCGGCATGCGCCACGGCGAGTTCCGCACGCCGCATGCGCTGATGTTCGATGCAAAGGGACGCCTGTGGGTCGCCGATCGCGGCAATCACCGTCTGGAGATTTTCGATCAGGACGGCAAGTATCTCGAGTCGCGATACACCTACGGGCGCATCAGCGGTTTCTTCATCGCGCGCAACCAGGTCTACGCGATCGACTCGGAATCGAGCCCGCTCAATCACCCGAACTGGCGCAACGGCGTGCGCATCGGCCCGCTCGACGAAGATCGCATCGTCGCGTTCATCCCGCCGTTCGAGCGCGAGGATCGGTTGTATCAGGGGACGGCCGGCGAAGGCATTGCCGTCGATGCCGACGGCAACGTCTACGCCGCTGAAGGTCCGAATTCGATCCGCCAGGCCGGCGGCGCGTTCACGAAGTACTCGGTCAAGTAACGCGAGAGAGATCTTGTGAGGGTCCGGCTTCAGCCGGACCCGCCGTTACTTGGTCCGCTCGGTGCGACGCGTATAAGACTCCAGGAGGTCGAGGATCACTTTTGCCTCGGCCTTCTCTTTTGATTCCGGCGCGAGGTTGAAGTTCTTGTACTTGCCGTCGACGTTGACCGAAACGTGGAAGCCGCCCTTGCCGGATCCGAAGAAGCGGTTGCCGCCCACATCTTTCACATCCGCCCAGCTCGCAACGAAACGATCCGCGCCATCGCGCGGCTCGAAGCGCAGCTCGTGCTCGAACACCGTCAGCTCGCCGGCACAGATCGCCTTCGGATCGTCGGTCTCGAAGTTGCCGCGACGATGATCGTGAAGGATCTTGAAGGTCGCGACCGGCGTTGCCGAGCGCGGCGCGGCACTCGCACTACGCTCCGCCATCGCCGGCGCGGGCGCCGGCGGATCGCGGTGAACGATTCGCGGCGCTGCCTCCGGTGCCGTGGTTTTGGGCGGTCCTGACGCCGCTGTTTTTGACGGCGATTTCGGCGCCGGCGTTTTCACCGCGGGCGGGGCGGGTTTCTTCGCCGGCATAACGGCCTCGGGTTCCTTCGGCGCTTCGACCGGAGGCGCGGTGGTCGCCGCGGCAGGCGGCGCCGTGACCGCCAGCTGCAATGGAGCGGGAGCACTGGGGCGCGTCTCGCGCGATGACGCCTGCCAGTAGACAACGCCCGCGGTCGCCGCCAGGCCAACCGCGCCCAGCAGTACCCAGTGCGTTGATTTCACGCGATTCGCTTTTTTGCGGCCCATGAGGTCACTCCCGCAACCTCATCCAGCAATCGATGTGCCGGTGCCCGAACGAGCGCGCATGCGCGTTTCTGTGATGGCGCGTGAAATTTCTTTCATGCGCCATTACAGCTTTCGTGGTCGATGTCACAAAGTTGATCGATGCCCGGCCCGCCGAGCAGCGATCGCCAACCTCATTTGATCTCGAACACGTGCCACGACGAAGACGGCCCGCCGCTCATCGACATGGTGCCGCCGTCGGTGGCGCATTGGATCGCAAAGGTGTGCGGCCCCGCCGGGATGTTCGAGTAGACGCGGCTCGTTGACCACTTGCGCCAACCGCCGCCGCAGCATCCCACGGCTGTCAATCCTTCCGGCCAGAAGGGGCTCTCACCAGGCTTCGGCTCGCCCGCGAAGTCGCCCGCCCATTGACCGTCGATGATCGGACGGCACGTTCCGTGACTGCCGTTAACGAGCGACAAATCCATTTGAATCAGCAGCGGGCCGCCCTCGGTGACACCTTGTGTTACGGAACTGGGCGCGGTCGACCAGTTGCAACACGGATGCGACGAGGGCTCAGTCCATTTCCTGCTGAAGACGAGCGTGGAACCCGCAGGGCCCGCTGGACCCGTCGCACCTGTAGGACCCGCGGGGCCTTCGGCGCCTGCTTCTCCTGCCGGTCCGGTGGGGCCCGGGGTGCCGGCCGTGTTCCACGTCACCGCGGTTTCCGTCGAGCGGCATTGGCTGGGATGGTCGACGATGCGAACTTGCTGACTGGACTTCTGCACGCAGGCATGAATAACGCCGGGGCCATTGGTTTGTGAATCGAGGTTCGGACTGGCGACGAGCAGTCCGGTGAGAACGATTGCGCACACTGCCAGTTGACGCTTCATGGGGGGACCCTCTTTCTGACTCAATCTTAAGCCTGATGCGATACCGTGCCGCCGACGACGGTGCGGACGATCTGAATGTCTTTGATCTTCTCGACGTCGACGGTGTGCGGATCGTCGGCGAGGACCACGTAGTCGGCGAGCTTGCCGGCGGTGATCGATCCTTTGATCGCCTCCTCGCCTGACGCCCACGCGCCGTTATAGGTGTTGACGGCGATCGCTTCGCTGACGCTGATGCGCTGGTTGGCGCCCCACACCTTGCCGTCCCAGCCGCGCCGGGTGACCATGCCCTGGATGCCCATCAGCGGCGCGAACGGGCCGGGACTGAAATCCGATCCCGCGCACGCATAGATGCCCGCATCGATCAGCGAGCGGAACGCCATCGCGTTCGTCATGAACTCTTCGCCGTAGTACACGAACTTGTCGGGGTTGTAGTACGCGTAGGTCGTGAACAGCGCCGGCACCGCGCCGATGGCGCGCATCCGCGCGATCAGCTGGGGGTTGAGCATCGTGCAGTGCGTGATCTTCGGCCGCGCGTCCGGCTTCGGCAGCAGCTTCAGCGCGCGCTCCATGGCGGTGAGGAACATGTCGATCGCGACATCGCCGTTGGCGTGGCAGTTCACCTGGATGCCGGCGCGGTGCACGCGCTCGACCCAGGCATTCAGCGTGTCCTGCGTCTCCGTCACGTTGCCTTTGTAGGGCGGCGTCACGTTCGGATACGGATAGCTGAGCGCCATCGTCCGTTCCGAGAACGAGCCGTCGATGGTGTGCTCCGACGTGGCGCCGAGCTTGATCCACTCGTCGCCGAAGCCGGTATGGATGCCGGCATTGATCATCGATTCGAGCGAGCGGCCGTTGACTTCGTAGCTGATGCGATGCCGCAGCTCGCCGCGCGCGCGCACGTCCTGCATCGCGCGCAGGTTGCCGCCCTGGTGATGCACGCTGGTCAGCCCGTAGCGCGCGAATTGCTTCGAGATGTGCGCGACGCCGTCGCGCGCGCGTGTCTCGAGCTCCGCCGGCGTGTAGGTGCGCCGCGTGCCGACTTTGCTGAACGGCGCAGAGGCGAGATCGGTGACGCGGCCGGTAAGGTTACCGCTGGCATCCTTGTCGTAGGTGCCGCCCATTGGATCGGGCGTGTCCTTCGTGATGCCCGCCATCTGGAACGCCTTGCTGTTGTAGAAATACGTGTGGCCGCCGCGATGGCGGACGATCACCGGGTGCTCGGACGACACCTCGTCGAGATCGCGCATGGTGAGCGCGCGCTTGTCGCTGACCTTGGTGTCGTCGAAGAAGAAGCCCTCGACCCACGTCCCCGGCGGCGTCTTCTGCGCCCGCTCGCGCAGCTTGCCGATGATGCTGCGGATGCTGACGAATTCGACCTCGAAGGGGTTGCCGACGAGCACTTCGTTCAGCAGCGTCTCGCCGCCGGCGTGGTTGTGGCAGTCGATGAAGCCGGGCACCACGGTCATGCCCTTCGCATCGGAGATCTGCGTGCTCTTGCCCGCGAGGTTGCGGACGTCGCTCGTCGATCCGACGGCCACGAATCGCCCGGCCGTCACCGCAAAGGCTTCCGCCCGCGGCGCGCGCGTGTCCATCGTGTAGACCTTGGCGTTGATGACGATTAGATCGGGGCCGGCGCCGCTCGCCGATGGCGCTTGCTGTTCCGCGGCGTGCACGTACTCGGCAAGCTGCGGCGCTCCCGCGACTGCGGCGAGCGACGCGCTCGCAGTGTTGATGAACTGTCGTCGATTCGGCTTCATGGCGCTCCCTCGGCCGCCATGCTACCCGAAAAAGGGGCCGGGCTTAATTTCGACTTATCTTCAACTCTTTGTTCGAGTTAGGCCATTTGCCGATACGGCGGTGAGCAACCTTATCGCCACGCTTCAGAGAGGGAGAAAAGGCCGAGGGGACCCTTTCGAACGATCTCAGGGGCGAGATTTCTCGCCTGATTATCGACATCGAAAAGATCCCCGGCCCCCTTTTCTACGCGAGCGGGCGGAGCGCGGCGGGGGTGCGCATGTCGGCGGGTATTGGCGCGTCCGCGGCGGCGCCGCGCGACGCTTCGACACCGCGCGGCAGGCCCGACCGATCGCTGTAGTCGCGCATCGGCATCCGCTGCCTGACCTGGATCGCGCCGAGCTGCTGCGCGCACATCAGGTCGAGCATCGACACCGCCGCGACGTTGGCGATCGCGATCGCCACGTTCGTGCTTTTCGGATTATTCGGATACGCCGACGCCAGCGTCGCCAGGTCCAGCGCGTCGCCGGCGACGCGGCCCCACAGCCACGGCGTGGGATTCGGCGACGACAGGATGCCGACGCCCTTGACGATCTCGCGCACGCCGTAAGCGCGGATCAAATCCTCCTTGCCGCGCATCCCCAGCATCCGCGTCAGCCGCGGCGCCGCGAACAGTTCGAGCGCGCCAAGCGCGATGCTGAAGTAGGCCAGCTGGTGCGACAATTTGCCGGCCGGCGTATTCAAGTAGTGCCCGCTGCGGGCGTTCGCCATTGCGGATGCCATCTCAATGCCTCCCGTTGCCGTTGCCATTGCCGTTGAAGCCAGGTTTCAGGACGACCTTGATGCAGCCGTCCGACTTGTCGCGGAACGTCCGATACATGTCCGGACCGTCTTCGAGCGACGCGGTGTGCGTGACTACGAACGACGGATCGATCTGCTTCGACTCGATGCGCCGCAGCAGGTCGTCGGTCCAGCGGTTGACGTGCGTCTGCCCCATGCGGATGGTGAGGCCCTTGTTCATCGCCGCGCCGAACGGAATCTTGTCGAGGAAGCCGCCGTAGACGCCGGGCACCGACAGCGTGCCGGCGTTGCGGCACACGTACATCATTTCGCGCAGCACGTGCGGGCGATCGGTGCCGAGCATCACCGCCTGCTTGGCGCGATCGACCAGCGAGTCGACGCTGCGGGCCGCGTGCGCTTCCATGCCGACCGCATCGATGCACTTCTCGGGGCCTTTGCCGTTGGTCAGCTCGCTCAACCGCTCGAGCACGCTCTCCTCGTCGAAGTTGATCGTTATCGCCCCGCCGGCGCGCGCCATGTCGAGGCGCTCGGGAATGTGATCGATTGCGATGACCTGCTTGGCGCCGAGCAGCACGGCGCTGCGAATGGCGAATTGCGCAACCGGTCCGGCGCCCCAGATCGCCACCGTGTCGGTCGGCTGGATGTCGCACTGGACCGCGGCTTGCCACCCGGTGGGAAAGATGTCGCCCAGAAACAATAGCTGCTCGTCGGTGAGATCGGTGTCCGGCACGCGGATGTGCGTCGCGTCCGCAAAGGGCACGCGCACGTATTCAGCCTGGCCGCCCGCGTAGCCGCCGGTGAGGTGCGTATAGCCGAACAGCCCCGCTGTGGCGTGGCCGAACGCAAGGTCACCAAGTTTGCGGTTGCGGTTGCTGCGCTCGCAGGCGGAGAAATATCCGCGCCGGCACTGCTCGCATTCACCGCAAATGATCGTGAAAGGGACGACGACCCGGTCGCCGACCTTGAGCTTCTTGACCGCGGGACCAACTTCCGCGACCGTGCCCATGAACTCATGGCCCATCACGTCGCCTTTGCGCAGCGCGGGCATGAAGTGGTGATAAAGATGGAGATCAGATCCGCAAATCGCGCAGCTTGTGACTTTGACGATCGCATCCGTCGGTTCCTCGATCTCCGGATCGGGAATCGTGTCGCAGCGAATGTCTTCCTTGCCGTGCCAGACGAGAGCTTTCATGTGTGTGCACCTCAGATGCCGTGCACACGATGCAAGCGAGGTGCCCGCGATGAGCGAAACGCACTCGGGATTTTTACCGATGCGAGCGGCGCGCTAGCTCATTCTTCGCGCAGCGCTTCCGTGGGCTGGATGCTCAAGCCTTGTCTCGCGGGACCCATCGCGGCCAGCAGTCCAACGGCGCTCATCAGCACCACGACCATCGGCAGGATGATAAGCAGCTGCCGCTCGAGCATGTCGCCTTCGAGCAGCTTGCCCACACCGACGGCTCCGATCATCCCGAGCGCGGCGCCTGCCCCGAGTTGAGCAAACACGCGCGAAAAGATCCCGGCGAGCAGGCGATTGCGGTTGGCGCCAAGAGCGGCGCGAATTCCGATCTCGCGCCGGCGTCGTGCCACGGTGAACGACATCAGCGCGTAAATGCCCGCGGCGGACAGGATGATCACGCTCGACATTGCCACGCCGACCGTGACGCCGATCATCCTGACGATGCCCTGGTCGCGCTTGATCTTCATCTCGTACGTGGAGATGTTGGCCACCCGCAAGTCAGGGTTGGCCGCGACGGCGGCCGTTCGCAGCGTTCCCGACAACGCCGCCGGATCTCCACCGCGTACGCGGATCGCGATGCGAACCGGAAACACATCCTCGATCGCAGCGGCGTGATAGATGCGCCGTTCCGGTTCGATCGTGTCGCCCAATGCGGAAGGCACGTTGACCGGGAAGTCCGGCACCACGCCGACGACCTCGAACCAATGCTCCATCGGCCTGGCGGTCTCCCCCGCCTCGCGGCTGCGGCCGACGTACTTGAAGCGGCGGCCGAGCGGATTGCCCGGCGCGAACACGCGCTCGGCCATGGTACGGTTCACGACCACGCGATCGCTGCCGGCATCGGCGCTCGTAAACCCGCGCCCCAGGATCACGGGAACGTCGAACGCTTCGAAGTAGTTCGCGGCCACAAGGTTGTATCGCGCGAGGTATCCAGCCTTGCTGCCTTCGACGAT
>DASUSZ010000202.1:0-3728 GCA_036374815.1 Vicinamibacterales bacterium | reverse complement strand
CCATGTGCAGCATGCCGGCGCCGCCGAGGGCGACCAGCAGCAGGCCGATCCAGCCGAGCGGGAACCGCTTCGACAGCGGCACCTCGGCGATGGTCTCGGTGACCGTCTCGAAGTCGTGACCCGGCAGGATCACGGGCGTCTCTTGCAACGCCATGGGTCGATGGATGTTGGGATCAGCCATGAGCGTCAGTGTCCGGCGCCTTCAGAAGTCGTCGCGTGGTGGCCGCCCACCATCGGGTTGTGCGGCAACGCGGGATTCGGGTTCTTCACGGCCGCCAGGTAGGTCGTGCGCGGCCGGGTGTTGAGATCCTCGAGCATCGTGTAGTTGCGCGAGCTCGCCTTCAGCTTGGCGACGCGGCTGTTCGGATCGTTGATGTCGCCGAACACGATGGCGTCGGTCGGGCACACCGCCTGGCAGGCGGTGACGATCTCGCCGTCGCGAATGGCGCGGTCCTCACGCTTGGCCTGGATGCGCGCGGCGTTGATGCGCTGCACGCAGTAGGTGCACTTCTCCATGATGCCGCGGCTGCGGACGGTGACGTCCGGGTTGCGCTGCAGCTTGAATTGCGGGGTGTTCCAGTCCTGGTAAAGCAGGAAGTTGAACCGGCGCACCTTCCATGGGCAGTTGTTCGAGCAGTAGCGCGTGCCCACGCACCGGTTGTAGATCATGTCGTTGAGGCCTTCGGCGCTGTGCACCGTGGCCGACACCGGGCACACCACCTCGCAGGGCGCGTTCTCGCACTGCTGGCAGGGCATCGGCTGGAAGTAGGTGTCCGGCGCGTCGAGCGCGTACTCGGCGTCGCCCGCGAAGTAGCGATCGATGCGCAGCCAGTGCATTTCGCGGTTGCGCTTGACCTGCGCCTTGCCGACGACCGGGATGTTGTTCTCCGCGACGCACGCCACCACGCACGCGCCGCAGCCGGTGCAGGTGTTGAGGTCGATCGCCATGCCCCACTGCTGGCCGCGATACTCCTTGTCGGGATAGAGCGAGATGCGCCCTTTCGCCACGACGCCGTGCTCCATCTTCTTGACGAACGCGGGATCCTTCTTGAATTCGTCGAGCGTCGCCGACCGGAGGACGTTGGTGTGCTCGATCGACCAGTGGTCCTGCGTGTTGGCGAGATCGTAGTCGTCGCCGGTCGTGGTCATCGCCGCCTGGCCGAAGAACATCGACGAGCTGTCGCGCAGCTGGTAGGCGTCGAAGCCGGTGCCGTTGCCGAGGTTGCCGGCGCGCGTGCGGCCGTAGCCAACCGAGATCGTGATCGCATCCTTGGCGTGGCCCGGGATGATCCACACCGGCACCTTCATCGGCTCCGCCATGTGGCCGCGGCTGATCGCGATCATGTCGCCGTTGTGCAGGCCGTGCTGTTCCGCGGTGGCCGGCGCGATCAGCGCCGCGTTGTCCCACGTCAGCTTCGTCATCGGCTTCGGCATTTCCTGCAGCCAGCCGTTGTTCGCGAAGCGCCCGTCGTAGATCGTCGGATCGCGGCGGAAGTTGATCTCGAGCCCGTCGATCGGCGTCCCCGCCTGCCCGACGCGCGTCGATACATCCGGCGCCACCACCGGCGCAGCACCGGCGCCCGCGCCCGCCATCGTCGCCGACCCTTCGATGAATCCGTCGTGCAGCCACTTGCGCCACTGCAGCTCGAACGGGTTGGTTGCCGGCGCCGCCGCCGCACCCGACCCTTGCGCGCGATCGCCTTGCGACGGCGCCGCGGCATTTCCGGACAGCGCCGAGCCACGCTCGGTGCCAAGCCGCGACAGTTGATCGGCAGCGCTACCGCGGCCGCTCGTCTGCACTGAAGAAGGATTCCCCGGCTGCGCACCGGCGGGCCGGTTGCTGCCAGTGATCGCCGGCGTGGCTTGCTGCTGCCCGCCCTGGGCACCCGAGCGACCGGCCGCACCTGTTGCGCCGGCGGCACCGGTCGCACCCGTGGCACCTCTGGCACCCGTGGCACCCGCGGCGCCCGTGGCACCCGTGGCACCCCTGGCACCCGTGGCACCCGTGGCACCCATTCTGGGCGCGTTGGCCATCCAGTACTCACGGACGATGTCGTAACCTGCGCGCTCGGGCCGATCCGACATCGTCGCAATCACTTCGTGCGCCGACTTGCCGCCGTAGAGCGGCTGGATCAACGGCTGCACGATCGACACCGTGCCGTCGATGGTGCGCGCGTCGCTCCATGCTTCGAGATAGTGAGCCGCGGGAATGTGCCAGTGGCTGAGCGTCGCGGTCTCGTCGAAGAACATGCCGGAGTGAATGACGGTGCCGACCTTGCGGATTTTTTCGGCGAACTTCAGGTCGGCGGGCGCCGTGAACACCGGGTTCGACTCGCCGATGATCACCAGCATCTGCACCTGGCCGGCTTCGATGTCGGTGGCCAGCTCGCGAATCGCGGCGGTCTGCTCGGTCGGGACGATCTCCGGCGTCGGCAGATACCTGACCGGCGCGCCAATCGCGGCGTTGATCGCATGCGCGATCGCGTGTACCGCGGGCGGCTGCGAGTCGCCGGCGATGACGACGGCGCGGCCCTTGTGCTCGGCGAGATCCTTCGCGACGGCCGACGCGAACGTTGCCGCATCGCCGCTCAAGCTGCCGCTGATGCCGCTCGCGCCTGCGCCAGCCGCAACCGCGCGCGCAAAAGCTTCGATCTGGCTCGACTTCATCGGCAGCCGGTTGTCGGCCTTGGCGCCGGTCACCGTGTAATCCGACTCGACGACGTAGAGGCGGTTCAGATTGTCGGCGTTGTCCTCGACGCGGCGACGCGAGGCAAACTGCCGCATGTAATAGAGATTTTCCGGGCCGTCCGACGACAGGAAGTCGGCATCGAGCGACAGAATCACGTCGGCCTGCGTCAGGTCGTAGAGCGGATGGACGTACTGGCCGAACGCGGTCCGCGCGCCCGCGCGCGCGTTGTCACGGTTGACCGGATCCCATTGGATCCACTTCGCGCCCGGGTACTGCGCGAGCACCTGTTGAATCTGCGCCGCAAGCGTCGGCGAGGCGACCGTTTCGGTGAGGATGCGGAGACCCGCGCCCTTCGTCGTCGACTGCGCCGACAAGCCGCCGCGGATCGCGGCGATAGCGGCATTCCACGGCCGCACGTTTCCGAGCTCGAGGATCGTCGTTGAACGATCCGGATCGTAAAGGGTGAGAATCGAGCCCTGCGCGAACAGATCGGTCGCGCCGAGGCTGGCCGGATGATCGGGATTGCCTTCGATCTTCGTCGGCCGGCCCTCGTGGCTTTCGACGAGCAGGCCCGCACCCACGCCGCCGAGCGTCATCGCCGTCGCGAAGAACAGCGGCTTGCCGGGAATTTCTTCCTCCGGCTGGCGGACGTACGGAACGATCAGCTCTTCGGGCTGCACCGTGCACGCGGTGACGCCGGCAAGCGCCATCGACGCGCTCATCAACTTCAGGAAGCTGCGGCGGCCAACCGGATCGAGCCACTCCGAGGCGTTGCTCGGGAACTCGCGATGCAGGTAGTCCTGGAATTCCGGCGTGTCGGCAGCTTCGTCGAGGCTGCGGAACACCTGCCCCGGTTGCTGCTGCGCAAGCTTCGCGCGCACCGCGGCAAGATCGATTGATGCGCCTTTCGAGCGATGAGCAGGCATTTGATTTTTGTTATCTGCGCTATCTGCGGCCCTGGTATTCATCTGCGTCATCGGTGGCACACCGAGCAATTGGTCAGGCGTTCCGCGTCGGCGATCCGGTACTGCTTCACGAG
>DASUSZ010000201.1:0-3948 GCA_036374815.1 Vicinamibacterales bacterium | reverse complement strand
GAGCCGAGCGCGTACGGGATCAGCTTGATGTCGCGGCGCGCCGGCAGATCGAGCCCGGACATCTTGGCGGCCAGCGACACGCGATAGATGTCGAAGCCGCGCGGAATCGGCGCCAGATAGACCTGCTCGTTCTTGTGGCGGATGTTGCGCAGGACGTTGAAGCCCCACGTCTGGTTGTCGCCGGTCTGATACCGCAGCGTCTTCAACGGGATCGCCAGCTCCGCTTCCCAACCGCGCTCCGTGATCTGGCTGCGCACCGTCCAGTCGCCGTCCCAGTTCGGATTGAACGCGCTGATGCCGCCGCGCGTCGTGCCGCTGGTATTGCCGCCGCCACCGCCGCCCACCGACACGCCGCTGGTCTGGCCCTCGCGCGCGACCTGGCCGTCGTACTCGATGCCGAGCGGATTGGTGCCGAACACGAACGCGTTCTGGCGATCGTTGAACGTGTCGAACACCATCACGACCGAGTCGGTGTCGTTCAACGAGGCATCGCGCCGCGCCTGCGACACGATGATCTTCGACGGATCGCTGTCGAAGGCGATGATGCCGACGTAGACGTTGCCCTTGCCGACGATGATGCGAACTTCGGTTTTTTCGGTGGCCGGCGCGCCCTCGTTCGGATCCTGCTGGGTGAACGTCGTGTACGGCTGCACGCTCTGCCAGATGCTGTCCGTCACTCGTCCGTCAATCGACGGACCTTCGGCGTTCTCATCGAGCTTGCCGGCCGTGAATGTTGGAACTGTGGGAGTTTGCGCGAAAAGCGTGGAGGAACCGAGGACCGCCGCGAGAGTGAAGGCCAGACAGCGGACGCGACACGAACAAGCGAAATTGTTACGATGCATTGGATTTTGGGATAGAAATTCGCTCGGAAGTTTACACCAATGACGAGCCGACTTGCCGCGACGATTGTCTTCGGTTGTCTCTGCCTTTGCGCCGAAGCGCTGCGCGCGAAGGTGGACGTCAACGCGTCTGCTCAGAGCGCCGCGCCAAACCTTTCACGCCAGCAGCGCGATCTCCTCAAAGCCATCGTCAGCGCGGTGGACGCAGGCAGCCAGCCTGAGCCGCCGGATCTCAAATGGCAGCATCACGTGCTGCGCGCGTCCGATGGATCGCACTACATCGCGTTGTCGGTGACGCCGCCGCCGGCGCTGTTGCCACCTGCGCCGATTCTCGTCTACGTTCGCCTCGCGACCGCTGCCAGCGGCGCCACTTCGACCGGCGAACGATCGCTGGTGCGCGAATGGCTGCAGGGGTCCCGTGTCGACCCGCGCATGCTGCCGCGCAGCGGCATGGTGATCGGCGAAATGCCGGCCATGGGCGCGGGAGCCATCGGCGGCCGCGGCGCTTCAGCAGTCGGATCCGCCGATCTGCAGGCGATGAACCTGCAGCGCGACCGCGCACGACAGCGCCGGGAAGAGGAAGAAAAGAATCGGCGCGCCGCGCTGGAAGGAACGGTGGTCGTTCCTTCGAGCGTTCTCCCCTTCGAAGATTTCGAGTTCGTCGCCACGCCGGCGATCACGGGCGACACGGCATCGATTCAGCGGGCCATTACCGCGGGCCCTGGCGAATACGATTTGTTCGTCGCGTGGACCGCGACCACGCCAGCTGGCGGCACACCGCGCGTGCACGTCGCGCGACGGTCGATCACGCTGGGCCCCGCGACGGCGGAATTAGGCGTGAGCAGCGTGATCGTTGCCGATCGCATCGGCGTCCGGACGACGCCCTATTCCGCCGGCGAGCAGCGCGGACACCCTTACTCGATCGGCGCGACGGAGATCATTCCGGCGCGCGATACGATCTTCACGCCGGACGAACGGCTCGCGGCGGCGTTCCAGATCTTGAACGCGTTACCGGATGAGACCGGCAAGCCCGATATCATCGTCAACCTTCGCGTGGTTCGCGTCGCCGGCACACGCGAGGAGCCGCTCGCGTCGCTGTCGCCACTGGTCTACAACGCGGCGTCCTTACCGGCAGACTTCGACGTGCGCCTGGGCCACCCGCTCATCGCGGCGCTGGCCGTGCCGCTTGCGACGATACCTCGCGGCACCCACCGCCTGCTGATCACCATCGAAGATCGGATTGCGAAGGCGGTCGTCGCCAGCCGCGCGGAATTCACCGTGGTCGGCAGCGCATCCAGCCTGCTGGCAGAAGCGCCGGCGCTTGGACCGCGTTTCGACCTGGCCACGGCGCTCGATCGGCAGATCATCCGCGCGCTGATTGATCGTCTGACGCCGGCGTCGCCATCGGCGGGGTTGTCGCGGGCGCTGTCGTCGGCCGCCAACGGTCGATTTGCCGATCTATTGATCGAAGATCGCGTCGCCGCGGGCGAAGAGGGCGCGCGATCGGCGTTGACCGGGCTGGCGTTGCTGTCGCTGGGCGATCTTGGCGCCATCGCCCATTTCGAACGCGCGCAGGCGCAGCGCGTGGATGGCGCCGTCGTCGACTATCTTCTCGGGGTTGCGCGCGCGGTGCAGAATCGCGATGTCGAAGCGCTTGAGCGATGGGCCGCTGCGCGATCGGCCGGTCTATCAGTCACCGGCATCGATCGCGTCCTCGCCGAAGCCTACCTTCGCCGGCGCGAGTTCGCCCAGGCAGCGAACGTCTTCGCGCGGAGCGCCGATGCCGCTGATAATCCCGCGCTCGGCAAGTTGCTGGCGGCGGCGCGGATTGGCGAGCGGCGTAGCGCCGACGCGGTGGCGATCCTCGATGCCGTGCTGGCCAAGACGCCGGATGATCTGGACGCGCGCTGGTTGCTGGTCCACGCGCTGTATTCGGCAGCCGCGACGGCGCCGGCTACGCCGCGTGAGCGTTTTCTGGCAGAGGCTCGGCGCTACATCGACTCGAATGGGCGGTACGCCGCGCTGGCGGCGGCATGGATCGCCGTCCTGACGGAATGAGCTAACCCTTCGGCTTCGACCGCGGCGGCGCCGGCGGCTTGCCTTCCGTCTTCAGCGAGTAGCCGCGGCGAGCCGAAATAGTCACACCCGGCCGATCCACCTTGACCTCGAGGGTCCGGGTGCGTTTTGTGGGATCGGGATTGGTCGAATAGAAGCCAAGCACGTAATAGTCGCTGGTTTCGGCGTCGACGCGCTTCAGCGCGCCGGCGAAGTCATTCGTATCGACGATCGGAAAACCGCCCGTCTCCTCGGACAGGTACTTCAGCGTCGACGTCGTCTTCTGAATGTAAGTGCGCCACTCGCTCTGGTCGACGTACTGGCCGGCGTCGACCGTTCCGGCCAGGCCGCGCGGATCGATCGTGTAGATCGACGCATTTGCGCGGTTCGCCGATAACGTCAGCTCGCGCGTCAGCCTGAAGAGGTCGATGTCGGCGGTGATCCGACCCATCGAGAAATACGGATTCTCTTCGTCAATGACTCGCCGCAGCGGATCCGCGAACCTGCCGCCCATGATGCGATCGCGGCTGTTGCGTCCTTCCGCGAACGGATCGAAGTCGTAGCCGGTGCTGATGTAGATGACGGCCTTGCGGCGGTTCGTCATGCTCTCCAGATCGGCCAGCATGTTGTACGCAGTGTAAAACGCGAGCTGCGCCTTGTTGCGGATGTCACCGGGTCCCTGCGAGTTCTCGAGCATCTTGAAGATCTCGGACGGCAGATACCCGGAGCCGCGGATCTTGTTCGCGGTTTCCGCGACGAGCTTCTTGTCGTAGGTCAGGCCCAGCTCGATGAATGACGGGCCGGTGGAGACCACGCCAACCAGATCGCCCTCATGCATCAGCGTATCGACGATGGTTTGAATCAGGCGGCGGACATGCGGCGTCAGCTCGGGCTCGAAATGCAAATCGTCGACGAGGATCAGGAACACGCGGCCGTTCGACTCGGGAGCCTTGGCGCGGGCTTGCGGCAACACGAGGCCTTCCGGGACGGGCGCGGGCGATGCGGGCACCAGCAGGTTGTAGGTGCGGCCTCCCTGCACCATCACGAACGACTC
>DASUSZ010000200.1:0-3100 GCA_036374815.1 Vicinamibacterales bacterium | reverse complement strand
CTCTATCTGCCGGCCGCGCAGTTTCAAATGACCGCGACGATGCTGATCGTGCGCTCGACAGCGTCGCTCGAGTTGTTAGTTTCGATCGCGCGTGAGCGCATTCGCGCCATCGATCCGAACGTGGCCGTGCTGTCCGCCGCTCCGTTTGCCGATTATCTGGACCGGCCGCTGGGCCGCCCGCGCTTCAACGCGTTTCTCATCGGCGTGTTCGGAATCGCGGCGTTGCTCCTGTCGACGCTCGGTCTGTACGCGGTGATGGCCGCGCACGTGCGGCAGCGGGACCGCGAGATCGCCGTTCGCCTGGCGCTCGGCGCGACCGGTGCGAACGTGCGCCGGCTCGTGCTAATGGAAGCTGGCCGGCTCGCCGGCCTCGGCGCACTGCTCGGCGTCGGATGCGCGGTCGCCGGCACGCGCTTCCTCCGCGGCCTGTTGTTCGAGGTGGAGCCGATCGATCCGGTGACTATCGCGGGCGCCGCCGTTCTGTTGATCGCCGCTGCTGCGCTCGCTGCGTATACACCGATGCGTCGCGCCGCACGCGCCGACGTGGTGACGGTTCTACGCAGTCCGTAGCTTCTCAACTCCCGGCTTCCGTGGCGAAATTCTTCCACGCATCACTGTGACCGTCTTCGCATATCTGTGCGCGGCAGCTGGCGTCGCGCTTGGCGCCATTTACATGTTTGCGGCCGGCGCTCCTCAGCGTTACATCCTGATCAATGCGGGAGCACTCGCCGTCGGCGTGATCGCGGCCTCATTGATTCGACGGCTTAAAGTGCGCGGTTCCAGTTTCGCAGGCGCACCTACGATCGCAATCGGGCTTCTCCTGCTGACGACTGCGCTGTTCGGCGTTCACATCGAGGGAGCATCTCGATGGGTTGTCCTGGCGGGGATCTCCTTGCAACCGAGCCTGATCCTGCTGCCGGCAGCAATGGTGCACTTCGCGAGCGATCGCCGCTGGCGATCGTCGATCGGTTTGGCGATCGCGAGTATCGGCGTCGGCTTGCAGCCCGATCGCGCGATGACAGGAACGCTGGCGGCCGGACTCGGTGCGTTGTGGCTGCAGCGGCGGGAACCAACCGTGGCCCTCGCCTTCGTCATTGCCCTCACCGCATTCGCGGCGACGTTGCTCTCGGCCGATGCCGTGGCGCCCGTTCCATTCGTCGAGCAGGTTGTTCAATCGGCGTTCGCCTTCCATATGGTCACGGGCCTGGCAATACTGGCCGGGTTGGCGACGATGCTGGTGCCCGCGGCTGTGGGCGCTCGCTCCAGGGAGCGTGAAGTGTTTGTCGTGTTCGGCGCGACGTGGCTGGCGGTGATCGCCTTCGCGATCGTCGGCAGCTACCCGACGCCGCTCGTTGGGTACGGTAGCAGCGCGATCCTCGGTTATTGCCTGAGTGCAGCGATGCTCCCTCCGTAGGCGCCGGAGCTGGACAGGGGATGGCGTGGAGGTCGTATTTTCAGACGACCGTTCTGCCCGCCCAGGCGAGCGTGTATGTGGTCGACCTCAACTTCACGCCGGCCGGATGCCTGACAAGCGCCCGCTGGTGTCATTGCTTCAGAGTCGTCTTCGTCGGCGGATGCGACTGCCACACGATGTTCAGAATCTTCCAGCGTCCATCAATCTTCGCCAGCTGCATGAAGTCGACGCCCCATTCCGCGCGGACCAGCGCCGTCGCGGTCTGGTCGAGCACCTCCCCGACGACGACCTCCTTGATCGACGTATCGCGTTTGCGGTTGGCGTTCCACTCTTTGGCAACCGTCAGCAGCTGTTGATAGGTCATCGGCGACCGGCGATACGAGCCGTCCTTCTGACGCGAGAAACCATGCTTGGTGAGCTCAGTTGAGACGCTGCGCTCGATCAATTCCGGGCGCGACTCATACACGGCCGTGACGTAGTCGAGCGCCGCCTGTCGCACGGCGTCGCGGTCGTCGCTCTGGGCGAGTGCGGGCATCGACACCAGCAGCAACGCCAGTCCGAATAATGTCCGAGTCATACTGTTTCCCTTTCCTGTCTGGTGAAGTTAACACCGCAGGGTTCGCCAAGGGAAGTCAGCTGTCGCCTCGGACCGGCCCGCACTGCGAAGCCCTTACACTAGACTCTCGTCACCCTGACGCTGGCGGTGGGCGCGACTGCGGCGCTCGCATACGGAGCCTCCACTTTACTCACCGCAGCAGTGACTTGACTCGTGTATTACGTACGACGCTATACTCTGTCGTACGTAATATGAACGACCCGACCCTGCTCATCCTGGCCAGCCTCGCCGAAGGCGACAAGCACGGCTACGCCATCCTCACCGACGTCAAGACGTTCGCCGGAGTCGAGCTCGGCGCCGGCACGCTGTACGCGGCCATCGAACGTCTCGAGAATCGCGGTTTCATCAAAGCCCTGCCCGCCGAGGAGCGCCGCCGGCCGTACCGAATGACGCCGCAGGGGCGACAGCACTTGAAAGACCAGCTCGCGGCGCTTGCTCCAGTCATGCGCGTCGGCTCGCTGCGGCTCAAGCAGTCATGACTCGCTTGACTCGTCTCGCGATGCTGTTGTACCCGCGCCGCTGGCGGCAGCGCTACGGCATGGAGATGGAAACGCTCGTCGACGACACGGGAGGCGGGTGGCGGGTGGTGGCCGACGTGGCCCGGCATGCGTTGCTGATGCGGACGCGCGATCACCTGCGGCGTCTCGCCGCCGCACCCGTGTTCACGATCACGGCGGTGGTGACGCTGGCGGTCGCCATTGGCGCCAACACCGTCATCTTCAGCATCGTCAACGGCCTGCTGCTGCGCCCCTTGCCGTTTCCGCAGCCCGAGGCCCTCGTCTCGGTGTGGCATGCGGCACCGGGCTTCGTCAGCTTTCCGTTGAATCAGGGCGCATTTACCTACTTCACTTACCGAGACGAGGCGACGTCCTTCGAGGACATCGGTCTGTGGATGAACTCCAGAGCCAGCGTGAGCGGCCGCGGCGAGCCTGAGGATCTTCCGGCCCTGTTGGTCACGGACGGTACCTTTCCCGTGTTGGGCGTGCGACCGTCGGCCGGGCGGCTCTTCACCGAAGCCGACGACGCCCCGGGCAGCCGCGCAACCGTGGTCATCAGCCACGCGTACTGGC
>DASUSZ010000199.1:0-4045 GCA_036374815.1 Vicinamibacterales bacterium | reverse complement strand
ATGTATCATTTCGGCAGATGCCTACATCGCGTTCCCTACCGAACATCGAACGTAAGAAGTCGAAGCTGCACGGCTACGGCGTGTTCGCGCTCGAGACCATCAACAAGAACAAGCGGATCATCGATTACGCCGGCGAGCTGATCTCCAACAAGCAGAGCGAAGCACGCGAGGACCGCTACCTGTCCAAGGGTTGCATCTGGGTGTTCCGCGTCAACCGCAACTGGAGCCGCGACGCCAACGTCGGCGGCAACATCGCGCGGTTCGTCAACCACTCGTGCCGGCCCAACTGCTGGATCGAGGTCGACGCCAAGACGAAAACGATCTGGATTCGCGCCGCCAAGAAAATCCGCAAGGGCCAGGAGCTCACCTACGACTACAACACCGAAGGGGACAAGGTGATCCCCTGCCGGTGCCGTCCCGGCTGCAAGACCAAGCTATGAAGTGGATCGGCGCAGCCGCCACGCTGCTGGCATGCGCGCTGGCGGCGGCGATCCACGCCCAGCCGCAAGTCGCGATCCGTCTCGGCCGCACCCTGCCCGGCGGCGGGACGCGGATCGAGACCATCGATCTTGATGCCTACATTGCGCAGGTCCTCGCCGGAGAGGGGCAGCCCAAAGCCGCCGATGCCGCGCAACAGGTGCTCGCCATCACCGCGCGAACGTTTGCGCTCGCCAATCGCAACCGTCATCGCCGCGAGGGCTTCGACCTCTGCGACACCACGCACTGCCAGGTGGTGCGGCCCGCGACGCCGATCACACGGCGCGCCGCGGAAGCCACGAGCGGCCGCGTGCTGCTGCATCAGGGCCAGCCGGCCTTCGTGTTTTATTCCGCGTGGTGCGGCGGCAAGTCCGAGCTGGCGTCGCAGGTCTGGCCGGGCGCCATCGATTACGCCTACGAACCCGCACTCGAAGATGACGCGTGCGAAGACGAACCGCGGTGGGACAGCGAGGTGCGCGCCGATGTCATCGAGCGTGCGTTGCGGACGGCGGGGTTGCGCGGGTCGCGGCTGCGCAACCTGAGGGTGCTGTCGCGCAACACGTCGGGCCGCATCGCTCGTATTGCGGTCGAAGGCTTCACGCCCTCGGAGATGAGCGGCAACGACTTTCGCATGGCGGTGGGCCGCATCGCTGGACCGCAGTCGATCAAGAGCACGTCGTTCGAGATCGATCGCACGAGGAACGGGTATCGATTCAAAGGCCGCGGCTACGGCCACGGTGTCGGCCTGTGCGTGATCGGCGCCGGACACCGCGCCGCGAAGGGCGCCACCGCCGACGAGATCCTCGAGTTCTATTTCCCGGGCCTGACGGTGGGTCCGTATGTCGCCGCGCCGGCAACGGCGACGGCGAAGGCAAAGCCTGGCGGCCGGACATCTGCGCCGGTGCCGACGGATGTCGTGCTGGCGCTGCCGGGCAACGAAGAAGGCGAGCGGCAGGAGTTGCTGTCCTTGATACGCAGCAGCCGCGATGAGATTGCCAAGGCGGCGGGAATTCGCGCGCCGGCGAATCTTCGCGTCACCGTGCATCCATCGGTCGAGAGCTTCGGCCGTGCGACCGGACAACCGTGGTGGGCGCCGGGCGCGACCGACGGTGCGGCGATCGATCTATTGCCGATCACGATTCTCAAGCAGCAAGGGCAGCTCGATCGCACCATCCGGCACGAAGTCACGCACGCGCTGCTCGACGCGGCGCTGGCGAAGCGGCCGATGTGGGTCCGGGAAGGCGCCGCCGCGTTCTTCGCGCGAGGCGCCGCGCCGGCCGGCACGCGATCGCGTGTCACGTGCCCGGCCGATGATGAGTTGCTGAGACCCGTGTCCGCCGGCGCGCAACGCGATGCCTACGCCCGCGCCGAACAGTGCTTCGCGCGCGAAATCGCCTCGGGCAAGAAGTGGAACGAGGTCCGCTGAAGACTCCCTGAAACGGATCGGCTGGCGCAGGCGTCTCAAGGGGTATCATTCAGATGTCGGATTTCGGATCTCGGATTTGAAGGCAGGGGCATGCTGATTAAAAAGGCGGCGGATCTCAAAGAGTCGGAAGTCACGCCGAAGGAGTTGTTCCTGAGGCGGCGCGAGTTCATCGCGGCGGCCGGTGTCACCGCGGCGGCCGTGGCCACTAACGGGTTCGGCATGCTCGGCGGCGACGATGGCGAGGCGGCGCAGAATCCGGCGGCGCAGAAGCTTACCGATCTCAAGAAGAGCCCGTTCAGCACCGACGAAAAGCTGAATTCGTACCGCGACGTCACCACCTACAACAACTTCTACGAGTTCGGCACCGACAAGGCAGACCCCGCGAAGTACGCGCATACGCTGCAGCCGCGCCCGTGGACCGTCGTCGTCGAAGGGCAGTGCGGCAAGCCGGGCCGGTACAACATCGAAGACATCATGAAGTGGGCGCCGCTCGAGGAGCGCATCTACCGCCTGCGCTGCGTCGAGGCGTGGTCGATGGTGATCCCGTGGATCGGCTACCCGATGAGCGAGTTCATCAAGCGCTTCGAGCCGACCTCGAAGGCGAAGTACGTGGTGTTCCGGACGCTGGTGGACCAGAAGCAGATGCCCGGCCAGACCGAGCCCGCGCTGCAGTGGCCGTACATCGAAGGCCTGCGCATGGACGAGGCAATGCATCCGCTGACGCTCGTCGGTCTCGGCCTCTACGGCGAGGTGCTGCCGAACCAGAACGGCGCGCCGATTCGGCTGGTGGTGCCGTGGAAGTACGGCTTCAAGAGCATCAAGTCGATCGTGCGCGTCACCTTCAGCGAGGACGAGCCGATCAACACGTGGAAGCAGCAGCAGTCGCAGGAATACGGCTTCTACGCCAACGTCAATCCGCAGGTCGATCACCCGCGCTGGTCGCAGGGCAGCGAGCGCCGCATCGGCGAGTTCTTCCGCCGCAAGACGCTGATGTTCAACGGCTATGGCGATCAGGTCGCGTCGCTCTACGCGGGCATGGACCTGCGCAAGAATTACTGACGGGAACCGGGAACCGGGAACCGGGAGCCGGGAGCCGGGAACTAGGATCGCTTGACTGCAACTCAATGGCGGCGGCGGGTGTTCAAGCCCGCCGCCTGGCTTCTCTGCCTCGCGCCGCTCGCTTACCTGACCTACAGCCTGTATCAGGATCCCGGCGTCAATCCGATCGAGACCGTCACCAACTTCACCGGCATCTGGACGCTGCGTTTGATCATGATCACGCTGGCGATCACGCCGCTGCGATGGCTCACCGGCATCAATCAGCTCGTGAACTATCGCCGTCTCGTTGGCCTGTTCGCGTTCTTCTACGGCGCGCTGCACTTCGTCATCTACATCGTCACGACGTTCTTCATCGAGGGGTTCTCGAACTTCGATGCGTCGGGCCTGGCCGCGGATTTGACGACGAGGCCCTACATCATTGCGGGGTTCACGGCATTCGTCCTGATGATTCCGCTCGCCGTGACGTCGACGCAGGGCTGGATCCGGCGGCTCGGCGGCAGGAACTGGAACTGGCTGCACAAGCTGATTTACATCACCGCGATCGCGGCGGTGCTGCACTACTGGTGGAAGGTCAGCGTCAAGCTGCCGCCGGTAAATCCGCGCAATTACGCGATTCTCGTCGCGATCCTGCTGGCCTTCCGCCTGTGGCGTTACTTTGCGAAGCGAGCGGCATCTGAGGTATAACGAGCGAACGTGATGGCCAAGTGGACCAGCTGCGCGTGTTGTTGCGTCGGGGAACCCTCCGACGCCTATCGCCCTGTGTCCACGTAAATAGCCGCATCGAAGCTTCGTAAGTAACAAGCTGGCGGCGTCACGGCCGCAGACGATTTCAAGGCCCGGAGGTGCAAACCTTCGGGCCTTTTTCTTTTCCGGTGGATGAATGTAGCGGCGGTCCAAGCCCGCCTGGGGAGACATGAAATGAGACGGTTACTTGTTCTGGTGTTTGCGGTCCTGTTACTTGCGCCCGCGCTTCGCGCCCAGGCGCCCTTCGACTCCGCTCAGGGCAGCCCTGCGCAGTCGCTCGCGGGTTTGTGGGACGCGGCCGTGGTCGTCAACGGCCTGGAGATTCCATTCCGCTTCGAG
>DASUSZ010000198.1:0-31202 GCA_036374815.1 Vicinamibacterales bacterium | reverse complement strand
GATGCCGGCGACGCGATCGGTATCGACATAACGCTGCAAGGCGCGATCGATGACGGGCGCCCGCGCCGGATCGAAGGCGCCGGCATGGACCGGGGCGGCCGGCCGTTGAGCATTGACCGTGGCGGCGAGCAGGACGGTGGCAAGAATCGCGGCGGTTCGCATACGGCGCGGATTGTGCCACAGCGCGGGCGTATGATGGGCGCGAAAGGAATCGCCCATGCGCCTGTTTCGGTTGATCGTCCTGTTTCTTGCGTTCGCGATCATCGTCCGCGCTCAGCCCGTGGCGGTGGCGCCTGACTCGCTCGGTGTTCCCGAATTGCTCGCGCAATACAAGGTGCCGGCGGTCAGCGTCGCGGTGATACGCGACTTCAAGATCGAATGGGCGCGCGCGTGGGGCGTGAAGAACGCGAAGAGCGGCGAGCCGGTTCTCGTGGATTCGCTGTTCCAGGCCGCGTCGATCAGCAAACCCGTCGCGGCGATGGCGTCGCTGCGCGCGATTCAGGATGGACGCTTCAGGCTCGACCAGGACATCAACACCATCCTGAAATCGTGGCGGCTGCCGGCGCGCGACGGCGTGAAAGGCGAGATCGTCACGCCGCGCATGCTCATGAGCCACACATCCGGAACGGACGATGGCTTCGGTTTTCCGGGATACGCGCCCGGCGCCGCCGTGCCCACGCTCGTGCAGATGCTCGACGGCGTGCCGCCGACCAATCGCGGGCCGGTGCGGCTGGGCCGCGCGCCGATGAGCGGCTACAAATATTCCGGCGGCGCCGTGTCGATCCAGGAGCTCGCGCTGACCGATGTGATGCGCAAGCCGTTTGCCGATGTGATGCGCGAGCTCGTGCTCGACCCGATCGGCATGATCAACAGCACCTACGAGCAGCCCCTGCCCGACGCGCTGGCCGCAAAGGCCGCGCATGCGCACAACCAGAACGGCCTGCCGTCCGACTCGCCGTGGCGGATTCACCCGGAACGCGCCGCCGCCGGCCTGTGGACCACGCCGACCGATCTCGCGAAGTTTGCGATCGAAGTGCAGCAGTCGCTGGCCGGACGATCGACCAAGGTGCTGACGCGCACGATGGCGCAGGAAATGGTGACGCCGGTGGGCGTCGGTCCTTTCGCCGTTGGTTTTTCGATCGCCAAGGAAGGCGAAGGCTGGTACTTCTCGCACGGCGGCAGCAACTGGGGCTTCCGCTGCGATCTCACCGCGCATCGCTCGAAGGGCTACGGCGTCGTGATCATGACCAATGGCGACGGTGGCGGCCGCCTGATCACTGCGTTGAAGGAAAAGATCTCGCGTGCCGCGAAGTGGGACATGTACGACAAGCCGATCCCGCGATAGCATCGAGAGATGAAGCGAATCGCACTGATCAGCATCGCGCTCATCTTCGCCGGATGCTCCGACAATTCGCCGGCTTCGCCGACGCCGGACTCGATCGATGGTGTCTGGCGAATCATTTCAATCCAGCCGGCATCGCAGCCATTGCAAACGGCGCCGGTCGGGGCGCAGTATCAGATCGAGTTCCAGGACGGGCGCGCGTCCGTTCGCGTCGACTGCAACACCTGCACCGGATCGTTCACGCTGAACGACGGCAGGTTGACCGTCGGCCCCGCGCTCGCGTGCACGCGCGCCGCCTGCGCAACGGCATCATACGAAAGCGCCGTCGTCTCGTTGCTGGCCGGAGAGCACCAGGCGAGCGCCACGCTCCACAACCTCACGCTCACATCGAGCCGAGGCACCATGCTGCTGCAGCGCTAACGAAGCGCCTGGTAAACGAGCGTCGGAAACACCTGCCCGATGTCGGTCGCGTTCGGCACCAGCTGAATCATCATCGCCATGACCAGCCGCGCTTCCGGATCGACGCGGTACATCGATCCGTAGGCGCCGCCCCAGCCAAACGCTCCTTCGCTGCTCATGCCGTTGGCGCCGTAGCGATCGACCGTTTCGAATCCGAGCCCGAAGCCGAGGCCGGTCGACGAGTGCAGGGTGCCGACCTGGTTGGTCGACATCAGCTTCACCGATCGCGGCGACAGGATGCGCGTGCCGTCGATCGAGCCGCCGCGGCGCATGGTCTCGATGAAGCGCGCATAATCGCGCGCGGTGGACAGCAGCCCGGCGCCGCCGGCGAAATTCTTCCTCGGCCCGTCGACGTAGGCGCCCTGGCCGCGGGCGCCTTCGGGGGCGCGGACGTATTTTCCGTCGGCGCTCGAATACACCGCCGCCAGGCGCTCGCGCTGCGCGGCCGGCAGGAAGAAGTGCGTGTCCTTCATGCCCAGCGGCGTCGTAATGCGGTCTCGGATATACGCATCGAGCGGCTGGCCTGACGCCTTCTCGACGATGCATCCGAGCACGTCGGTGTTGTAGCCGTAAACCCACGCCTCCCCGGGCTGCGCTACAAACGGCAGCGTGCCAAGACGCTCCATCGTGTCGCAGACGGTTTCGTCCTTGTCGGCGGTGTACCAGCCCGCGCCGGCGGCCGGGCCGAGTCCCTGCGCCTCGTAAAGATCCCTGATCGATGCTTCGGTACCGTACGAAATCCCCGCGGTGTGCGTCAGCAGATCGCGGATCGTGATGGGTCGAATGGCAGGCACCTGCCGCACCGCGCCGCGTTCGTTCGCGATCGCGACGCTGGTCCGCGTGAACGACGGAATATATGTGCCGGCACGCGCGTTGAGGGTCAGCGAGCCTTCTTCGACGAGCTGCATGATCGCCGCGCTCGTAATCGCTTTCGTCTGCGAGGCAATGCGGAAGATCGTGTCGGTCGTCATCCGGCGGCCCGCTTCCTTGTCGGCCCAGCCGAACGCTTTTTCGTAGACGACCTTGCCGTCCTGCATCACCAGCGCGACGATGCCGGCGACGCGATCGCTGTCGACGTATTTCTGCAGCGCCTTGTCGATGACTGGCGCGCGGCTGGCATCGAACGCGTGATGCGATGCCGGCTGCGCCGACAGCGAAACCGACAGCAGTGCAATCAGGAGAATAGCGGTCGCTCGCATGGGTTAGCTCCCGATCAACGGCTTGACGTGATTGGCAATCTGCTCGTGCGTCGCGAACCACACGCCGCCCTTCTTCTTCATGTACTGAATCAGCCGCTCGAGCATCGCCGCTCGCGATCGATGGCCGATCATGTGCGGGTGCATCGTCAGCAGATAGAGGCCGCCTTCTTCGTGGGCGACGTCGAATTCCGACTTGAAGATTTCATAGACGTCGCCATCCGACGGATTCGAGCCGTCGGCGTTGCTGCCGTAATACGGCGCATCGTCCAGGATGCGTTCGATCGGCAATTCGACGATGCCGGTTGGCTTGCCGTCGAGGAGCAGCTCGTAGGCGTCATCGCTCGCCATCAGGCTGCTGTCGTAGAGAAAGCCCGCCGCCTTCACCTGCGCCATCGTCCACTTGCTGAATTTCCACGACGGGGCGCGATAGCCGATTGGCTTCTTTCCGGTCATCTTCGTCAGCGTCTCGATCGACTGGTTCAACAGGCGCTGCTCTTCCTGCTCGTTGTTCAACAGCGGCAGCCGCTCGTGGATCCAGCCGTGCACGCCGATCTCGTGCCGCAGCTTCGCGGCCTGGATGTCCTTGATCATCTGCGGATGCAGGATGGCGCTGACGGCGGGAATGAAGAACGACGCCGGCACCTGCTGGCGGTCGAGCAGGCGGAGGATCCGCGGCAGTCCGTCGACCGCGCCGTATTCGCCGCGCGAAATGATTTCGTAATCGAGGTTGCCCGTCGACAGCGTCGCGGTGGCATTGTCGACGTCGAACGACATCCCGACGGCGACCCTGGCGCCGTTCGGCCACGACGGCTTCAGCCGCTTGCCGGCGCTGACGTGAAACATCTGCGCCTTCAGCTGGTCGACGGACAGCTTCGTGCCGGGCAATGGATCGGGCGGAGCGGCCTGCGCGGCCGCGCGCGTCTCCGGCGAAGCAGAACAGCCGGCCAGGGCGGCGGCCAGGGTGACGGCGAGGATGTGGCGATGCATGCGCGGCAGTCTACTCAAGGCGACGTCCCGCGGGAACCCTCTTGCCATCCATAGCGTATATAGGCATAGTTCAACTATGCCTAGAGCCGCCGGCCTTCCTCCCGGAACATTGAGCCTCCTCATCCTTCGCGTGGTGCGCCAGGAGCCGATGCATGGCTACGCGATTGCGCAGAAGATCCGCACGCTGTCGAGCGATCAGCTCAGCGTCGAGGAGGGCTCGCTGTACCCCGCGCTGCAGAAGCTGCTTGCCAACGGCTGGGTGAAAGCCGAATGGACCACGTCGGAGACGGGGCGGCAGGTGCGCAGCTATCGCATCACCGCCAGGGGGCTGAAGCAGCTCGAAAGCGAACAGGACGACTACCAGCGGATGGCCGACGCCATTGCCGCGATTCTTCAATCGACATGAATACCTGGCTTCGCCGCGTCTGGTACCTGCTCAACCGGCCGCGTCACGAGCGCGACCTGATTCGCGAAATGAACGAGCACCGCGAGTCGATGCACGATCCCTCGAGGTTCGGCGACACGCATCGCCTGCTCGAGCAGTCGCGCGATGCGTGGGGATGGAACTGGCTTGACGATGCCGTGCAGGACCTGTCGGTCGGCATCCGGACGCTGATGAAGTCGCCGTCGTTTGCGATCCTGGCGACGTTGATCCTGTCGTTCGGCATCGGCCTGAACCTGACGCTGTTCCAGATGATTGGCGTCGGGCTGTTGCAGCCGCCGGCGTTGAAGGATGCCGACTCGTGGGTGCGGTTTCTACGCGCGGCGCCGGGCAGCACCACCTCCACGGTGCCGTATCCGCTGACGCAATTCGTCAAGGAGAACAACCACGGCGTGCTCGCGTCGGTGGTGCTCGAATATCAGTCGGCCGTCGCGTGGGGCCGGAACGCCGAAGATCACATCAACGCGTCGTTCGTGTCCAGCAACTGGTTCGACGAGATCGGCTACGGCGCCGCGCACGGCCGTGTGCTCAGCGAAACGATCGACGGGCCGGCGGCCGCGCCGGTGGTGGTGATCAGCTACACGTTCTGGCGGAATCGGCTTGGCGCCGATCCGAACGCGGTCGGCACCACCGTCTACATCGATCGGAAGCCGGTCACCGTTGCCGGAATTGCATCCGCCGACCTCCCCGGTTTCGACTTCAACGTGCCCGACGCGTTCCTGGCGATCGTGCAGCGTGAATACTTCTATCCGCAAAGCACGTTGCTGCGTTCGTGGGACGACGAGGCCGTGGACATGTATGCACGGCTCGCCCCCGGCGTGTCGGTCGCCGCGGCGCGCGAAGCGCTGCGCACGACCATGCAAGCGGCCGCCGCGGATCGTTCCCAGATCAAAAAGGACGAATGGCTCGAGCCGCTCTCAGCCCGCAGCAATTTCATGCGAGACTGGGAGCGGCAGGGCGTGCTGGCGGTCGTGTCGTTGATGGGTGCGCTGACGACGCTCGTGCTGATCGTGGCGGCCGCAAACCTCGGCAACCTGGTGATGTCGCGCGCCACCGGCCGTGTCCGCGAGCTCGGCGTGCGCATGGCGCTCGGCGCGCGCCGCACGCGCATCGTCCGGCAGCTGGTGATCGAATCCGTGCCGCTCGTGCTGATGGGCGCACTCGGCAGCCTTGGCTTCGCCTGGACCGCGGCGACGCTGATTGCGGCGCTGGGTGGTTTCCCGCCCTACCTCGATTTCACCATCAAGTGGGGCACGGTCATGCTCGCCGTCGCGCTCGGATTGCTGTCGCTCGTCGTCGTTGGCGTGCTGCCCGCGTGGAAGGTTGCGCAGCAGCAGTTGATCGAGGCGATCAAGGACGGCGGCCAGCACGTGTCGCGCGCGCTCGATCGAACGCTGATGCGGCGCGTGATGGTGGCCGCGCAGGTCGCCGGCAGCTGCCTGCTGTTGATCGTTGCCGGCATGATGATCCGCACGGTGCAGCGCGCGATTGCATCGAGCGAAGGGTTCGACTACCAGCGTGCCGCGGTGCTGTCGATGCCGCTCGGCCGCTACGGTCTGAAAACGGAAGCGGCGCGCAACTACTGGTATGAAGTGAAGGCGCGCGTGCTTGCCCATCCGGAAGTCGAGTCGGCCGCGATCGTCACGGCGCCGCCGCTGGGCGGCCGCGTCAACGAAACGAACTTCAGAGACACGCCGGGGCTGCGCACGCTGACGCAGAGCGTCGATCCGGAATACTTCGACACGATGAAGATTCCGCTGATGTCGGGCCGGACGTTCGCGCCCGGCGATGAAAGAACCGTCATTGTCAGCCGCCGGCTGGCAATGGAGATGTACGGATCGATCGACGTCCTCGGGCGGGCGTTCCCGAAGTCCGGCGCCGACGACACCATCATCGGCGTCGCCGCCGACGCGCATACCATCAGGCCTGACGCCAACGACGTCGCGGAGTTGTATCGCCCGCTCGAGGTTGCGGATTTCTCTTACGTCGAGATGGTCGTTCGCGCCCGCAACGAGGCCGATCGCCTGCCGCCAATCCTGCGCGAGGCGGCGATGAGCGACCCGCGCGTGATTCCGTCAGCACACGCGATGCACGAGGATTTCGATCGGCGGATGCAGGGGCCGCGCATTGCCAGCGCGATTGCCTCCGGCATCGGCGTGCTGACGCTGGCGCTCGCATGCCTCGGCATTATTGGCGTCGTCTCCTACGGCGTCGCGCTGCGCACCAAGGAGATCGGCATCAGGGTGGCGCTCGGCGCGCGGCAGCCGGCGCTGTTGCGATCGATCGTGCGGCAGGTGCTGCGGCCGGTCGCGGCCGGCGCGATCATCGGGCTCGCGCTCGCGATTCCCACCGGCCTCGCGCTCGCGTCGGAGCCGTTCTACCTGGAAAATGCCGATCCGGTTGCGTTCGGCGTCGCGCTGACAGTGTTCGGCGCCGCCATTGCTGCGGCGTTGATTTGGCCGGCAATGCAGGTGTTGAAACGAAATCCCGTGGACGCGCTGCGTCACTCTTAGCGGGCTTACGGGCTTGCGATCACTCCAATCGACCCGCGACGACCTTGCCGCCGACCATTGCCATCAGCACCTTCGCGTCGCGAAGCTGAATGTCCGAACAGGTGAGCGGGTCTTCGCTCAACATGACGAGGTCGGCGAACTTGCCCGGCTCAATCGATCCTTTCGTTCGCTCCTCCATCGTCAGGAACGCGTTGTTGATCGTCGCCATGCGCAGCGCCTGCTGGCGCGTCACGCGCTCCGCGGGTCCGAGCACGCCGCCGGTAATCGTGTCACGCGTCACGAAGTGGTAGAGCGTCCAGAGCGGCGGATACGGGACGACGGGCGCGTCGCTGCCTGACGACACCGGCAGCTGAGCGTCGAGATACATTTTCGCCGGGGTGGTAATGCCGGCGCGAGCGGCGCCCCAGTACTTCACGAGGCTCGGACCGGCCAGATACAGATGATGCTGCGCGGAGATCGCGAGATTGAGCGCTTTCATTCGCGGCAGGTGATCGGCGCGGCCGATGAAGGCATGTTCGATCGACCAGCGTCGCCCGACGATCGACAGCTCGGCGTCGGCCTTTTCATATGCGCTCAACACCAGATCGATGGCCGCATCGCCGACCGCGTGGGTGGCCACGCGCCAGTCGCCGCGATTGAGCTCGCGGACCGCGGTCGTGTAGCGCTCGGTGTCCAGCGTCTGCAGGCCGCGGAAGGTGCCGTTCTCGTCCCACGGTTTTTCGTACGGGTCGCGCATCAACCCGCCTTCGAACCCGCCGTCGACGGCGAGCTTGATGCCGCCGACGCGCAGCATCTCGTCGCCTTCGTTCTGCTTGATGCCTGAGACCGCCAGCGCCGGATCGATGTTGCCGCGCGCGCCGACCGGCGGCCGCAGCAGCGCGTTGACGCGAATCGTCAGGCGGCCGCTCTTCTGCATCTCCTGCAGCATCCGGTAGTCGTTCACCGATATGCCCGGATGGCGGATACCGGTCAACCCGGCCTCGTTCAGCTTCCTGTAATCGGCGATGCGATCTTCGATCTGCTGTTCCCGCGTTCGCACCGGCGCCGGCGGCAGCGTCACGAGTGCCTTCGCCGTGTCGACGAGCTCGCCGTTCAAGCGGCCGTCCGCATACTTCGTGATGCGGCCGCCCGCGGGCTCCGCCGTCTGCTCGGTGATGCCCCAGTGGGCGAGGGCCGCCGAGTTGAGGATGTATTCGTGCCCGCCGCGCACGAGCACCACCGGATGCCGTGCGGCGATCTTGTCGAGGTCGTCGCGCAGCGGCAAACGCTGCTCCTTGAGCTGCGCCTCGTGCCAGTCGCTGTTGGAGACAATCACATCGCCGGCCTTCGCCGCCTGCACGCGAGCCTGCAACGCCGCCATCACGTCGGCCATCGATCGCGCACGCGACAGATCGACGCCCGGCCCGCCGCCCGCGCCGTGGAGATGGTTGTCCATCAGGCCGGGGATGACAGCGCGTCCGTTGAGATCGATCAGGCGCGTCGACGTCCCTGCCACCGACTTCATTTGATCGTCGTTGCCGACCGCGAGGATGCGGTCGCCGAGGATGGCGACGGCGGTGTGCACCGAGAAGCCGCGATCGACGGTAATGATTTTGCCGTTGAACAGCACCAGATCCGGCGCGGGCGGGCGGGGCAGCAGCGGACGCTGCGCGGCAAGCGCGGCCGTCATCACCAGCGTGATCAGCAGGACGCGGAACACGCGGCAAGCATACCCGCGTTTTACGTACCCCAACTCGTCCCAGCAATTTTGCGCGGCTATCACGCGTGTAAGGCGGTTCGAGGAAGCCAGCCGCTATCCTGACCCGATGGCGTCGGGCTCCAGCCCCGGAGTGGATGACACCGTGGCGCGGCTGATCGTCACACCGATTGTCGGTGTGGCCGTCCCCAACATCGCCGGCATGCTGAATCATGCCGCGCACTCGCCTGCGAGCCTGGCCGCGTCGTACCTCTGGTTCATCGGCGTCGCGTTCGTGACGTGGGAAGCAAACCTGCGCCTCTACCTGCTGTTCCAGGATCGCACCGCCTGGCTGACGCGGCCCTGGCACCGGGTGCGGTTGCTGGTCGGGTTGATCTGCCTCTTCACGATCCCGTTCACGGCGTCGGCGTTGTGGATGTGGGCGGCGCTCTTCGACGATCCCAATGCGACGTGGCGATCGATTGCGACGGCCGTGATCACGATCGTCGCCGCGGTCACGTTCATCACGCACATCTACGAGACGCTGTTCCTCGTCAAGGAATGGGAGACCGATCGCGAGCGGGGCGAGCAGCTCCGGCAGCAGAATCTCGAAGCGGAGCTGCTCGCGCTCAAGAGCGAGGTCAATCCGCACACCCTCTTCAACAACCTCAACGCGCTCAGTCATCTCGTCGAGCAGCGGCACCCGCGCGCGACGGCGTTTGTCGGCGCACTCGCCGCGAGTTATCGATATCTGCTACGGACAGGATCCAAGCGTCTCGTCCCGCTTGCCGACGAGCTGGCGCTGCTGGATCAGTTTCTTGCGCTGGCGACGATTCGCTATGCCGACGGGCTGAAGGTGGCCGTGCAGGTTGATGCAACCAGTGCCCGGCGATGGTGCATTCCCCCGGTGGTGTTGCCGGAACTGCTCGAAAATGCAGTCAAGCACAACGAGTTTTCGACCGATAACCCGCTCGAGATCGAGATTCGTCTCGACGGCGACCGGCTGACGGTCTCCCACGAGAAGCGTCCGCGCCAGGCGACGGTGTCGTCGACCGGGGTAGGGTTGGAAAATCTAGCTCAACGCTTCCGGCTAACTACAGGAGTTGCCGCGCGTTGGGGCGAGAACGCCGGACGCTTTGTCGTGACGCTTCCTTTGGTGGCGGGTGACGGCTCAGACATTGCACAATAGGAAGTTCATGCGGCGCATTCTGTCCTCGATCGTGTTCACGCTGGCACTCGCGTGCCCGACGATTGCGTTCGCGCAGGGGCCGTCGAGTTGCACGGTCGCGTCGCAAAACCTCTGGGTCCGCGATGCGCTCGACGAGGTCTATTACTGGTATCAGTTCATGCCTCCCGGCGTCGTTCCCACGAAGTTCAATTCGCCCGAGGCCTACCTCGAGGCCGTGCGCTATCGGCCGATCGACAACAGTTACAGCTTCATCACCAGCGCCGCGGCGAGCGACGCTTTTTACAGCGACAGTCAATTCATCGGCTACGGCTTCGGCAACCAGATCACCGAAAACGAAATCCGCGTGATGCAGGTGTACCCAGACAGTCCCGCATCGGAAGCGGGGTTGCTGCGCGGCGATCGGATCTTCACGGTCAACGGCCGCAGCGTCTCTTCGATGGTGGCCGACAACACGATCGGCAACGCGTTCGGCCAGGCCGAAGTCGGCGTCGCGAGCACGATCGAATGGGAAACCCTGTCGGGCGAGCGGCGCTCGGCGCGTCTGGTAAAGCGGCTCGTCACCATCCCGACCGTTTCGTTGACGAGCGTTGTCGACCTCGATGGCCGCAAGGTCGGTTACCTGTTCTTCCGGAATTTCGTAGAGCCCTCGAAGGCGGCGCTGACCGAGGCTTTCGAAGCGTTGAAGGCGGCCGGCGTCACGGAACTGGTGCTTGACCTTCGTTACAACGGCGGCGGCCTCGTCGACGTCGCGGTTCACCTCGCCAGCCTGATCGGCGGCGCGCGCACCAATGCGCAGGTGATGTTGAGTTACGTCCACAACGACAAGCTCGCGGCGGCATACAACAAGACGACGCGCTTTACGAACCCGCCGCAGGCGCTGAACCTGCAGCGGCTGGTCGTGATCACGACGCGCAGCTCGGCGTCTGCCAGCGAGCTGGTGATCAACTCGCTCCGCCCGTTCATGCCGGTCACCACGATCGGCGACACGACGTTCGGCAAGCCGGTCGGCCAGTACGGGCTGCGGTTCTGCGACAAGATCCTCTACCCGGTGGCGTTCTCGATCCGGAACGCGAATAACCAGGGCGATTTTTTCGACGGCCTCGCCCCGGATTGCACCGCGGGCGACGATTACAACTATCAACTCGGCGACAGCCGTGAAGCATCGCTGGCCGAAGCGCTCACGTTCATACGCACCGGGGCCTGCAGCGCGAAATCGGCGGCCGCAGCGCGGGCGCTCGGCGCGCCGCGGTTCGTGTTCAAGCCGAGCGGCTGGGCATCGATCCTCAACGCCCAATAGGACGCCGATCAGGCACAGAATTGTTCGGTGCCCGAACTCCCTGACATCGAGCTCTACCGGCATGCGCTGCAATCGCGCATCGTAGGCCGCAGGCTCGATCGGATTCGGCTCGCGAGTCCCTTCCTCGTTCGCTCGTTCGATCCGCCAATCGATCGCGCGCACGGCAAGACAGTCGTGGCGCTGCGCCGCCTCGGCAAGCGGCTGGTGTGGGCGATGGAGGACGATCTGTTTCTCGTCATCCATCTCATGATTGCCGGCCGTTTCAAGTGGCTCGATGCCGGCGCGAAGATTCCTGGCAAAGTCGGTCTTGCGGCATTCGACTTTGCGCACGGTTCTCTCATCCTCACGGAAGCGGGATCGCAGCGGCGCGCGTCGTTGTATCTGGTCAGGGGCGAGCCGGCGCTGGCCGAACACGATCCCGGCGGCCTCGAAGTGATGACGGCGTCGGCGCAGGAGTTCGGCGAGGCGCTGACGCGCGAGAACCACACGTTGAAGCGCGCGCTGACCGATCCGCATCTGCTCAGCGGCATCGGCAACGCGTACTCGGACGAAATCCTGCACGCCGCGAAGATGTCGCCGATGCTGCTGACGAGCAAGCTGACGCCCGAACAGATCGAGAGCCTGCACGCGCACACGATTGGCGTGCTCGCCAAGTGGCGCGCGGATTTGATCGCCGAAGCCGGCGACAAGTTTCCGGAGAAGGTGACGGCCTTTCGCGACGGCATGGCCGCGCATGGCCGTTACGGCAAGCCGTGCCCGGTCTGCGGCACCGCCATTCAGCGCATTCAGTACGCGACCAACGAAGCGAACTACTGTCCGCAGTGCCAGACCGGCGGGAAGCTGCTCGCCGATCGCGGCCTGTCGCGGCTGCTCAAAGATGACTGGCCCAAGTCGCTCGATGACCTCGAGCGCATGAAGGAAAGCCGCAAGCCGAAAGCCGGACGCTGAGCGCCGCTCAGCCCTCTGCCTCTACGAATTCCGGTTCGCTTGCGGCCTGCGGCTGAGGAGCCGCGGCGGCATCAATCTCCCGTTCGAACGCCAAACAGTCAGCGAGGTAGTCGTGCGCCGCTTCGTCGGTGCGCGCCAGCAGCGCGTCAAGCGGCGTCGCATGCTGATGCGCTGATTCGCGAACCTGGATGCCTGGATAGGTGCCATCGGGGCGGCGCGGTACGTAGCGATGCCAGAAGTCGATGTGCCAGCGCGTAAACTGGCGCACGCGCTCCAGGCCGTGCGCGTCTTCGCCCCAATGCTCGCGCGCCAGCGTCACGTATCGCCGGTAGATCGCGACGCGCTCGTCGGCGGTCAGGTCGCGATAGCCTTCGTTCATCTCGCGGAACAGCCACGGCTTGATCAGCACGCCGCGCGCGCTCATCACCCCGGCGCATCCCGATCGCGCGCGCGCGTTGTCGACGTCCTGCGGAAACAGGATGTCGCCGTTGCCGACGACCGGCACCGCTACCGCGGCGACCACTGCGCCGATCGCATCCCAGTCGGCGGCAAAGCGGTAGCGCGCGTTGCGCGTGCGCCCGTGCACGAACAGCGCGTCGGCGCCGCCGTCGACAGCCGCCTGCGCCTGTTCGATCACGTTGCGCATCTCGTCGTTCCAGCCAAGACGCAGTTTCACCGTGACAGGAATCCTGCTCACGGCCTTCTTCATTGCTTCGGCGATTCTGCGGATGCGCTGGGGCTGGCGGCCCAGCGCCGCGCCGATGCCCTTGTGCGTGAAGTGATCGATCGGACAGCCGCAATTCAGATCGACGAGATCGGCGCCGCGCGATTCGGCCAGCGCCGCGGCCCAGCCGATCTCTTCGGGGTTGGTGCCGGCGAGCTGCACTCCGAAGAACGGCTCGCCTTCGAACTTGCGAATCAGCGCGAACTCGCTCTTGCGCCGCTGCTTCAGCCGGCGCGCCACCGTCATCTCGCTGATCGTGACGCGCGCGCCCAGCTCGACGCACAGCCGCCGGTACGGAAGGTTGGAGCCTTTCGTCATCGGCGCCATCACCACGGCGCCTGTCAACACCTCGCGCAGCGACATCGACTCAGGCTAGCATGAGCCATGCGCGTCATTGCGGCGATCCTGGCGGTTGTTCTCGCGTCACCAGCGGCGTTGGCTCAGAACAGCGGCCGGCACTTCCTCTGGAAGGTCGAAGGCGAGGGCAGCTCCGCCTATCTGCTCGGATCGCTCCACGTGCTCACCGCGGATTTCTATCCGCTCAGCGAGACCATCAACAGGGCGTTCACCGAATCGAAGACGCTGGTCGAAGAAGTCGACATCGACGAGACGAGCGATCCAGCGGTGATGATGGCAGCGTTGTCCAAGGCAATGCTGACGGGTGGACAGACGCTCGACCAGGTGGTGGCGCCGGACACCTTTGCCGAAGTGAAGAAGCGCGCCGAGCAGGTCGGCATGCCGATGATGGCGCTGCAGCGCATGAAGCCCTGGCTCGTCGCGATCACGTTGATGGCGCCGACGCTCCAGGCCGCCGGCTTCAAGCCCGAGCTCGGCATCGATCGCCACTTCTTCGATCGCGCCAAGGATGCCGGCATGAAGCGGCAGGCGCTCGAGACGATGGCCTATCAGCTCGAGCGCTTCGATGCGCTGCCGCCGAAGCTCCAGGAGGAGCTGCTCAAGACAACGATGGAGGATCTCGACAAGGAAGTCGCCGCGGTGAAGGAGCTGGCGCAGGCGTGGACCTTTGGCAACGTCGCCGAAATGGAAAAGCTGACGATGACGCTGAAAGAGGTGCCGGAGCTCTATCAGCGGCTGCTCGTCGAGCGCAACCAGAACTGGGTCCCGCACGTCGAAACGTGCCTCAAGCAGAAGGCCGCTTGCTTCATCGTCGTCGGCGCGGCCCATCTGGTTGGTCCCGACGGTTTGCCTGCCCTCCTCACGAAAAAAGGTTACAAAGTCACTCAGCAGTAACTGCGTGCCCCCCGTCATTCGGTGCCAGGCACCCGTCTTCGGAGAGCATGACCGGTTTCGGACAGTGGACGGTTCACACCCGAACGAACAGCGCACCTCTCAGCAGAATCACGCCTGAATCGCGGCCATTCGTGGCATTCGGCTTGATAATGTCCGCGCCATGAGCGGCATCCTGCGCGACCTTCTTCATGCCTGGCGTGGTCTCTTGCAGCGGCCTGGCTTTTTTGCCGGCGCCTTGATGACGGTCGCGATCGGCATCGGCGCGAACGTGGCCATCTTCAGCCTGGTGAATGCGATCAGCCTGCGGCCGATGCCGTTTGGCGATCGCACCGATCGCCTCGCCACCATCCACGTCGCGCATCGGCTCAACGTCGACGAGCCGGGGTGGGGCGACACCGAAATTTCCTACGACGACCTTCTCGATTTCCGCCGCGCGTCGACGCTCGAAGGCATCGGCGGCTACATGACGCGCAGCTTCCTGTTGAGTGGAGGCGATCAGGCCGGCGCCGAGCGGATACGCGGCGGCTCGGTCACGCCGGACCTCTTTCCGCTGCTCGGCATCGAGCCCGCGATGGGCCGGCAGTTCCGCCCGGAAGAAGCCGCGCCGCCCGGCCTCGAATCGGTGGTGATGCTGACGCACGGCCTGTGGCAACGCCGCTTCGCCGGCGATCCCGCAATCATCGGCAAGCCGATTGTCGTCAACGACCGCGAACGCATCGTGATCGGCGTGCTTCCCGTGGGTTTCCATTTTCCGGAATTCGACGAGATGTACGTGCCGTTCCGCTGGGACGAAGCGCCGCGTTCGGCGCGCAACATCAACGCGGTCGCGCTGGTGCGGCCGGGCCAGTCGATCGATCAGGCGCGCGCCGAGCTGACCGGCATTGCCGGGCAGCTCGAAGAAACCTACCCGGAAACCAATCGCGGCTACGGCGTCCGCGTCGTGCCGATCCGGGACAACTATGTCGACGCAGACGATCGCCGTCTCACGGTGATGCTGATGTCGGCCGTCGGCTTCGTGCTGCTGATCATGTGCGCGAACCTGGCCAACCTGATGCTGGTGCGGGGCGCCGCGCGCCACCGCGAGCTGGCCGTTCGCGCCGCGATGGGCGCCAGCCGCGCGCGATTGCTGTGGGCGACCCTGGCGGAGACCGTGTTGCTGGCCGTGCCAGGCGCCATGCTCGGCCTGCTGCTCTCGCAGTGGCTGGTCGACGCGATGATTGCCGCCTTCCCCGAGCGATCGTTGCCGTACTGGATCGACGTCAGCATCGACGTGCGCGTGGTGGCCTACTCGATTGGCACCATGATCTTCACGACGATCGTCGTCGGCGTTCTGCCCGCGCTGCGCACCGTGCGCCCGAACCTCGTGAACGATCTCAAAGAAGGCGGGCGCGCCGCGTCGCTCGGCCGCGCCGGTCAGCGGCTGCAGGCCGGGCTCGTCGTCGCGCAGGTGGCGCTCTGTTTCGCGCTGCTCGTTGGCGCGAACCTGATGGTGCAGAGTTTTCTGGCGATGCAGGCGACCAGTCTTGGGTTCGACCAGGAGCCGGTCTATACCGCCAGCGGTTATCTCGCGGGTGATGCCTACGACGACATCAAGGCGCGCGCCGCGTTCTACCAGAAGGTCGTCGACGCGGTGCATGCTGTACCGGGAATCGCCGCGGCAACGCTCACCACGGCGACACCGGGCGACGATGGCGGTGATGGCCGGCAACTGGTGATCGATGGCCGCACCAGCGCCGAAGAGGCGGTTGGCGTGCAGGAAATCGCGATCACGCCGAGATTGTTCGACACGATCGACGTGCCGCTGCTCGACGGCCGCACCTTCACTGACGCGGAAGCGCTCGACCCACAAGCCGGTGTCGCGCTGATCAACCAGGAGCTGGCGCGGCGGCTGTGGCCCGGCGAGCGCGCGGTGGATCGCCGCATCGGCTATCGCCGCAATGACGAGATCCGCTGGCTGCGCGTGATCGGGGTGGCGCCCAACGTGCACTACGAAGAGGTCGGCGAGGACACCGAACAATCGCGCTTGAACGTCTACGTGCCTTTCACGACCAGCGGCACGCGCGCGTTTGCGATGTTGATTCGTTCCGACGCGGGCCCCGCCGCCGTCGTCAAGCCGCTTGGCGATGCGCTGCGGCGGATCGCGCCGACGTTCGCCGTCTCAGCGGTGATGCCGATGGCGGAAGTGAGACAGCGGACCACGTGGGAGCAGGAGTTCTTTGGCGACATGATGGCGGTGTTCGCCGCAGGCGCGCTGCTGCTGGCGTGCCTCGGAATCTATGCGCTCATCTCGTATTCGGTCGGCCGGCGCACGCGCGAGATCGGGGTGCGGCTGGCGCTCGGCGCGCGGCCTGCCGACGTGATCCGGATGCTGCTGCAGCAAACGGCGAGCGTTGGCGGAGCCGGATTGCTCCTCGGACTTGCGCTTGCTGTCGCGGTCGCCCGCGTTCTGGTCGGCGGGCTTTACGGCGTCAGCCTGAATCCCTGGTTGTTTGCGTCGATGGCGGTGCCGCTGACGCTGGCGCTGCTGGTCGCGACGTGGCTGCCGGCGCGTCGTGCCGCGCGGATTGATCCCACGATTGCATTGCGGGGCGAATAAGGCGGTCCCGTCGGGTGCCAGGCACCCCTCGTCGGAAGCGGGACCCTCGCGGGAACGTCTATCAGCACTTGTGAGGGTCCGCCTTTAGGCGGACCGAACGATTGGCCTCACAAAGCGCTTACGCAGGCGTTCGATGTCCGGGCGCACGTGGCAGTCGTCGACGTGATCGTTGACCAGTCCCATCGCCTGCATGAACGCGTAGCACGTCGTCGGGCCTACGAACGTCCAGCCGCGTTTCTTCAAGTCCTTCGACATCGCGATCGACTGCTCGCTGGTCGCCATCTTCATCAGCGCTTCGCGCGTCATTTTATTGGGACGGCTTTTCGGATCGGGCTCCCACGACCAGAAGTAAGCGGCCAGCGATTCCTGTTCCTCGATGAGCTCGAGCGCGCGCCTGGCATTGTTGATTGTCGACTCGATCTTGCCGCGATGGCGCACAATGCCGGCATCCTTCAGCAGGCGCTGCACGTCGCGCGCGGTGAACTTCGCGACCCTGGCCGGATCGAAGTCAGCAAACGCCGCCCGGAAGTTCTCCCGCTTGCGGAGGATGGTCAGCCAGCTGAGGCCGGACTGAAAGCCTTCGAGGCAGATCTTCTCGAACAATCGCCGATCGTCGGTGACCGGCCGCCCCCATTCCTCGTCGTGGTACCGGATGTAGAGCGCGTCTTCGCCGGGCCACCAGCATCGCTTCACTTTTTCGCGGCCTTCTTCGGCTTGCGCGCCTGCCCGGCGGGCTTCGCTTTCTCCTCGGCCTGGAGCGCGACCTTGATCTTCTTGAACTCCGCGCGCACGCCGGCATCCACTTCCGGGTAGCGCGGGTCGAGCGACTGGATCGCGTCGATGATCGCGGCGGACACGACGAGGCGCGTAAACCACTTGCGATCCGCGGGCACGACAAACCACGGCGCGCTGTCGGTGGCGGTGTGGCGAATCACGTCCTCGTACGCCGACATGTAAGCGGCAAAGTGCGAGCGTTCGTTGACGTCGGCGGGCGAGAACTTCCAGTGTTTCTCGGGCTCTTCGAGCCGCTCGAGGAAGCGCTTGCGCTGCTCGTCCTTCGAGACGTAGAGGAAGAACTTGCGGATCAACACGCCCTGGCGCCCCAGGTAGCGCTCGTAGGCGTTGATGTCCTCGAAGCGCTCGCGCCAGATGTTCTTGGTGACCAGCTCCGACGGCAGCTGCTGCCTGGCGAGAATGTTCTGGTGCACGCGCACCACCAGCGTCTCCTCGTAGTACGAGCGGTTGAAGATGCCGATGTGTCCGCGGCGCGGCAGAAACCGGTTCGTGCGCCAAAGGAAATCGTGATCGAGCTCTTCCGACGAGGGCGCCTTGAACGCGTGCACCTCGCAGCCCTGCGGGTTGACGCCCGACATGACGTGCTTGATGGTGCTGTCCTTGCCGGCGGCGTCCATCGCCTGGAAGATGAGGAGGACCGACCAGCGATCCTGCGCGTAGAGCCGCTCCTGCAGGCTCGACATCTTCTTGCAGCTCTGCTTCAACATCTCGCCGGCAACCGGCTTGAGCCGCTTGCCCCACGGATCGGCAGGGTCGATGTCCTTCAGGCGAAAGCGCGAGCCGTTCGAGATTCGATACCGGCCCGCGAGGTCCGCCGGAGTGGGGATGATCATAGAGATATGAATCCTACTCCGACTTGCGGAGCACGGTGATCGCCGCGTAAACGATCGCCGCGATCATGATCACGATGCCGATGAAGTGCGTGAAGTAGCCGAGCGGATGCGCGTAGTGCGAGACGCCCAGCGTGTTGAGCAGGAATTCCCAGTCGTGCCCTTCCACTTCGGCGCCGGTGCGGCCGCCGATCAGCGTGAGGCGCAGCGAGCGCGCGTCGGCGATGTAGGGCGCGACGTCAACGAGGTTCTGGCCGGCCCACCACGCGCAGATCGACGCGCTGAACGGCTCTGCCTGCCCGACGAACGCCGCCGCGGCGATCACCGGAATGAGAAACTGCAGCAGGCTTCCGCCAAGCACCGTCATGAAACGGCCGAACGGCGCGAAGATGAAGTGGCCGGCTTCGTGAAAGATCAGGTTCGACAAATGCAGGAACGAGCCGATCGCGTCTTCGCTGATCGGCGTGCGCGCGAACACGACGGTCCACAGCGCCAGCGCGCCCACGAACGCGAGCCGAACCCACTTCGTCATCGGTGAGGCGCTGGGGCGAGGATCGCCAGCACCAGCAGACGCTTGCCGCCGTTATTGCGCACGCCGTGCGCGACGCCTTCCGGCGCAACCAGCAGATCGCCGGCGCGCATCGGCAACTCGCGGCCTTCGAGCAGGAACAATCCTTCGCCCTCGATGACCTGATAGACCTTGTCCTGTCCGGCATGCGCATGCAGCGCGTGTTCCTGCCCGGGCTCGAACGCATTGAGACCGACGAGCAAACGCGACGATTCGAAAATAGTGGCCTTGCCCATCTTGTTGGGCGCGTAGACGGCGTGTTCCGTGGGCCTGACGACTCGTGGGTGCATTTGAATACCCGAATACCCGAATACCTGAATACCGCGACTACCTTTTCCGCGCCGACATGTTCAACCGCCAGTAATCGAGCGTGAACGGCACCGGTTCATTCGCCGCCAGCGCGGTGACGCGGTCGATGAACTGCTGCTTCAGATCGGCGCGGGGCAATCGCTCGAGATGCGCGTGATAAATCACCGTTGTCACGAACTCGCGATAGTCCGCCTCGGTGGCAAGCGTCGTCGGCGCTTCTTCGAGGCTGGTTTCGATCTCGACGAAGCCGGCCCTGGCCAGCCGATCGGCCGTCACCTCGGCGTTGGCAAACTCCCACGGACCGGGCCAGTCGGTGAAGTAGCCGGTGAACGGCGCCGCGTGCATGATCGTTTCGGCAAGCTCGTGGGCGCGGCGCAGGTTCGGCCCGCCGCCGCACTGCGCGTGAAGCTTGCCGCCCGCGCGCAGCGCCGCAAAAATCCCCGCGAACAGCGCCGCATGGTCCTTGACCCAGTGAAACGTGGCGGTGCTGAACACCAAGTCGGCCCAGCCGGCAAAAGGCAGATCGGGGAGCGACACCTGCGCAAACGACACGCGCGACCCGAACACCGGCCGCAGGTTCGCACGCGCGGTCATCAGCATGTTCCATGAACGATCGATGGCGATCAGCCGCCCGTTTGGAAGCCGCTCCATCAACTCCCCGGTCAGGCGTCCACTGCCGCAACCGGCGTCGATGGCGCGCTCATCGCCATTGACGTGCAGGCGATTCAACACCTTCTGGCCCCACGAGGTCTGCGGCCCGGAGACCTTGTGGTAAGCGACAGCATTCCACTCCGTCATTGCTCTAAACTCTACACTCTCGACTCATGAGTTTTCCGGCCACGCGATTATCGGTTGTCGAGCGCACGCGCAGCGGCGACGAAGAGACGCGCCGCATCGCGCTGGCGTCGATCATCGACGCCTACTGGAAACCGGCCTACAAGTATCTGCGCGTGAAATGGTCGCTCGGTCCGGATGAAGCGGCCGATCTCACGCAGGAGTTCTTTGCGGCTGCGCTCGAGAAGGACGTGGTCGAGAAGTACGAGCCGTCGCGGGCGCGCTTCCGCACCTACCTTCGGATGTGCCTGGACGGTTTCGCATCGAACGCGCGCAAAGCCGAGCGGCGGCTGAAGCGCGGCGGGGGCGTCACGCTGGTGCCGCTCGATTTCGATACGGCGGAAGGGGAAATCCGGAGCCACGAACCGGCGGTGAGCGCCGACGTCGACGAATTGTTCTACCGCGAATGGATCCGCGCGCTGCTCGAGCGATCGGTCGACGACTTGAAGCGTGACGCGAATGCAGCCGGCCGCCCGGAAATGTTCGAGGTGTTCAGGCGCTACGATCTCGTCGAAGACGGCGAGCCCCGGCCGACCTACACGGCGATCGCCGCGGCGTTGAACCTGACGTCAGCGACCGTGACCAACCATCTCGCCGCGATGCGCAAGCAGTTCCGGAAGATCGTGCTCGATCGGCTCCGCGAGCTCACCTCGAGCGAGGCGGAGTGGGAGGCTGAGGCGGCGCGGTTGTTCGGTAAACGATCATGATCTCCGATCGCGCGATCGAGCGGCTGCGTGAAGCGGCGGCGTGGCCGGAGCTCGACGCGCGATACGAGATCACCGGCGTGGCCGGTCACGGCGGCATGGGCACCGTGTATGTGGCGCGCGATCATGTGCTCGATCGTGACGTCGCGGTGAAAGTGCTCGACGTTGCCGATCAGAAGGGCTCGCGCGCGGCGCGGCTGCAGCGCGAAGCGCACATCCTGGCCAGGCTCGATCACCCGGGCATCGTGCCCGTCCACGACGCCGGCACGCTCGAAGATGGCCGTGCGTTCTACGTGATGAAACTGGTCCAGGGCAAACGCCTCGACGAGCTGATGCGCGACGGAGCGCCGCTGCCGGATCGCCTCACCATGTTCGGCCGCATCCTCGACGCCGTGGCCTTCGCGCACGCACACGGCGTCGTGCATCGAGACCTGAAACCCGAGAACGTGATGGTCGGCGGATTCGGCGAGGTCTACGTAATGGACTGGGGCGTTGCGCAGGACGGCGCCGACAGCGAGGCCGCCGTGGTGGGGACGCCGGGATTCATGCCGCCCGAGCAGGAGCTGGCGCGCCAAGTCGATCGCCGCGCGGACATCTACGCGCTCGGCATGCTGCTGGCGCATCTCGCAGGTCCAGAGGCGCCGGCGCCGCTGCGCGCGATTGCGGCAAAGGCCGCTCACGCCAGCGCGGACGGGCGCTACCAGCAGGTCGAGGACCTCGCCGCCGACCTGGCGCGATTGCGCAACCAGGATCGTGTCGAGGCGTACCGCGAATCCGCGATCGAGCGGCTGGTCCGCTTTTACCGGCGCTACGAGCTGCCGATCCTGCTGTTGGTCGCCTATATCGTGATGCGTTTCGTTCTTCTAATGTGGCGCGGGGTCTAGCGGTACAAACCGCGGGATGGCGCGTTGAATGAGTCTGTCAGGAGGGCACATGAGCAAACCGGTGTTCGCGATGCTGCTAGGCGGCATCCTTGGCGTGTTTGACGGGCTGACCGCGCTGGTGTCCGGCGGTCCGGAAATTCCGGGACAGATCGGCATCATCGTCGCGGGCTCCACGTTCAAGGGCGTGATCGCGGGCCTGATCGTCGGTCTCGTCGCGCGCAAGACCCAGTCGACGGCGGTCCTTGTCGCGGTTGGCGTGGCCGTGGGCGCGTTGTTCGCCTACCTCGTGACGATCGGCGGTCCGTACTTCTGGGAGATCATCCTGCCCGGGTCGATCGTCGGGTTGATCGTCGGATTCGCGACGGCAAAATATCGCGGGCCGGTCAGAAGCTCCACGGCCTGACCGCGAGCATGCCCCACGCCGACAGATAGCCCGAAACGATCAGCGCCGCGATCGACACCAGCAGCGCGTAGCTGCGCAGCCATTTCCCGGCGTCGTTGCGCCACGCATCGATCACGACGACGAACGAGAGGATGGCGGCGACGGGGAGCAGCACCGAGCCGGCGAACACCGCGATGGTCTTCACGTTTCGCGTGCCGAGCTCGAGCCCCGATGCGCTGAAATATCCGAGCGCGGGCAGCAGCAACCCGAGGCTGCAGCAGAGCAGCCAGAACTTGAGCCACCAGAATCCCGACGGCTCAGCCCGCCGCGCGTGCACCATCCAGGGAAGGAGCATCAGCAGCGGCGTCGCCACGAGGGCGGCGGACACCAGCACGGTCCAGCGCACGCTGTCGACGCGCAGCCGCGACTTGCGCTCCGCATAGACCGTCCCGCCGGTCAGCACCATTGTGCCGGAGGCGTCGGTGGTAAACACGCGCGACGGTTCCGGATCCGCTTCGAATCGAAACAAGTTCGCCGACGTCGGAATCAACGTCGTCTTGTCACCGAATACCGGCGTCGAGACCAGCCGCTTGCCTTCGACGGCGATCGACTGGCCGTCGAGCAGCCAGGTGACGAACGCGCTCCACTGACTGCGCGGGTTGGCGGAATGGTAATAGCCCTCGTAGCTCCGCAGAACGTTGTCGGGCACGTCCGCCTCGGGCTTGGGCGGCGGTTCGACATCGGCTTTCAGATATCGCACCGCGAGCTTCGCGATGCGCTCGCGCGCCTCACCCGAGTAGCGGCCATTCAGCAGCACCACGAAGCCGACATCGCGCGCAGACGAATATCCATACAGCGACGAGAAGCCGGCGATGCCGCCGCTGTGGCCGAGCATCGGGAAGCCCTCGATGAAGAAACTGGTGATGCCGCTGCCGTAGCCGTTTCGCAGGCCGGCGAACCAGGCGGCGGTGGTGCGCGGATGCTCCATGTTGCTGAGATATTCCGGATCGATCACGAGATCGTTTTCCGTCTCGCCCCAGTTCAACATCAGGTGTACCCATCGGCCGAGCTCGAGCGCCGAGGTGTGGAGGTTGCCGGACGGCCGCAGGTAGATCTGTGAAAACGGCACCGGCGGACCGGTGCGATCGTCGTAGCCTTTCGCAAGAATCGCTTCGTCGTCTTTCGTCAGCACGAAGCTGCTGGTCGGCATGCCGACCGGCTTGAAGATCCGCTCGGCGATGCGCTCCTCGTACTTTTGTCCCGTGATCTTTTCAATCAGGTACGCGGCGACCGTGTAACCGTGATTCGAGTACGACATTCGCGTCCCGGGCTGCCAGCGCACGATGCGCGTCGACGGATTGATCTTCAACACGTCTTCGAGCGGCAGGTCCGGTGGATCCGAGACGTTGAACAACTCGTTGAATCGCAGGTCGTCGAAGCCGGCGGTGTGCTGGAGCAGGTGAATCACGCGAACGGGATGCGCCGGCTCCCAGGCGTTGTCGATTCGGATTTCGGACGCCAGTTCGGCGACCGGCGCGTCGAGGTCGATTTCGTCGTCGAGGTACATCTGCACGATCGCCGATGCGATGAAGGGCTTGCTGATCGATCCGGCGCGGAAGTGCGTGTCGGCGGTGACCGGCGTCTTGGCATCGCGATCGGCGAAGCCGACGCCGCCGGCCCATTCGATGCCCGACATCCGCACCAGCGCCAGGCCGGCGCCCGGGATGCCGGTGTCGCTCAACACGTTCTGGACCGCGCTGCGGAACTCTTCGACCGTCTTCGGCCACGGGTCCGGGTCTGCCTGCGCGCTGACGGTGACGCACACCGCGGCCATCAACACCGTCAGCAACATCGATCGCATGCGCGAAATAGTAATCCGGAAACTATACTGATTGGCTGTGACCAAGCCGCTGCCGCGCTCCGGCGCCGACATCGGATCGGATTCGCTGCGCGTCGAGCTCGATACCGAGCGCAAGATCCGGACGCGCAACAAGCTGTACTACCGCTTCAATCACTGGCCGATCTGGATCTTCGTGTTCTTCATCGCTCCCGGGCCGCTGACCTTCGATCTGTTCGAGCGCGGCTTCGATGCGCGCTTGCTCACGTGGCTCGGCATCGTGCTGATCGGCACCGGCATCGCGGGCCTGTTCGGCAAGCTGCCGGGATGCGAGCCGGCGCCCTACATCATCCGCTTCACCGAGGACCGGCCCAATCCGCTCTATCGACGCATCTGTTACACGACGGCGTGGGGCGAAGTGATCGCATTCGCGGTATTGAATGCGGGCGGCCTGCTCTACGCGATCGTCACCGGCGAGTGGCGCTTGAAGCAGATGTACGAATGGTTCTACTTTCCGATCGCCGGCACCTTCTGGGTGCTTGGCGCGCTCGGCATGCTGCCGCGCGTCAAGGCCTCGACCAAAGGCGAGGGGCACGAGCGACGCTACTTCTACGGATCGGTGTGGGCCGTCACGATCGCGCAGCCGGTGTTGTGGTTGATGTGGAAGCTGCTGCCGCGCAGCACGACCTCCGACATCGTGAAGCTGGTGATCTTCGTCGGCATCCTGGCGTTCGTCGGCAATCTCGCGCGACGTGGGCTGCTGCCGCGCACGCGCCCGATCGTGCCGGGCGAGCTCGCTGTATCCGACTGACTGCTGTATGAAGGGGCACGAAGGCTGGGACGATTACGCGGCGTACTACGACTGGGAAAATGCGCAGACAGTCGGACGACGTGACATTGCGTTCTGGCAGCGGATGGCCACTCCTGTTAAGGGCCCCATCCTCGAACTAGGTTGTGGCACCGGCCGCGTCGCCATTCCCGTGGCGAAGGCCGGTGCCACCGTGTTCGGCATCGATCGCTCCGAATCGATGCTCGCGCGCGGGCAGAAGAAAGTGCGGCGCGCCCGCCTGCAGTCGCTCGTCAAGTTGGTCCGCGGCGACATCCGTCACCTGCCGTTTCCCGATCGCACTTTTCCGCTGGTGATGGCGCCGTACGGAATCCTGCAGTCTCTCCTCGATGAAGAACTGCTCGCCGCGACGTTGAAAGACGTCCGGCGCGTGCTGACGCGCAACGGCGTCTTCGGGATGGAGCTCGTTGCCGATCTGCCGGCGTGGGATGAGTATGCGGACCGCGTCACGTTGCGCGGCGCGAAGGGCCCGCGCGGCAAGCCGATCAAACTGATCGAGACGGTGAAGCAGGATCGGCGACGGCACATCACGCGTTTCGAGCAGACCTTCGTCGAAGGACACGGCCGCTCGCAAACGCGGCAAACGTTCAGCCTCGGGTTCCGGACGCTGTCGGTGCCGCAAATGGTCCAGCGCCTGGAGCAGGCGGGCCTGGAGGTGGCATCGCTGCTCGGCGACTACCAAGGCGGCCCGTGGGACTTGCGCGCCGATGTCTGGATTATCCTGGCTCGGCGGGGGTAAAATCACCTGTTCGGTTCGGTCGGGCTAACGGCCGACCTCCCACAGCTTTTCTAAGCATTTCAGGAGTTTCTGATGTCAGGCCATTCCAAGTGGCACACGATTAAACACAAGAAGGGCGCGGCCGACGCCAAGCGCGGCAAGATCTTCACGCGCCTGATCAAGGAATTGACGGTCGCGGCCCGCAACGGCGGCGGCGACCCCGGCATGAACCCCCGGCTGCGCACGATCATCGCGGCGGCCAAGGAAGTGAACATGCCGGCCGACAACATCAAGAAGGCGATTCAGCGCGGCACCGGTGAACTGCCCGGCGTGTCGTACGAAGAAATCACCTACGAAGCGTACGGTCCGGGCGGCACCGCGCTCATCATCGAGTGCCTGACCGACAACAAGAACCGCACCGTCGGCGAAATCCGCCACACGCTGGAAAAGCACGCCGGCAACCTTGGCAGCACGAACTCCGTCGCGTGGATGTTCTCGAAGAAGGGCCACATCGTCGTCGAGAAGTCGAAGGCGGACGAAGAGAAGCTGCTGAGCGCGGCGCTCGATGCCGGCGCCGACGACATGCAGGACGACGGCGATGCGTGGGAAGTGCTGTGCGACCCGGCGGCGTTCGAGGCGGTGCGCGACGCGGTGAAGGCGCTCGGCATCGAGCCCGCCAGCGCGCAGGTCGCGATGCTGCCGCAGAACTACGTGAAGCTGACCGGGACGCCGGCCAACCAGATGCTGAAGCTGATGGACGTGCTCGACGAGCACGAAGACGTCAAGCAGGTCTGGTCGAACTTCGACATCGAGGAGAAGGAGATCGAGGCCTCACTGGCGTGACCCTTCGACACGCTCAGGGTCATCCCGAGCCTCGTCAAGGGGTGAGGGTTAGATGAGGGTCTTTGGCATCGACCCCGGCTCGGACCGCACCGGCTACGGCTGCGTTGACAGCGACGGACGCCGTCATCAGCTCGTGCGGTGCGGCGCCGTTCGCGCCGGGGCCGGCGCCACGTTTCCCGATCAACTGAAGATCATTTACCGCGAGCTGACGGTGCTGCTGGCGGAGCACCGCCCTGAGTGCGTCGCCATCGAGAACATCTTTCATGCGGTCAACGCGCGCAGCGCGCTCAAGCTGGGTCATGCGCGCGGCGTCGCGATGCTCGCGGCGATCGAGGCCGGCGTGACCGTCGTGGAATACACGCCGGCGGAAATCAAGCGCGCCGTGGTTGGCTACGGCCGCGCCGAGAAGCCGCAGGTCGCGCAGATGGTGAAGATGCTGCTCGGCCTCGACACGATTCCCAAGCCGCACGACGCCACCGACGCGTTGGCCGTTGCCATTTGTCACCTGCACAACGGGTCACCCGTGGCGGCGCTCAAGACCCGCGCTGCCGGCGCCGGCGTCTCGATCAAACGCTGGCGGGACTACCGGCCTGCGAAATGATTTCGAGGCTGTTCGGCAAGATCGCTGACAAACAACCCAATCGGCTCATCGTCGACGTCTCGGGCGTGGGCTACGACGTGCAGGTGCCGTTGTCGACCTATTACGTGACGCCGGATGTCGGCGGCGACATGGCGCTGCGCATTCACACGCACGTGCGCGAGGATCAACTGGCGCTGTACGGATTTGCCAGCGCGCTCGAGCTGACGATGTTCGAGAAGCTGATCGCGGTGAGCGGCATCGGCCCGAAGCTGGCGCTGTCGGTGCTGTCGGGCATCGAGCCGCGTGAGCTGGCCGGCGCGATTCAGCGCAACGACATCGCGCGGCTGACGGCGATCCCTGGCGTCGGCAAGAAGACCGCCGAGCGCATCGCCGTCGAGCTGCGCGATCGGCTGCCGAAGGCGATCGACGCCGCGCCGGCGTCGCCGGGCGATTCGCTGCGCGAAGATCTGGTCTCGGCGCTCGCCAATCTCGGCTACCATCGGCAGGCGATCGATAAAGTGCTCGACAAGCTTTCCGCCGCGATCAGCGGCGGCAAATTCGAAGACGTGCTGCGCGCGGCGCTGAAGGATCTTTCACGCGCATGACCGATCCCCGGATTCTGACCGCGTCGCGCGTCGAAGACGACGCCCAGGACGACACGCTGCGTCCGCGGCGGCTCGATGATTACATCGGCCAGGATCGCATCCGCGAGCAGCTGCACGTGGCGATCGAGGCGGCAAAGCAGCGCGGCGAGGCGCTCGACCACACGCTGCTCTACGGACCGCCCGGACTCGGCAAGACCACGCTCGCATACGTGATCGCGAACGAGCTTGGCGTGCCGGTGCGCACCACGGCCGGGCCGGTGATCGAAAAGCCCGGCGACCTGGCCGGCATCCTCTCGAACCTGCAGCCGCGCGAAGTGTTGTTCATCGACGAGATCCACCGCATGCCGCCGGCAATCGAGGAAATCCTGTATCCGGCAATGGAGGATTTCGAGCTCGACATCGTGATCGGCCAGGGGCCCGGTGCGCGCTCGGTGAAGGTCCCCGTCGAGCCGTTCACCCTGGTCGGCGCGACGACGCGCGCGGGGTTGCTGACGTCGCCGCTGCGCGCGCGTTTCGGCATCGTGCAGCGGCTGGATTTCTACTCCGGCGCGGACATCGAGGAGATTGCGCGCCGCTCGGCCCGCATCCTCAACATCAAGATTGATGATGCGGCGGCGAAAGACATCGCCAGCCGCTCGCGCGGCACGCCGCGCATCGTCAATCGCCTGTTGCGCCGCGTCCGCGATTACGCGCAGGTGCGCGCCGACGGCAAGGTGACGCTCGACGTCGCGCGCGCGGCGATGCAGCTGCTCGATGTCGACGCGTATGGCTTCGATGAAAGCGATCGGCGCCTGCTGCTGACGGTGATCGACAAGTTCAGCGGCGGGCCGGTCGGGCTCGGCAGCCTGGCCGCGGCGCTCAGCGAGGAAGCGGATGCGATCGAAGACATCTACGAGCCGTATCTGATTCAGATCGGCTTCCTGGAACGCACACCGCGCGGGCGGCTCGCGACCGCGCGCGCATATGAGTACTTCGGGCGCACCGCGCCCGGGAGGGGGTTGTTTTGAACGTCCGTCGCGTCGAGATCAAGAGCCTGGCCACTTACGTGCCGCCGCGTGTCCTCACCAACGCCGACCTCGAGAAGATGGTCGAGACGAGCGACGAGTGGATCATGCAGCGCACCGGCATCAAGCAGCGTCACATCGTCGACCCGGGAGTGGCGACCAGCGACCTGGCGACGATGGCGGCGCGCGAAGCGATCAAGAAGGCGGGCCTGACGCCGGACGACATCGGCGTGATCGTGGTCGGCACCGTCACGCCGGACATGTTGTTCCCGAGCACGGCGTGCCTGGTGCAGGCGAAGCTGGGCGCGTCGAAAGCGTGGGGGTTCGATCTGTCGGCGGCGTGTTCGGCGTTCACCTACGCGTTGACCGTCGGCAACGCGATCGTCTCGTCGGGCGGCGCGCAGCATGCGCTGGTGATCGGCGCGGACGTGATGTCGAGCATCATCGACTACACCGATCGCGCGACCTGCGTGCTGTTCGGCGACGGCGCCGGCGCGGTGGTGCTCGGCCCGTCGAACGACGACAACATCGGCATCCTCGATTTCGATCACATGATCGACGGCAACGGCGGTCCCGCGCTGTGCATGCCCGCGGGCGGCAGCAAGCTGCCGGCCTCGCACAAGACCGTCGACGATCGCCTGCATTACGTGAAGCAGGATGGCCAGACGGTGTTCAAGTTCGCGGTGCGCAACACCGGCGAGATCTGCGAGCGGCTGTTGAAGAAGCATGGCCTGACCGGCGACGACCTGGCGCTGTTCGTGTCGCACCAGGCGAACAAGCGCATCATCATGTCGGCGGCCGAACGCATCGGCATGCCGGAAGAGAAAGTGATCATCAACATCGACATGTTCGGCAATACCACCGCTGCGACGATTCCGCTCGCGCTGAACACGGCAGTCGAGACGGGGAAGTTGAAGAAGGGTGATTTGATCCTGTTGACCTCGGTCGGCGCCGGTTTCACCGTCGGCTCGGTGCTGGTCCGCTGGGGGATCTGACTGTTCCAAAACTGCACTTCAGGGCCTGCGGTTACCGCCTCGCGGGCCCTTCTAAGTGACTCAGCCGCATAGATTTGACGTTTGTGTCTTTTAACGACACAAGAAATGCGGCCCAGTTCAGGAAAGAACACTGCTCTGTAAGTCATTTTTAATCAGCTACTTACAACAGTTTGTCGCCACGAATGCCAGTTCTGTTGCGTCTAAACGGCACAGTTCATAGATGACTAACAAAGAGTCAAAAAGCATTTGATGTCCGTTTTTGTTCGTTAAAGTGCTATTATTTCGACGTTTTGCATGAGCTTTCAGGGTTGGCCCAGCCCTTGCTCATCAGGAACCCGACAATGATCCGTCACTGGCTCCCCCGTTCCGTTGTTGCGCTGGTCGCGATGCTGGCTGTTGCCGGCACCGCGACTACCGCCGCTGCCCAGGACAAGCTCGATCGCGCGTTGCGCGAGGGCAAGAACTCGGGCAAGGCGCAGCGCGTGATTTTGAAGGCCAAGCCCGGTTACGCCGAGTGGGCGCGTCAGCTGCTCGCGAAGAAGGGCAAGAAGATCGACGCGGAGCTGCCGAGCATCGGCGCGTTCGCGGTCGAGATGACCGACGCCGAGCTCAAGACATTCTGCGAGGAAAGCACTGTTTCGGACGGCTGCTCCGCTGACACGCTGGTGACGCCGAGCGCGGCGCGGGCGCGTGGCGCCAAGGCGTTGAAGAGCCTCTTCTCCGCGTGGCCGGCGAATACGGTGCTCGGCACGCTGGGGCTCAACGCCAATCCGCTGGCCGGGTATGGTGTGACCGTCGCGGTGATCGATTCCGGCATTTATCCCTCGGCCGCGTTCGGCACGCGCATCAAGGCGTTTTACGATTTCACGACTGGCGGCGTCGTCAAGACGCGCCCGAACGACAGCTACGGTCACGGCACCCACGTGGCGGGCTTGATCGGCGGCAACCAGTATTTGTCCGACGTCGCTTACCAGGGCGTGGCGCCCAGCGTGCAGTTCGTCGGCCTGAAGGTGTTGAACAGCAGCGGCGCGGGCAAGACCAGCGACGTGATTCGCGCGATCGAGTTCGCGATCGCCAACAAGCACACGTTCGGCATCGACATCATCAACCTCTCGCTCGGCCACCCGATCTTCGAGCCGGCCGCGACCGACCCGCTCGTGCAGGCCGTCGAGAAGGCGACCAAGGCGGGCATCATCGTGGTCGCGTCGGCCGGCAATCACGGCGTCGACGAGAACGGCGACCTCGGGTTCGGTGGCGTCACCTCGCCGGGCAACGCGCCGTCGGCGATTACCGTCGGCGCGGTCGATCACAAGCACACGGTTACGCGCGATGACGACAAGCTCGCGCCGTACAGCTCGAACGGCCCGACGTGGTACGACGGCCTGGTGAAGCCGGATGTCGTTGCGCCGGGCCACATGCTGGCGTCGGAAGCGGCGCCGCGCAGCTCGCTGTTCAAGAACTACCCGACGCTGCACAAGAAGGGGCCCTCGGGCAAAGAATTCGAAACGCTTTCCGGCACCAGCATGTCGGCCGCCGTCGTCACCGGCGTGGTGGCGATTCTCGAGCAGGCGACCGGCCGCGCGATGACGCCGAACCTCGCGAAGGGCGTGCTGCAGTTCACGGCCGTTCCGCTGACCGAGGACGGCGTCACGATCAACCCGCTGCGCCAGGGCACGGGCTCCGTCAACGCGAAGGGCGCATTGAGCGTCGTCAACAACATCGACGCGACCGTCACCGATCTGCAGACGACGTGGCTGCAGACGGGCCTCGCCAAGCAGACGACGATCGGGACGCAGACCTACGCGTGGGCCGGCAATATCGTCTGGGGCGACAACATCGTCTGGG
>DASUSZ010000197.1:0-11614 GCA_036374815.1 Vicinamibacterales bacterium | reverse complement strand
GAATTCATCAGCGCGTGCACGCTCTGGCCGAGCTCGTCGGGATGATCGAGCCCGAGCACGTGACCGAGCTCGTGCAGCGCGACGCGGCGGAGATCCCACACGCCGCTGGCGCGCACGTTGCCGCGATAGGCGTCGAAGGTGAACGCGGTATTGAAGACGACGTCGGCTTCGACGCGCTGGGTGTCGTTGAGCGTCCAGCGAGTGGTGATCGCCAGCGTGTCGCGATCGAACGATTCGCCGTAGTAGTTCGCGTCGAAGAACACCTGGTTGATCAGGTCGCCGTCGCCGCGCGCCACGGAAGACGGGTTGACCGCCACCATCTGCACGCGGCTGAGCGAGCCGTTCCATGTCGCCATCGCGCCGGCGAAGGCGGCGTTGAAATTGGCACTGCCGTCGGCGAGCCCCGAACCGCCGGTCAACTGCAAATGCATCGGGATGGCGCCGCTCGCCCACGTGGAGCCAAGCGTCGCAAAAGCGGTCGTGGTCTGCGAGGTCGCGGCAACCAGCGCGACCGCGGTGGTGAGTGCGAGGGTAATCCGCGTCCCGGAGCTCATCGAGCCCTCCCGGCGAGCACGCGGCTGCGGACCGCCGATGCCAGGTCGGACAAACGCATCGGCGTGATCGAGGCCATGTAGCTCGGACGCTGAACGCCGACCTCGGACGGATTACCGAGCGAGCGGCCGTCGTAGGTGCGAACGCGATCCACGCCGAACGGATCCTTCTCGACCCGCATGCGCCCGTGGTAGAAGCCGACAAGCGGGCTGACGTTGCGCTGGCCCGACACGTAGAGGACGCTGCGCTGACCTTCGCGAAACGCCGGCATGCCGACGACTTCCATCTTCGTGCCGCCGATCTCGCCGCCGAGGAATTCGAGCTGCGTGACGGTGCCGACCGACCCTTTCCAGACGTCTTCGACCTTGAAGGTGACGTAGGTCTTGATGGCGCGACCGCGTGGCGTTGCGATCCACTCAGCGCGCACGTTCATGACTTCGCCCACGAAAATGGTGCTGGCGCTGGAGACGAGCGATTCGAAGGTGGGCGGGATGACCGTGGTCGAGCGCGCCACGCCCGCCATCAACAAAGTACAGATCAGTGACAGCGGTACTAGTCGCCGCATCATGCAAGGCCTCCTGGGATGAGGCCTAAGAATAAAACAGAAGAGGTGGGACCGGGAGCGAAACTCCCGATCCCGAAGGCGAGCTCGTTGAATGACCCGAACGAGTTATCCGACCGTGAACGGAATCGACGCGCGCGTCGTGCCCCAGTCGATGTGCAGCGTACCGCCCGCCGGAGTGTCCTGCACCGTGAACGTCAGCTGCTCCGCAGGAGCGGGCGCCTTGCCGAGCGTCATCGGCGCGCGTCCGAGATCTTCGCCCTTCGGATAGGGCACGCCCCACTGGCCGGTCTTCTTGCTGATCACGAGGTGCCACGTGCCGCCGGTCGGGATCGTGTAGAGCGTGTAGGTGCCCGCGGGTACCGACAGCGTGCCGAACTTCAACGGCTTGTCGGTCTTGAGCGTGGTCGCCTCATCGGCGCCCGTGCGCCACTCGCGGCCGTCGTACGGATCGATGTCCTTGCCGGGAACGCGGCCCTTGAGCGACGGGCGGCCGTACTCGATCGAGAGGTTGCTGCCGTCAATCGTCCACTCGGTGCGGACGTGCGGGCTGCCGGCCTTACCGGGGTGGACCTGGGTCGTCTTCTGCGCGTGCACCGACGCGCCGAACACAGCCGTTGCGGCGAGGGCAACGGCGAAAACTGATCGTTTCATTTCATGTCTCCTTCGCATGGCCCAGTTAGCCCTTACACGAGCAGGGCAGGCCAGGCGTTTCCAAACGGTTATCGTACCAGACCTCGGAAATTCAGACGAGAGGCTGCGGATTTGCCGATGCTTGCCGCGCCTCGCCCCTCAACAGCCTCGTCAATATCGGCGACGTCATCATCGTGGTCACCAGCGCCATGATTACGAGCATCGCGAACAGGCGCGGCGTGATGACGCCGAGATCCAAGCCGATGTTCAGGACGATCAACTCGACGAGGCCGCGGGTGTTCATCAGGATGCCGAGCGCCGCGCTATTGCGCCAGTCGGTGCCCGCGAGGCGGGCGGCGATGGTCGTGCCGCCGAACTTTCCGGCCGTCGCGGCCGCGATGATCACGCCAGTCAGTGCCCAGTCCGCCGCTGATTCGATCAAGCCAACCTCGGTGCGGAGGCCGGTGAACGCGAAAAACGCCGGCAGGAACATGACGCGAACGATGTCGGCGATGCGCTCGGTGACGTGCGTGGCAACCTTGCTGTCGTGCGGAATGATTGTGCCCAGCAGGAAAGCGCCGAAGATGGCGTGGATGCCGATGAACTCGGTGGCCACCGCCGACATCAGCACCGCGACCAGCACCAGCGCCACGCTTTGCTCGCCGATCCGCGCCGATCGGTCGAGCCGGCGCGTCGCTGCCGTAGCGAGGGTGCGGCCGATCGTAAGCATGGCGGCGATGTAGACACCCGTCAGCCCCGCGGTGCGCACCGCGGCCGACGGGGTCGCCTGCATGACGCTGACCGCGAACGCGAGCAGGCACCACGCGATCGCATCGTTGATTGCGGCGCAGGTCAGCGCCAGCGTACCGAGCGGCGTGCGCTGCAGGCCGCGGTCCTGCAGGATGCGCGCGAGCACCGGGAAGGCGGTAATCGACAGCGCAACGCCGATGAAGATCACGAACGAAGTGCGATCGATTCCCGCCGGCGCCAGCGAGTCGTACAGGGCCAGCGCCAGCACGACGCCGATCGCGCAGGGCACCACGATCGCCGACAGTGAGATGGCCACGGTTTTCGCGACGCTGGTGCGCAGCAGGCCGAGGTCCAGCTCGAGGCCGACCAGGAACATGTAGAGGATGACGCCAATCTGCGCGATCACGCTGAGGAACGGCGCCGCATCCGGGCGCAGCACAAAGACCTGCGCCTCCGGCGCAATCCGGCCCAGCAATGAGGGCCCAAGCATGATGCCGCCGATCACTTCGCCGATCACCGCGGGCTGATTGAATTTCTTGAAGAGTGCTCCCAGGGCGCGCGCGGTGATCATGATCACCGTCAACGCCAGGAGGACATTGACCAGCATCGGGAGTAGGGCAGTATAGCGCGACAACCCTCGGTGTTAACCTCTCGTCAAAGGCCAACATGGACAACCTGCTGCAGGACGTGCGCTATGGCATCCGGACGCTGATCCGCCAACCCGGCTTCGCCGCCACGGCGATTCTCACGCTCGCGCTCGGCATCGGCTCGACAACGGCGATCTTCAGCGTGGTGAATGCGGTCGTGCTGCGGCCAATGCCGTTCGATCAACCCGATCGCGTCGTGGTCGTTACCAACCTCGACCTGAAGACCGGGGCGCGCAACACCACCATTTCGGGCCCGGACTTCTTTGACTGGCGGGCGCAGTCGAAAAGCTTCGAGGTGCTCTCGTACTTCACCGGCAGCAGCGAGACGAGCGTCACGGTCAACAACCTCTCCGACTACACGAGCGTTGCGCGCGTGGCGCCGGGTTACTTCGACGTGTTTGGTGCGAAGGCGCGGATCGGACGGCTGTTCACGCCCGAGGAGCAGCAGCCGGGCCAGTCGGACGCCGTCGTGATCAGCGATGCGTACTGGCGGAGGCAGTTCGCATCTGATCCGCGCGCGATTGGAACGACGATCACGTTCGGGAACCGTTCGAGGACGATCGTCGGCGTCACCGACCTGCGTTATCCGGCACGCACCGACATCTATTACCCGGATCCTGCGCCGCCCCAGGCGCAGTCGCGCACCGGCCACAACTATCGCGGCGTGGCGCGGCTCGCCCAGGGGGTGTCGGTCGCGCAGGCGCAATCGGAAATGACGTCGATCGCATCGCGGCTCGAGCAGCAATATCCGGTCAGCAACGGCGATAAAGGCATCGCGGTGGTGCCGCTGCAGGATGTGGTCGTCGGCGACACGCGGCAAACGCTGTTCGTGCTGCTGGCGGCGGTGGCGCTGGTGCTGTTGATCGCATGCGCCAACGTCGCGAACCTGCTGCTGGCGCGCGCGGCGTCGCGCGGCCGCGAGCTGGTGGTCCGCGCGGCAGTGGGCGCGGGACGCGTGCGTCTGATCAGGCAGATGCTGACGGAAAGCGTGGTGCTGGCGCTGCTTGCCGGCACCGGCGGCGTGATCATCGCCCGCTGGGGCGTCAGCGCGCTGCTCGCGCTCGCGCCGGAAGATCTGCCGCGGCTCAACGAAGTCACGATCGATCTCACCGCGCTGCTGTTCGCGCTCGCGATTTCGCTGGCGGCGAGCGTGATTTTCGGGCTCGCGCCGGCGTGGCATGTGTCGCGAGTCGACCTCGCCGATGGATTGCGGCAGGGCGGCAAAGGATCGTCGCTCGGCGTGCGCGGCGGGTGGGCTCGAAAGGCGTTTGTCGTCACCGAAATCGCCCTCGCGGTTGCGCTCGTGATGGGCGCGGGGCTGCTCGGCCGGAGCCTGCTCGCGCTCGCCGCGGTAGACATGGGCTTCAAAAGCGATCGCCTCGTGGTGTTGAAGACCGTGGTGCCGGTATCGGGCCGCGAACAATACCCGCGCGCGATTGCGACCTATCGATCGATGTTGGAAGAGCTGCGCGCGATTCCCGGCGTCACGGCGGCCGGCGGCGTCACGTCGCTGCCGACGGCGGTGCGGTCGAATGGCGGCTATTGGATCCAGGGAGGGCCGGGGCCTGAAGTGCTCGGCATGAAATCGCCGCAGGCGCTGTTCAACGTGGTGACGCCGGATTATTTCCGCACGCTGCAAGTGCCGGTCGTGCGCGGCCGCGACTTCAACGACGGCGATCGCCTCGACGCGCCGTTTGTCGCGATCATCAACGAACAGCTCGCGAAGGACGCGTTTCCCGGCGTCGATCCGATTGGCCGCACGATCCGGTGCGGCCTCGACACGCTCGAGCCGATGACGATTGTCGGCATCGTGAAGGACGTCCGGACGCGCGGGCCGAATCGTCCGGTGCAGGCGGAGCTGTTCATGCCCTATGAGCAGCATCAAGGTCCGGCCACGTCGCTCAACATCGTGCTCAGGACCGATGCCGCCGATCCATTGGGCATCGGCGCGGTGGCCACCAGGCAGATCCGCTCGCGCAACCCCGAAGTGCCGGTCCGCGTCGAGACGATGGAGATGACCTTGTCGAATGCGTCGGCGACGCCGCGCTTCAGGACGGTGCTGCTCGTGGTATTCGCGGTCGTGGCGCTGCTGCTCGCAATCGCCGGCGTTTACGGCGTGATGGCGTACACCGTCAACCAGCGCGTGCCCGAGATCGGCCTGCGCGTCGCCCTCGGCGCGTCGCCGTCGGACGTGATGCGCCTGGTGTTGAGAGAAGGCGCGTTGCTGGTGGTGATCGGCCTCGCCGTCGGCGCCGCGCTGTCGTTCGCCGGCGCGCGATTCATCAGCGGATTGCTGTTTGGAGTGTCGGCGAGGGATCCGCTGGTGTTCGCGGGAGTGTCGGCCCTGGTCGCAATCGCCGCGCTCGCAGCGTGCCTGATCCCCGGCCGTCGCGCGCTGCGAGTTGATCCGTTATTGGCGCTCCGGGCGGAGTGAACAAACATCCACAGAAGCATGTTTGTCCACTTCAGCAAGCTGTCCGAGTCTTCTCGACGTTCAAGTCGAACATCGGCCGCAATCTCGTGCCCGCGATGTTGCCGAAGAACGCGGCGACCAGCCACAGCCAGCCATGCAGGCTGCCTGAGGCGATGCCGCTGAAGTACGCGCCGATGTTGCAGCCGTAGGCGATGCGCGCGCCGTAGCCGAGGAGCAACCCGCCGATCACCGCCGCTGCGAGCGAACGAGCGGAGATGTTCAGCGTCGGCGCGAAGCGGCCCGCGAGAATCGCGGCGAGCAGCGCGCCGAGGATGATGCCGAAGTCCATCACCGACGTCACGTCCATCAGCACGCTCGACCTCAGCGCCGCCGCCTGCGCCGGCGCCTGCCAGTACGACCACGACGCGACGTCGATGCCGAGCGCGGCAAACCACTTCGCGCCCCACAGCGCGAATGCGGACGTGACGCCCCACGGGCGGCCGCCGATCGTCAGCGTCGCGATGTTTACCACCGCGAGTCCGATCGCGCCGGCGACGAGCGGCCACGGCCCCGTCAGCCATCGCCCTTCGACTCGCCACCGCGAGGCGATGGTGCGCGGCTCGGCCGGGGCCAGCGGCGGGTCGATCAGCTGGCCATGGCGCTTGCGCTCGGCGAACATCGTGATCCAGCCAATGGCGCCAAACAACGCCAGGCTCGCCGCGAGCGCCGTCCACGGTCCCCACTCGGCGACGATCGACTTCGCGGGCAGCGCGGGCTGCGCGGTCCACCATCCCATGTGCGCGGTGCCAATTACCGAGCCGATGATGAAGAAGAACAGCGTCACCAGCATGCGCGCGCTGCCGCCGCCGACGCTGAACAGCGTCCCGGACGCGCATCCGCCGCCAAGCTGCATGCCGATGCCGAAGATGAAGGCGCCGGCCGCGACGCCGACGCCGACCGGCGAGATCGATCCGCGCAGCGGCTGTCCCATGAACGTGCCGGCTGCCAGCAACGGGAAGAAGACGAGGCACGTGATCGCCAGCATCAGCATCTGCGCGCGCAGGCCGGCGCCGCGCCGATCCGAGATGAAGACGCGCCACGCCGATGTGAACCCGAACGCGGCGTGGTAGAGCACCACGCCCGCCCACGTGCCGACCAGGAACAGCGCCGCTTGCCGCCAGCTGATGACGGCGTTGAGGTACCACGCGGCGATGACGATCAGGATCGCAGTAACCGCCGCGGGTCCCGGCACGAGGGCACGCGACTCGACGGCGATCGGGGTGGGGCGCCGGAGTGCTTGTGTTGCCATAAAGTACGGTCCGCCTGCAGGCGGACCCTCACAAGATCATTTACGAACCTTCTTCAGATGTCTTCGAAACGCGACGAACATGCTGTGAGGGTCCGGCTTCAGCCGGACCTCAGAACGTCGTGCCAATCGTAATGCCGAACGTCCGCGGCCGGCCATTCTCGCCGATGAAGCCGGACGGCGCAAATCCCGGGTAGGGAATAGCGATCGGGATGTAGCGCGTATCGAATGCGTTGCGCACCCAGACCTCGCCGAACAATCGCCGCGCGCGCGCGCCCGCCCGCAGGTTCACCAGCGAGTAGGCGTCCTGGCCCTCGGAGTTCGCCTCGTCATACGAGAAGGCGCCGCTCATCACGACTTCCGCGCGGGCGAAGCCGTTGATCGCGGAGGTGATGGCGCGCGTCAGCTGGCCGCCGAAGGTCGCGGTGTAGTCGGGCGTATACGGCAGATCGTTGTCGTCGACCGGCACGCCGGCCGCCACTGTGCCGGCGCCGAACGTCGCGTTCGTGAAGCCAATCGCGGCAAACACATCGACCGACGGGTTCGGACGCGCGGTGAGATCCAGTTCGAAGCCGCGGCTCTTCGCCGCGCCAACGTTGGCGATGTAGAACTGGCCGGGCACGAATGGATTCGGCACGTTCAGCTGCAGATCGTCCCAATCGATGACGAACACGGCGGCGTTCAGCGCCGCTTTGCCGTCGGCGAAGGTCGACTTCACGCCGCCTTCGACGTGCCACGCGTGCTCCTCACCGTACGCCTCGCTGCCGGGAAGCGCCGCGGGGTTGAATCCGCCCGCCTTGTAGCCGCGCGCCGCCGATACGTAGACGTTGTTGCGATCGTTCACGCGAACGCCGACCGCGAACTGCGGCGACACATCGTTGAAGGTCTGTTCCTCCGCCACGACGTTCGCCTGCGCGATTGCCGGAGTAAAGAACGTGTTCAGGTGCGCATCGCTCGATTCGTGATCGAAGCGCACGCCGGCCGTGACGCTGGCGCGATCGCTGAAGCTGACCGTCGCGCGCCCGAAGATGCCGACACCGTTGCTGTCGATGTCCGCTTCGGGCGAGTGCATCGCCACGGGGAAACCGAGCTGCGGGCTCAGCACGAACGGGCTGAAGGAATTCACCGCATCCTGGCTGTAGGCCTGGCTGAAGTACTCGATGCCCGCCTGCCACTTGAGCATTGCCGGGCCCATCTGCAACGGCGAGTTCTCCGGCGACGCAATGCGAAGCTCCTGCGTGAACTGACGGTCGTCCTCGAGGTTGCTGCGGGTCGCGAGCGGCAGCGGCGAGTAATCCAGATCGGTCGAGTCGTCGGTCTCCCACTTGATCAATCCGGTCGTGCTCTCGATCGCGAAATTCTGCCCGGTGCCGCGCAGGTTGACCGTCACGTTGTTGATGTCGCGATTGGTGAAGCCTTCGTAATCACGGGCGACGCGGAACGGCGTCAGCCGAATCGCGTCGAGATCGCCGAGCGCGTAGTCGCCGTCGCGGTCGCGCTCGTGCGCGTAAATGACGCGCGCTTCCCAGTTGGCGTTCGGCACGAACAGCGCCTGCGCCTTTGCAAACGTTGCGTCGCGCGAATCGAGGTCGTTGCCGGTCGTCGCGTTCACCGTGTAGCCGTCGCGCTGCTGCTTGCCGGCCGCAAAACCAATCGCGAGCCGATCGTTGACGGGTCCCGACACGTTGCCGCGGGCTTCCCACAAGCCGCTGTTGCCGAACGGCACGATCGCCGACCCCGTCCACCCCGCCAGCGACGGCCTCGCCGTGGTGACGTTGACGATGCCGCCGAGCGTGTTGCGGCCGTAGAGCGGGCTCTGCGGCCCGCGCACGAATTCGATCTGCGCGATGTCGAGCAGCTCGATGTTCGACGAGTTGCTGTTCAACTGCGGCACGCCGTCGAGATATGTCGTGATCGCGGGGTTGCCCGGGCTCGAGCCGATGCCGCGAAAGCGCGCGTTGCTCACCTTGCGCGCGGTGAACTCGGTGAACACCGTGTTGGGCGCGAAGATGTAGGCGTCGGTAATGGAACGCAGGCCGGCGTCGTTGATCGTCGCCGCGGTGACGGCGGTCACGCTCGCGGGGACGTCCTTGACGTCGGACGCTTCGCGTTCGGCGGTCACGATTACCGTCGGCAGCATGATGCTCGGCGATTGATTTTGCGCAGTCGTCTCTATGGGGGCCAGGGCCAACATCAGGAGTGCAAGGGCGGATCTCAGCATGCCGGTCATTATAGGTGCTAGCCTACGTGCGTGCGCGTGATGGGTCTTGCCGCGGTGCTGTGGGCCGCCACGATTGCGGCGGCGCTGTCTCAACCACGCCCGGCATTTCACGGCACCCTCGATCAGCATCCGGTGATTGATTACCGCGGCGGCGTGCTGAACGACGCGGTGACGGTGGCGAGGCGCGACATCGAGGCGGGCAAGACGACGCTTGCCTTCGACGGTCCCCAGGGCTTTCTGCAATCGCTGCTGGCGGTGCTCGACGTGCCCGTCGAGTCCCAGGTGCTGGTGTTCTCGAAGACCGGCATCCAGCTCGCCTTCACCAGTCCGGAAACGCCGCGCGCCCTCTATTTCAACGATCGCGTCATCGTGGGCTACATCCCCGGCGCCCCCGTGATCGAGATGGCGTCGCACGATCCGCGGCAAGGCATCGTGTTTCAGACGCTCGTCCAGTCGGCGGCCGGTCCAAACCAGTTCGCGCGGCCCGATCGATGCCTGGGCTGTCATCTGTCGGCGAACAGCATGGAAGTGCCCGGCATTCTCGTGCGCAGCATTTTCACCGCGCCCGATGGCCGATCGATGCCCGCGCTTGGCAGCTTCCTGGTCGATCACCGCTCGCCGCTCGAGCAGCGATGGGGCGGCTGGTACGTGACCGGCACGCACGGCGCGGTGCGGCACATGGGCAACGCCATGATCACCGACGCGATGAACCCGGAGCGCGCGATCGGCGACAGCACGCTGAATCGATCGACGTTGAGCGATCGCGTGGACCGGTCTGGGTATCTCCGGAACAGCAGCGACATCACCGCGTTGATGGTGTTCGATCACCAGGGTCACGCGATGAACCTGCTGACGAGGCTCGGCTGGGAAGCGCGTGTCGCCGCGGCGGAAGGGCGACTCGATTTTTCGAGCGGTGAGCTTGGGGCGCTCGCGCGTGAGGTTGCCGACTACCTCGCGCTGACCGGAGAAGTCGTCCTGACTGCGCCGGTGAAGGGCACTTCCGGATTCGCGGAGGCGTTTGCGGCCGCGGGGCGGCGTGACCGCAAGGGGCGATCGCTGCGTGATCTCGATCTGCAGACCCGGCTGTTCAAGTACCGCTGCAGCTACATGATCTACTCACCGGCATTCGACGCATTGCCGCCGGAAGCGAAGAGCGCCGTGCTGGCGCGTATGCGCGAGGTCATTACCGATCCGGCCACGGTCGAGATTCTCGACGATACCAAAGCATCGTGGCGCCACTGACGTCGTTCGGAAGTAGAATCCCGCGCATGCGGACGCCGGTCACGATTCTCGCTCTTGGCGCGCTCCTGACGATGGGTGCGACGCTCGACCTAACCGCGCAGGCGGGCAACAACACCGCCTGGCGGCAATGGGGCGGGCCCAATCGTAATTTCATCGTCGAGGCGACGGGCCTGGCGGACCAGTGGCCTGAGGCCGGTCCGCCCGTGCTCTGGTCGCGTCCGCTCGGCACCGGCCACTCCGCGATCATCGCCGACGAAGGGCGCCTCTACACGATGTATCGCGCCGGCAATGGGCGCGCGAAGCAAGGGCCTTGGGAAGCGGAGGAGACCGTCGTTGCGATGGACGCCGCAACCGGGAAGACGCTCTGGGAACACAAGTACCCGTCGCGCCGTGAAGACTTCAGCTTCGGCGCCGGTCCGCACTCGACGCCGATCGTCGTCGGCGATCGGCTGTTCACGATCGGCACCCAGAAGCAGATGTTCGCGTTCGACAAGAAGACGGGGAAGGTGCTGTGGTCGCGCGACTTCATCAAGGACTTCAACTCGCACGAGCTGCTGATTCGTCCGGTGGTGAAAACCGGCTACGGCTGCAGCCCGATCGCGTATCGCGACACGATCATCTGCAGCGTCGGCGGCCCCGGCCAATCGGTGATGGCGTTCCGGCAAAGCGACGGCGCCGTGGTGTGGAAGAGCGGCGACTTCCTGACATCGGAAGCGCCGCCGATCATGATCAACGTCGGCGGTCGTGAACAGCTGGTTGTGTTTGGCGGCGGCACCGTGAACGGGATGGATCCGGCGACCGGCAGGATTCTCTGGTCGCACGTGCACGATCCCGGCAACGATCTCAACTGCGGCACGCCGCTCTTCGGGCCCGACAACATCCTGTTCGTGTCGTCGGCCTACCGGGCCGGCAGCCGCGCCATTCAGCTCAAGCCCGATCGCGACGTGACGTTCGCCGAGGAGTTGTGGTTCACCAACCGCGTGCGATTCATGTTCCTGAATGCGATTCGCATCGGCGACTTCGTTTACGGCACGACCGGCGATTTCGGTCCGGCGTTTCTAACGGCGCTGAACATCAAGACCGGCCAGCCGGCCTGGCAGCACCGCGGCTTCGGGCGCGCCAGCATGATCTACGCCGACAACCCTTCGGCAGGCTCAGGGCAAGGCAAAGCGATCATCCTCGATGAAGACGGTGATCTTGCGCTCGCGAAATTCGCGCCCGAGGGTGTCACGATTCTTTCCGAGGCGAAGAAAGTGTTCGACACCGTGTCGTGGACGGTGCCGACGCT
>DASUSZ010000196.1:0-3686 GCA_036374815.1 Vicinamibacterales bacterium | reverse complement strand
CGAAGATTTTCCCGTTGGCGGCGCGGAAATCGGGATGCTTCATGTGCGAGGCTTCGGCGGCGTCGGGAAGGCCGAGCGCGATTTTTCGAAATTGAGCCGGCGTCACGGCGTGGCGCGCAGGCCCGGCGGGATTGGCCACTTCACGCGGCCTTGACGATCATGAATCCGCACGACGAGCTCCGCCATCGTGTCGCCGTCGCGGAACACCGGCTTGCCGTCGGCATCCTTCAGCGGAAACACAACCCAGAAGCGATCGTAGTCGTAGTTGCGCCGCAGCACGCCCGACAGCGCCTTGACAGTGCGAAGCGAAGGCGTGTCCACGCCCTTCACCGCTCGCGGATGCAGATCGGAGGACGATGATTCGGGCTGGAGGAACGCCGCCCAATCCTGCGGAATGACTCCCGGCCTTCGCGCGGATCGATCTCCACCATGACGACGGTGTCGCCCGCCTTCTCCGCTTCGGCGACCAGCGCGCGCGTCTGATCATCGGTGAGTCGCTCGCTCAGTTGCGCCGTCCGCGCAGCGGCGCGGATCACGTCGGGCGTCATCCACGTCGCGGCGAGCTTGTAGTTGTACGAGCGCTCCGTCTTGAGCAGGCGCGTGTCGAAGATGCCGCCGACGCGCCCCTGCACGTAGGCGGCCTTGCCGACCGCCTGCGCGCGAGAGGCAGACCACTGCAGCCACGCCTCGTCGGCGGCCTGCAGCGTGATGGATGCGATCAGCGCGCCGATCGCAGCCGCGATCTTCATTTTGCCGGCCGGCGCGTGATGACGACGAGCTCGCTGCCGCCCATCGCGGTCTTGCCGACGGTGAGACCGACGGCGTGATAGCCCGCGTCAGCCGCCTCCTTGATCTCCTTCTCCATCGTCGACGTCTTCGAGGTGGCGAGCAGCTTGTATTCGAAGCGCTCCGCGGCGCCGCCGCCTTTCTGAACGATCGCCGCGGTCTCGCGGCCGCCGAACAGGCTCTCGAACACGGTCTGCCCGACGACGGTGAAACCCGCGTCGGCGGCTTCCTGCAATTCCTTCTGCAGCGTGCCGGTGCGATTCGCAGCGAGCAGGCGATAGCTGTAGGTGGTCTTGTCGCTGTCGGCCTTCTCCATCAGCACGACGACTTCCTTGCCGCCGATCGCGGTCTCACCGCCCATCACGGCGACGAAGCGGAACCCGGCATCACCGGCCTCCTGCATCTCCTTCTGCATCGTCGACGTTTTGCTGGTGGCGAGCACCTTGTAGGTGCGTCCCTGCGCGAACGCGGGCGCGGCAACCGAAAGGCATAGGGCAGTAGCGAGTGCGAATCTGATCACACAATCCTCCGACTTGGGCTAAGGCTGGGCTGGCTTATTGTCGCACTAATTGCGCCGTCTGCGTGATTCGAACCGATTCTTCACATGTTTGCTGATGAAGGTCGAGAGGCCGTGGCCGGATTCGGCGAGCTCCTTCATCCGCTCGACGCGAAGCGCGCCTGGCTTCTGATATGAGAAGTGATAGATCCACCCGGACGTGAATTCGACGTCGATCGCATCGGGCTGGATCTCGTACGCGAGCACGCCGATTCTTGACCCGTGGCTGCGGCCGCGGTAGGGCGTCATCTCTTATAGAGACGGACAGAGGCCTGATTCTTATCGGTGCCTGGGTGCCCGGGTGCCTAGGTGCCTGGGTGCCTAGGTGCCGGGGTGCCTAGGTGCCGGGGTGCGGAGCGGCGTTAGTGATTAGTGCCAAAGGCGATTCACGATTCGAATCAGGCCGATGCCGCTGATTATCCAGATGACGCCGAAGATCAGCGCCTGTGTCGTGTACCCATAAAGCGCGCTGCCGGCGCCAAACAGCGTGCAATACACAAACGTGCATCCGAGCACCCAGCCGAGGAGCTGCAGCGAGATGCTGTCGGGCGACGCGCCGACGCCGGCTTTTGCGGGAATCGGACCCCACAGCGCTCCTGCCGGGCGGACCACCCGATAGAAGCTGACGAGCGTCGCTTCGCTCTCCGGTCTCGTCATGAAGGTGACGGCGATCCATGCGAAGGTTGTCGAGAAGACCGTTACGAGCAGCGCCACGTTCGGATCGACGGCCGCGCCGGATTTTCCGGCGACGAAGAATCCGATCGACACCACGAACGACACGGCCATTGCAGCGATCTCGCTCCACGCGTTGATGCGCCACCAGTACCAGCGCAGGAGATACAGCAGACCCGAACCCGCGCCGATCGACAGCAGCAGGTTGAAGCTCTCGCTCGCGGTTTCGAGCAGGAACGTCATGCCGGCGGCGAGCAGCATCAGCAGGCCGGTGACGATGCGGCCCATGTTGACGTAGTGGCGCTCGCCGGCATCGGTGCGGATGAATCGACGATAGAGATCGTGGACGAGATACGACGTGCCCCAGTTGAGATGCGTGGAGATCGTCGAGACGTAGGCGGCGAGCAGTCCCGCGACCATCAGGCCGAGGATGCCGTGCGGCAGGAAGACCAGCATCGCCGAGTAGGCGGTGTCGTGGCCGATCATGTTGCGATCGAGATACGGAAACGCGCGCGCGATGTCGTCGAGCGTCGGATAGACGAGCATCGACGAGAGCGCGACGATGATCCACGGCCACGGGCGCAGCGCGTAATGGGCGACGTTGAAGAACAGCGTGCCGCCCAGTGCGTCCCTCTCGCTCTTCGAGGCGAGGATGCGCTGCGCGATGTAGCTGCCGCCGCCGGGCTCCGAGCCCGGATACCAGACCGACCACCAGGAGATCGTCAGCGGCAGGATCAACACCGTGAGCGTGAGCGGCCAGTCGTTGAAGTCGGGAACGAGGCGCAGCGTCGACGGTGGAATCTGCGCGACGAGTCCTGACAGGCCGCCGACCTGCGGCTGTTGCAGCGCGTAGTAGGCGGCGGCCGCCGACGCCGTCATCGCGATCACGAACTGGAAGACGTCGGTGATCAGCACGCCCCACAGGCCGGCGATCGATGCGAACGCGACGTTGATCACCGCGCAGACGGCGAGCGTCTGCCACATCGGCCAGCCAAGCAGCACATTGGCGATCTTCGCGGCGGCGAGATTCACCGTCGACATGATCACGATGTTGAAGAACAGCCCGAGGTAGACGGCGCGGAAAGCGCGCACCATCGCGGCGGGCTTGCCGGAGTAGCGGATTTCGTAGAACTCGAGATCGGTGAGCACGCCGGAGCGGCGCCACATGCGCGCGTAGAAGAAGACGGTGCTCATGCCGGTGAGCAGGAACGCCCACCACACCCAGTTGTTGGCGACGCCGCGCTCGCGCACGAGGTTGGTGACCAGGTTCGGCGTGTCGGTTGAGAACGTCGTCGCCACCATCGATCCGCCGATCAGCCACCACGGCGCAGCGCGCCCGGAGGTGAAGAACTCGGTGGTGCTCGATCCGGCGCGGCGCATCAGGTAGATGGCCGGGACGAAGGAGAGGACGAGCGAGATTGTGACGATGACCCAGTCGAGGGTCGTCAGCTGCACGTCGCGATAATAGCGTTCAGTACGCGGAAATTGCGACGGAAACCGTCAATCGGTGCCAGGCACCCGTCAACGGAGTGTCAATCGGTGCCTGGCACCAGCTGACGCCAGCCGTCGGCGCTGTGGCGGCGTCGGGTAGCGGTGGGTGCCAGCGGTGGGTGCCTGACACCAACCGCTACTTCGGGTGTTGTTTGGTGTCTGGCACCCACCGCTACTTTCC
>DASUSZ010000195.1:0-7756 GCA_036374815.1 Vicinamibacterales bacterium | reverse complement strand
GCCACGCCGACGACGCCGCTGGCGATTGACTATCGGATCGAATACGACCCGAAGGCGGTGGCGAACAATCCCAAGCTGCTCGGCATGGGGCTCAACGGCACCCTCAGGTCCAACCCGGTCAACGTCACGGCGGGCTGGAGCCGGCGCGCATTCGCGCAAACCACGCAGAGCGGCTTGCAGATCCCGGCCGACAACCAGGTCAACGCGTCTTCCGACTTCCGGATCAAGAACGTCGGCGGCAGCGTCAGCTTCAATTACGACGTCGGCCGGTCGACGCTGCTGAACCAGCGCTACGTTGGCTTCTATAACGCGCAATGTTGCGGCGTCCAATTCGAATATCAGTCGTTCAACTATCCGAACAATCCCGGCTATCTGCTGCCGCGCGATCGCCGCTTCAACATGTCGTTCACGCTGGCCGGCGTCGGGTCGTTCTCGAACTTCTTCGGGGCATTCGGAGGGTCGACGTATTAAGATTTAAGGCTGCATGAAGGGACTGATCCTCAGCGGGGGCAAGGGGACCCGCCTTCGCCCGCTGACCTACACCAGCGCCAAGCAGCTGGTGCCCGTCGCCAACAAACCGGTCCTGTTTTACGGCATCGAGGCGCTGGTCGCCGCCGGCATCAAGGACATCGGCATCGTCGTCGGCGACACGCAGGCGGAGATTCGCGCCGCCGTCGGCGACGGCTCGCAGTGGGGCGCGAAGATCACCTACATCGAGCAGGACGCGCCGCGCGGGCTTGCCCACGCGGTCAAGATCAGCCGCGACTTCATCGGCGACGACCCGTTCGTGATGTATCTCGGCGACAACCTGCTCAATCGCGGCATCGTCGAGTTCGTCGATCAGTTCGTGAAGGAAAAGCCGGCGGCGCAGATCCTGCTCACGCCGGTGCCGGATCCGCAGATGTTCGGTGTCGCCGAGCTCGAAGGCGGCAAGGTGCGGCGGCTGGTGGAGAAGCCGAAGCAGCCGAAATCCAACCTGGCGCTGGTCGGCGTTTACATGTTCGGACCGGAGATCTTCACCTCGGTCAACAACATCAAGCCAAGCTTCCGCAACGAGCTCGAGATCACCGACGCGATCCAGGACCTGATCGATCGCGGCCTGCGCGTCAATCCGCACCTGGTGACGGGATGGTGGAAGGACACCGGCAAGCTCGAGGACATGCTCGAAGCCAACCGGCTGATCCTCGAAACGCTGGCAGCCAGAAACGACGGCAAGGTCGACGCGTCATCGCGCATCGAGGGCGTCGTCGTGATCGAGAAGGGCGCGACGGTCGAGAACTCGGTGATCCGCGGCCCTGCCGTGATCGGCCCCGGCGCGCGCATCATCGACGGCTATGTCGGCCCGTTCACCTCGATCGGCAAGGACGTGGAGATCAACAAGTCCGAAATCGAGCACAGCATCGTTCTCGAGGGCTCGTTGATTCACGACCTCGAGACGCGCGTGTCGGACAGCCTGATCGGCCGCGGCGTGAAGATTCACCGCCTGCCGCTGAAGCCGGTCGCGCACCGCTTCATGCTCGGCGACAACTCCGAAGTCTGGATCAAGTGGTAAGCCACAGATTAAACACAGATGACTAAAGTTCTTGTCACGGGCGGCGCAGGATTCATCGGCAGCAACTTCGTCCGCTACGCGCTCAACGCGCATCCCGACTGGCACGTCACCAATCTCGACAAGCTGACGTATGCGGGCCGCAGGGAAAACCTGCACGACGTGATGGACAACCCGCGCCACACGTTCGTGCACGGCGACATCTGCGATGCGCCGGTGTCGGGGCCGCTCGTCGAGCAGTCGGACTACGTGGTGCATTTCGCGGCCGAGACGCACGTCGATCGCTCGATCATGTCGGCCGGCGATTTCATCAAGACCGACGTCGAAGGATCGTTCGTGCTGCTCGAGGCGGCGCGGCGCAACCCGAAGCTGAAACGCTTCGTGCAGATTTCCACCGACGAAGTGTACGGCAGCGTGCCGGAAGGCTCGAGCGTCGAGACCGACGAGCTGAAGCCCCGCAACCCGTACGCGGCGAGCAAGGCGGGCGCCGATCGCCTTGCCTACAGCTACTGGGCGACGCACGAGGTGCCGGTGATCGTCACCCGCGCGTCGAACAATTACGGGCCGTACCAGTTTCCGGAAAAAATCCTGCCGCTGTTCATCACCAACCTGATGGACAACATCCCGGTGCCGCTGTACGGCGACGGCGGCAACATCCGCGACTGGCTGCACGTGCTCGATCACTGCCGCGGCATCGATCTGCTGATGCACAAGGCCACCAACGGCGAGGTCTACAACATCGGCGGCGGCAACGAGGTGAAGAACATCGACCTCACGCACAAAGTCCTGAAGCTGGCGGGCAAAGGGCCGGAGCTGATCAAGCCGGTCCAGGATCGCAAGGGGCACGATCGCCGTTACAGCCTCAGCTCCGCCAAGCTGCGCGCGATGGGATGGGCGCCGCAGGTCGACTTCGAGAAGGGCCTCGCCGAAACCGTCGCCTGGTATCAGCAGAACGAGTGGTGGTGGCGGCCGATCAAGGAACGCGACCCCGGCTACAAGGCCTACATGGAAGCGCAATACGGCAAGCGGTAATGCGCTCCGTCCTGGTCACAGGTGCGGCCGGGTTCGTCGGTAGTCACCTGCTCGAGCTGCTCGAAGAACAGAACGAACAGGTCATCGCCTGGCTGCGGCCCGATACCGAGCCGCTGCTGACCGGCAAGCGCGTCATCTGGCACGGCGTTGAGTTACAGGATCGCGAAGCCGTCGCCGCCGCTATCGATGCCTTCAAGCCCGCCGAGATTTACCACCTGGCCGGAGTCCCGCACGTCGGCGATTCGTGGAGCCACGTGCACGAGACCTTCGCCGGCAACGTCCTCGGCACGCATCATCTGTTCGACGCATTGAGACGCGTCAAGTTGAAGCCGCGCGTGCTGATCACCAGCACCGCGTTCGTCTACGCGCCGCTCGATCGCGCCATCACCGAGGCCGATACCGTTCGACCTAACAGCCCCTACGGCACCAGCAAGCTCGCGCAGGAAATGCTGGCGATTCGCGCGTGGGAAGACGACGGGATACCGGCGCTGATTGCGCGATCGTTCAACCACGTCGGGCCGCGGCAGTCGCCGTCGTTTGTCGCATCGAGCATCGCCAAGCAGATCGCGGAGATCGAGGCCGGACTCAAACCACCGGCGCTATCCATGGGCAACCTCGATTCGCAGCGCGACATCATGGACGTGCGCGACACGGTGCGCGCCTATCGCGCGATGATGGCGTCGGCAAAGCCGGGCATTCCGTACAACGTCTGCTCCGGCACGCCGGTGCCGATCAGCCGGCTGGTTGAATTGCTGAAATCAAAGGCGCGAGTCCCGATCACGATCGCGCAGGACCCCGCGCGATTCCGGCCGAACGACACGCCGCTGGTGCTGGGCGATCACGCGAGGCTGACGCGCGATACGGGATGGTCGCCCGAGATTCCGTTCGAGCAGACGGTAAGCGATCTGCTGGCGTACTGGCGCCAGCAGATCGCTTCGTAGCGTTACTGCTTTCGATAGACGTTCACGAACAACTTCACTTCTGCTCCACCGTTCGTCTCGGTCCTGCCGTTCGGCAACGCGACGTTCGGGCGCAGCGACTGCTGGAAACTGCCGACGAACACGTAGCCTGGCGGCGGCGCAACGCCGGCCGGTAGATACAACAGCGAGCCGGGCACGGCCGCGGCATTCGATCCTGCAGGACCGGTTGCCCCCGTCGCGCCCGCTGGACCGAGCGGTCCTTGAGGTCCTGTCGCTCCGGCAGGTCCGGTCGCGCCGATCGGCCCTTGCGGTCCAGTGGCACCCGCAGGTCCTTGCGGCCCGGTCGGACCCGTCGCGCCCGGCGCACCGTCGGCGCCGGCAGGCCCCGTCGGTCCTGCGGGACCCATCGGCCCGGTCGGTCCGGTTGCACCGACTCCACCGGGCAGGGTCACGGTAACCACGACATCATCAGTGTCCGACGCTCGATCGGACGCGGCGGTGAAGGTCAACGAGTGGATGCCCGGTGCAAGCGAGACGTTCACGTCTGGCGAATTCGAGACCGGGTTGCCGTTAACCGTCCACTGGAATACGGCCGCGGGTCCCGTAAAAATCCCCGTGCGCGTGAAAGCCGCTGTGCCGAAAGGGCCGGCAACGAGCGTGACGTCCTCTCCCGCGTCAGCCGTGACCGCTCCGGGAGCGTTGTCGAGCCAGCGGAAATTATCGAGCAGCACGTTGGAGTCCCATGCGCCGTCGCCCGCGTCGAAGATGATGAAGCGCAGCGTGATCGTCTGGCCGGCCGTCGCCGGAACCGAGGATGTCAGCCAGTCCGTGCCTGCTCCGACGCCATTGTCCATGCCGGTCCCCACCAGTTGGCTGGTACCGTTCATCAGCCCCTGTCCGACCCGCATGAATGCGTTCGCACTGACCGGAACGCCGTTGACGTCGTAAGCGGCGTTGAAGGAAGTCGCAGGCGTCTCGACGAGCGCGATAAAGCGATCGAGATACGGCGTGCACACATACTCCGGGTATTCGGCCGTCTGGAAATTGAAGTCGAATTCGAAGCCGCTCTTGCCCGCGGGCACCAGAAGCTGCAGCCGCAGTTCCACGCGGTCCTGGACATTCTCATAGTCGCCGGCGGGACAGCCCACCGGGTTGGCGACCGGATCGATGTGTGGGTTGGGCACGCTGTAATTGTGATTGGTGCCCGGTTGAGGGCTCACGAACCCGGGCGAGTTGACATCGGCCGCAATGCCGGTCGACAACACGCCCATCGTCATCCCAGCGTGCGGGCCGTTGTTCGGGCCCCAATCCGAAACGACGCGGCGAGCCGCGGGAACGCCCGGCAGTACCCATTCCGCCGAAACGATGTCGGCGGCGGGAACTTCCATTGCGGCGGCAAATTGCGCCGCCGTCGGATTTGCCAGTTCCAGTTGAGCATAAAGAGGTGCGCCCAGCGCGGCGACGGCCACGGCGAAAGCGCAAGCACGAACGTAACGATTCATCAGGGGGCCTCCGGGGAAGCGCCAATTTTAATCGCACCTCACGTCTTGCGGCGGCGAAACAAAAGCGAAATAATAGCCCGATGCCGACCGTTTTGCCGCTCTTCGATCTGGGTCGCGCACCGACGACACGGGACATCGCGGAGATTGTGAAAGAAGGCGGCGTTGCGGCGTTGAAAGACGCCCGGCGCCGCGGCGATGCCGCGACCTACCAGGAGGTCCGCTGCAAGTCCGCCCTCAACAAGGTGAAGGGCAAGGCCTACATGCAGTGGAGCCTCAATCCCTATCGAGGCTGCACGCACGGCTGCCACTACTGCTTCGCGCGGCGATATCACTCGCATCTCGAGCTCGACGCGGGCGATCAATTCGCGTCGGTGATCTTCGTCAAGATCAACTTCGTCGAAGTGTTGCGGCGCGAGCTCGATCGGCCGTCGTGGACAAAGGAAAGCATCGGCTTCGGCACGGCGACCGATCCGTATCAACCGATCGAAGGCACCTACAAGATTTCGCGCGGCGTGCTGCAGGCGCTGCGCGATGCGGCCACTCCTGTCGGCATCGTCACGAAAGGGCCGATGGTGGTTCGCGACATCGACATCCTGAAGGACCTGTCCGCCGTCGCCAGCTGCCGCGTGCACATGAGCGTGCCGACGGTTGACGAGGATGCGTGGGACAAGCTCGAGCCGGGGGTAGCACATCCGCTGCAGCGGCTGAAAGCGGTGCGTCAGCTTGTCGATGCCGGCATCGATTGCGGCGTGTTGATGGCGCCGATCGTGCCGGGCTTCTCCACGCAGCCCGCGAAGATCGAGCGGACGATCAAGGCGATCGCCGATTCCGGCGCGACGTCGATTGGCGCCATGGTGATGCACATGGACGGCGGCACCAAGGATCACTTCATGTCGATCATGCAGCGCGAGTATCCGGAGCTGGTGCCGATGTACGACGAGCTCTATGCCAGCCGCTACGTGAAGAAGGACTACGAGAAGCGCGTGCAGGAAGTGGTGTCGCTGATGCGGCAGCGCTACGGCGTCGGCGATCGACGGACGAAGACGGCTAAGAACCGCCTCGAGTCAGGCGTGCTAGAAGACCCGCGATTGTTGCAGCTCGAGGAATGAGCGCGTCGATGTCGACGTGCTCGTGAATCGCGTGCGCGCCGTCGCCGATGGCGCCAATGCCGTCGAGCGTCGGCACGGCTAGGGCGGCGGTGAAGTTGCCATCGGACCCGCCGCCCGCACTGCCTTCCTGAAGGTCGATTCCAATCTCCGCCGCGACGGACTTCGCCTCGAGGAACAGGCGCTCGACGGCAGCCGTGCGCTCGAGCGGCGGCCGATCGAACCCGCCGCTCACTTCGATTTTCGCGCCGTCAATCTGCGGCGCGAGCGATCGCATCGCGCGCTGCACGCGCTCCGCGTCGGCGCGCGTCACCGCGCGCGCGTCGATGGTGGCGCGCGCTTCCGCCGGCACCACGTTGGCGCGCGTGCCTCCAGAAACCACGCCGACCGTGAGCGTCACACCTTTCGCTGGATCCTGCAGGCCGTCGATCGCGATGATTTGCCGCGCCAGCTCACGAATCGCGCTGACGCCTTTGCCCGGATCGAGGCCGGCGTGCGCGGACACGCCGCGCGCGATCATCTCGAACTGTCCAACGCCCTTGCGGCTGGTCTTGAGCCCGCCGCCCGGCAGCGACGGCTCGAACACCAGCACCGCCTCGCTCTTGGTCGCCTCCGCTTCGATCAACGCGCGCGACGTCTTGCTGCCGACCTCCTCGTCGGTGGTCCACAGCATGACGATGCGGCAGTCAGCGGGCGCGCCGCGATCGAGCAACGCGCGAGTGGCAAGCGTGGCGAGGCCGATGCCGGCCTTCATGTCGAAGACGCCGGGGCCGAAGAGCTTCCCGCCGTCGCGCTTGAGCGGCATCCTCTCCAACTGGCCGACCGGCCACACGGTGTCGAAATGTCCCAACAACAGTATTTGGCGGCTGCCGCTGCCGAACGAGGCGCGCAGGTGATCGCCCGCGGCGGCCGACGGCACGCGCGTGATCGCCCCGCCGAGTGCCTCGAGCCGCGCGGCCAGCTCGTCGCCGCATCGATTGACCGCCGCACGATCGTCGCTCGGTGACTCGATCGCGACGAGCGTTTCGATCAGCTCGAGGAGCCAGTCGTGGTTTGCCAGGCAGTAGTCGAGAAACACGGGCTTAGGGGCGGACGGGCTTACGGCCTTACGGGCTTGGGGTGCACGGAGTCTTATAATAGTTCCGTGCTTCGAGCGATCACTGCCGTCGTGTTGAGCTTATGGGCGACAAACGCGCTGGCGCAGACGCCGCAGCCGTTTCCGCGGCCGAATACGCAGAAGCCGGCGCAACCGCCAACCACGCCGGCGAAACCGCAGGCACCACCACCAGCCCCGGCGCCGAGCACCCAGGCACCTCGCACCCAGGCACCTCAGGCACCCGGCACCCAGGCACCCGGGGCCGGCGCGCCAACAGAAGAAATGCTGGGCGCGCCGATTTACCCGTCAGCCGTCTACCTGACGTCGTACGACGCGGGCCGCGGCCAGCGGTTCTACATCTACGGCAGCACGGTGCCGTACGCGGATCTCGTCGCGTTCTATCGGACGGTGTTGAAGCAGAAAGGCGATGAGCTCTACGAGGCGCCGCCGACGCATCAATTCGAGACCGCGCGGTTCCGCGACGAGTCGATGGCCTTCCCGCCGAGCGTGACGATCAAGGACTACACCTTCGGCGGATCGGCGGGCTACCC
>DASUSZ010000194.1:0-2609 GCA_036374815.1 Vicinamibacterales bacterium | reverse complement strand
ACCAGCGAGCCCTGCACGCTCATCATCGAGCGGAACCCGGAGTCGATGCGCTCGATCTCGCGCGCGACCAGCCCGTAGCTCACGTAATTGAAGCCGGAGCCGCCGTATTGCTCGGGAATGACGATGCCGAGCAGGTCGAGGGCGCCCATTTCGCGGAAGATCGACGGATCCGTCTTCTCGTGGCGGAACATCTCGAGCACGCGCGGCGTCAGGCGATCCTGCGCGTAGGCACGCGCGGTGTCTCGCACCATCCGCTCTTCGTGGGTGAGTTGTTGTTCCAGGAGGAGCGGATCGCTCCAGTTGAAACGCGTCTCGGTCTTCGTCGTCATGGTCGCAGGCTCGCTCCGAAAGTCAGTTCTCCGGCAGTGAGAATTCGTCTCGCGGAAAAAGATCCGTGTTGAGATCGGTCATCCGGCGCGCGTCGTCCGGGCCAAACCGCCGCGGCGCCGCCGCGAGATACGGCGCCACCAGCGCCGCGATATCGATGCCGGCTTCAGAATAATAGTCGCGGACGGCGCCAATGCGCTGATTGATTGCGGCCGGGTCGAACACGATCGGCCCGCTGCTGCCAATCATGATGTCGCCGAACAGCATGGCGTGCGGGAACACCGCGATAAAGGTGTCGCGGATGCGTGCGGTCGGCGCCCAGGTTACGGCAAAGCCGCCGGGTTTCAGCCGCCGCCGCAGCAGATCGAAATACTCGCGTGAATACAGGTTGCCGGCGTAGGCGCTGGTTGGACGCAGTGCATCCATCTCGATGATGTCGAAGACCGGTTCGGAGCGGAGGACGTAGGCGCGACCGTCGCCGGTGACGTGCTCGATGCGGGCATCGGTCAGCACGCGCGTCAACCCTGGATACGGCTGGATCTCCGCCTGCCGCCGCAACGTCGTCAGCTGCGCGCCGATGATCTCGACGCAGGTGACGCGCGACGTCTCGGGCCGCCCCGCCGCCGCAAAGGCGGTGTCGCCGGAGCCGAGGCCGATGATGATGATGTTCTTTGGATCCGGATGCAGCAGCACCGGCAAGGCCCCGAGCACCGTATGAATGCCGCCGTAGGGAATCCAACTCTGGCCGATGCCGTTGACGAACACCGCGGTGTTGCGGCTGGTGGTCGACGGCTTCAACACCGAGATGCCGGTGCCATCTTCCGCCGCGATCACACTATAGGGCGGCGCGCCGTGAAGCCGCGCCCACAGCGTGCCGCCGTCAGGAACGGCGGCCGAGAGCGCGGCGGTCATTGCCAGCGCGCCGCCGGTCACGAACACGCGCGAACGGCCGCGCGTGATTTGCCACAGCGGGATCGCCAGCAACGCGCCTGCCATCACGAGGATGCGAAGCGTGGATGCAGTTCCGTATTGCGGCAGCAGCCACCATCCGGTGATCGCCGTGCCGACCACGCTGCCGGCGATGTTCGCGGACAGTAATGCGCCGACGCGCCGGCCGAGCGACTGCAGGTTGGACTGACAGGCGCGCTGCAAGAAAGGAAAGCTGAATCCCATCAGGAACGTCGGCGGCCCGACGATCAACGCGGGTATCCCCAGATACAACACGACGAATCCGGTCAGCGGAGCAAACGACGCATTCTTGAGGGCGAGCATGGCGCCGTAGACGTGATACGGCTCGTATTCGCTCAAGTACCTGACGAGGCGTTCGGGGGTGCCGCGGCCGATCGCGCTGACCGCAATTGCCAGCGACAGCGCCGCATACCAGGTCAGTGCGAACTGCAGCAGCAGGAACGTGCGGCCAGGCGCGGTGCTGCGGCGCACGAATCGAGCGCCGATCGCGCCACCGAGCCCGAGGCCGCCAAGATACACGGTGAGCACAGTGCCGAACGTGAAGGCCGTGGATTTCTGCACCGCGCCCAATAGTCGAAACCACGCGATCTCGAATCCGAGCGCGATCAAGCCGGTCAGCGCGTAGATCAGGATCCAGCTTGCAAATGGCAGGTTGCTGACTTCAATCGCCGGCGCTTCGGCGGACTCGGCGTCAGCGCGCGCGCCCTCTTGTTTGCTGATCGCGAACGCGCCGAGCGCGCAGAGAAAATTCGCCGCCGCTCCGCAGATCAACGCCCCTTCGAGGCCGATGTTCGGCACCAGCAGCCACGTCGTGGCGAACGCGCCGGTCGCCGCGCCCAGGGTGTTCCAGCCGTAGAGCGATCCGATGATGCGGCCGGCATCGGCCACGTGATGCGTCAGCGCGCGCGACAGCAGCGGCAGCGACACGCCCATCAGGAAGGTCGGCACCAGCAGGCTCACGAACAGCACGACCGTCGCGACGATCGTGTTCTCGCCGAGCTGAGGCAGGCGCGAGTAGAGAACGTCGTAGAACAGAAACTTGCTGAGCAGCCCGAACACGCCGATCGCGACCTCGGCGATCGCAAACGCACGCAGGCTGGCGCGCGGTCCAAGCCGATCGGCCAGCCGTCCACCGGTGACGTTGCCAAGCCCGAGCCCTGCCATGAACGCGGCGACGATGATCGTGATCGAGTAGATGTCGGCGCCGGAGAAGAACGCCAGCAGACGCTGCCAGATGACTTGGTAAAGCACAGCCGCAAAACCGGACAGGAATAAGGCGAGCAGTGCCAAGAGCGACAGCGTAGCATGCGGCC
>DASUSZ010000193.1:0-23786 GCA_036374815.1 Vicinamibacterales bacterium | reverse complement strand
CGGCTCGGGCTCGATCCGGCTGCGCGCCACCTGGGAACCAGGTCCGGCGTCGCGCTCCGGCAAGAAGCTGTACATCACCAGCGTGCCGTATGCGGTGAACAAGGCGCAGTTGGTGGAGCAGATCGGCGACGTGGTGTTGAGCCGCAAGATGCCGTACCTCGTCGACGTCCGCGACGTCTCGACCGACGACGTGCGCATCGAGCTGGAAGTGAAGGGCGGCGCCGACGACAACCTGGTGATGGCGTATCTCTTCAAGAACACGTCGCTGCAGACGACGTTTGCCGTCAACATGACGTGCCTCGTGCCGACGGAGAATCCCGAGGTCGGCCGCCCCGAGCGTCTCGATCTCAAGCAGATGCTCTGGCACTTCCTGCATTTCCGCCTGGAGGTCGTCACCAGCCGCCTGGAGCACGAGCTCGAGCAGCTGAAGCGCCGCATTCACATCCTCGAAGGCTTCGAGAAGGTCTTCGACGCGCTCGACGAGATCATCAAGATCATCAGGAAGTCCGACGGCAAGGCCGATTCGGCCGAGAAGATCATGAAGCGCTTCTCGCTCGATGCCGAACAGACCGACGCGATCCTCGAGCTCAAGCTGTATCGCCTCGCCAGGCTCGAGATCCTCGTCATCCAGCAGGAGCTGGCCGAGAAGCGCAAGCGCGCCCGCCAGATCGCGGCGCTGCTCAAGGACGAGGAAGGCCGCTGGAAGCTCGTTCGCGAAGAGCTCGAGGAGATCCAGGACAAGTACGGCAACCCGAAGATCGATCCGCGACGCTCGCGCATCGAAGAGGCCGAAGAAGTCGAGTACACCGCCGAATCGTTCATCGTCGAAGAAGACAACGTGGTGATCGTGTCGCGCGACGGCTGGGTGAAGCGGCAGAAGGAAGTGAAGGACCTGTCGACGACGCGGTTGCGCGAAGGCGACAGCGTGCTGGCGGCGGTCGCCGGCAGCACCCGCGCGACGATGGTGTTCTTCAGCAATTTCGGCGTCGCCTACACGAGCCGCATCGTCGATATCCCGGCATCGACCGGCTACGGCGATCCGATCCAGAAGCTGTTCAAGCTGAAGGACGGCGAAAAGATTGTCGCGGCGTTCAGCCTCGATCCTCGCGTGGCCAAGAAGATCGACGCGAAGAAGGAGGGCGACGTGCCGCCGGTGCATGCGATTGGCGTCACCAGCGACGGCTACGCGATGCGTTTCTCCCTGCAGCCGTTCGTCGAAGCCAGCACCCGCTCGGGCCGCCGCTACGCGCGCACGGCGGAAGGCGCCGAAGTGGTGAACGTCGGCATCACCACGGGCGAGGAAACCGTCATCGCCGCCACCAGCAAGGCCCGGGCGATGCTCGCGAAAGCCGAGGAAGTCAATTTCCTGTCGGGCCCCGGCCGCGGCGTGATCCTGATCAAGCTCGCGGACGACGACAAGGTCATCGGCGCGCTGGTGTCGTCAGGCGATCGCGATCTGCTGACCGTCGAGACCACGCGCGGCGGCGAGCAGACGATCAGCACCACCAAGTACGAAATCACCGGCCGCGGCGGCAAGGGCAGGGAGCTGATGCAGCGCGGCGGCTTCACGCGAGTGGTAGCCAATGAGGTGGCCGTGCCCGTGATCGAGGGCGCGTCCTAGCATTCGATGCCGCTCGCGATTCGCAAGATCGCATTCGCGATCGCCGCACTCGTGGCGGGCGGCGCCGCTGTCCTGCTGATCTCGTACGCGACGTTCCCGTACTGGTACGCCGAGCCCGGCTCCGCGCGATACGCGCGCGAGCATCGGCTCGAGTCCTTTGTTCTCCTGCTTGGCGCGCTCGCGCTGGCGTGGGGTGCGTGGCAGTGCATTCGACGCTCGTTCGGCCTGCGGTGGTGGGGCATCGCCGCGGGAGCGTTGATCTTGTTCGCCTCGGCTGGCGCCTTCATGGAAGACCGCACCATGCCGGACGGAGCGCTCCCCATCGGCGGCAACTGGCACGTCGTGTCGAGGTCGGCTGAGGGTGGGTTCGAAAGCGTCTATCATCATCTGTACTACAAGCAGGGCTTGCGCTACGAGTCGATCGAGGATCTCGCTGCCGAATATCGCTTCGTCGCGCCGGACTGTGTGATCTATCGCCCGACCACTTTCGACACGAGCTACGCGATGTGCGGCTTTCGTTCACCGGCGTCGAACGAGCCGGACCCCTCCATGACGGACGCCGAGCTGATCGCGCTGGCCACGGCGCGGCCGAAGTATCGGCGCGACTGGCGGAGCCAACGCTGAAAGTCCCATGACGCTTGCCGATCGGTTGGATCATGAATGTTCGTGGACCCGGCGGCGGCTGACCGAGCTCGCGTGTGACGACGCCGCGGTATCCGGCGCCGGTGTGCCCCCCAGCATCCTGAGGATTGCGGCGGCATCACTCGGCGAGCCATTTTCGGCGCGGGACTCCACCGACGACGAGTATGGCAAGGAGATTTCGATTGGCGCCGCCAGCGGCAGCACACACGACGAGTGCTTCTTTTCACTGGCGCCGTCGACTCCGGCCCTGAAGCGGGCGATGGTCGAGGCGGTCCTGCGACTGCAATCGCACTACCTCGATGCCGAAGTCGACTGGTCGCAGGCCGCCCCGCGGATCGTCGACGAGCTGAGGCCTGGTCGCACGCTTCGATTGAAGGCATCTCCCGAGAAGCGACGTGTGACGCTCAGGTGTTTCGATTCCGGCGCCGGCATGCTCGCCCGGCGTTTTGCGAAGCCGCTAAAAATCGACTGTTCGTCCGGTGTCGCGCGCGTCGCGGAATAGCCGAATGTTCGTCACGCGACTCCTCATCGCCGTCGGCGTGCTTGCAATTCTCGGCGTGCTTTATTACAGCCGCTTCTGGCGTGGCCGTCAGCCGCCGGAAGGAAAGCCCGGCGAGCCGCCCGCACCGCCCCCTGAACCGCAGCCGCCGCCTCGCTACACTGTCCATGAGCGCCCACGCGATACCAAAGCGAGCTCGAACTACGAGTTCGACATTCTCGAAGGCGATCGGGTAGTGGCGCGCTATTGGTTTGATTTCCGCGGCGACGAGCATGGCGTGAGGTTCAGCGACGGCCGTGAAGCATGGCCTGGAGGCCGAGTCGACGACTTCATCAGCGGCGGTGGTCCGTACCCGCCACTGCTCACGCCGCGCGCGATTGCCTGGCTGGAAAACGAGCTCGCGCACGATCGCTGAGGCGACCCACCCGGTAAGCGTGTATGTTGTTCACCATGAAAGCCCTGCTGATCATGGCGGTAACGATCGCCGCGATGGGCGATCGCGCAGTTCTCGCGCAGCCGCCGGCCGCGGCGATTCGCGCGGCGGCGTTCGACGTGATGAGGGCGGCGCGCTACTGCACGTTGATCACGATCGGCGCCGACGGCCAGCCGCAGGCTCGCATCGTCGATCCGTTGATCGCGGAGAGCGAGGGCTCGATCTGGATCGCCACCAATCCACTCACGCGGAAGGTCGACGAGATCAAGCGCGACCCGCGCGTCACGCTGATGTTCTTCAACGCCGCCGCCAACGAGTACGTCACCGTGCACGCGCGCGCGGCGGCCGTCACCGACGCCGCCCGCAAGGCGGCGCACTGGAAAGCGGAATGGCAGCCGTTCTACAAGGCCCAGACCACCGGCGCGGACTTCATGCTGTTCGAGGTGAAGCCGTTCCGCTTCGAGATCAGCAGCCCGCGCCACAAGTTGAACAACGATCCGGAAACGTGGCGTCCCGTCATCTTGAATGTGTCATGAGGCGGCGCGATTCTACCCACGCACGAATCGGATTACGATCCGGTCGAGGTGACGCATGGAACGAGCGGTCCCGGTTCTCCCGGCGGATGATCTGAGCGCCGCGAAGGCGTTCTACGAAAAGCTCGGCTTTCAGCTGACGTTCGAAGCGACCGAAGACGGCAAGAGCGGCATCATGGGTGTCGAGCGCGGCACGATCGCGCTGACGATCGACGCGCCGATGACCGGCCACGGGCGGGACGCGTGCGTCTCGTTGATCGTCGAAGACGCGGACGCGTATTACCGGGAGTGGTCCACGAAGGTCGACATCGCGAAGCCGCCGCGCGACGAGGAGTGGAACGCGCGCACGTTCGGGTTCAGCGATCCATCCGGCAACACGATCTTCGTCATCGGTCCACCGCGCGACAGCGCGTGAGACCCGGTGCAATTCTCGACCGTCGACGAGCAGGCGATCGCTATTTTCTCGGCGTCGACGCCCGCTTGACGGCCTCGATGACGTCCTTGCCGGCGTCTTCGATCGCGTCCTCGAGGGCGGCGTCGAACGACGGGCCATCCTGCGATCCCGAGGTGGCGCCCATCATCACCTGCTGCATCACGTAGTTCGCCGCACCGGCGGTGCGGTCGATCGAACCGCCGCCGCCCATCGGCATCATCGAGCCCATGCTGCCCATGCCGCCCATGTTCATCATCTGCGCGCTGGCAAACGCGCTCAGCTGATTGGCCATCATGCCGCCCATGTAGAACTTCAGGTAGACCTTGCCCGCGAACTTCGCGACCTTGAGGCCGGTCTTGAAGCCGACGCCGCCGTCCTTGCCGGTGGCGTTCTTCGACACGCGCGGCTTGCCGCCGCCCGGCGCCACGAGCTGCATCGTCAGCTTCGCTTCGGTGATGTCGCGCGCTTCTTCTTTCGCGGTTGCTTTCATTACCTTCGTGAAGCCGCCCGGCTTCGACACCTTGAGCTCCGTGACTTCCGCCATCACCAGGTAATCGACTGCCAGCTCGCGGGCGCGCGCATCGAGCTCGGCTTGCGACCCGGCGGCCATTGGAACCGCTTCGATCTTCTGCTGCTCGAGCTCGCTGATGATGCGTGTGCGGAGCGCCCGGGTATCGGCCGATTGCGACGTCTTGTTCGTCACTTCGGGGACGCCGACACGCAGCGTGCCCGGCTTCTTCGCCGGCGCGATGGCATCGGCCGCGCCGCGCGCCAGCTTCGCTTCGTTCGCGTCGCTGATCGCCCTGGTGAACTCACGCGGGTCCGCTGCCGCCGTCGCACCCGCGGGAATATCGAACAGCGCGGCATCGAGCTTCAGCACTTCGAACTCGGTGACTTCCATCGACGATTCCATCGGCTTCGCATCCTTGTCGCTGAGGTCGGTCAGCGACGTCGTGTAACTGATCGGGAAGCCAATCAGCTTCGCATCGCCGGTCTCGGTGAGCTTGATTTCATCGGCGCAGCCCGAGGCGGCCGCCGGCGGCTTGGCTGCGGTCGGAGCCGCCGCCAGGACCTTCGGCATGTCGATGTACCACGCATCGGTTTGCGTGAGCGCCTTGGTTTGATCGCACGCGCCGCTCTCGGGCTCGCGCTGCATCACGGTTCGCACGCGGCGCGCGGTCTGCCCGAACACATCCTTGCGCTCACCAAGATCGACGATCGACACGTTCACGTTGACCACACCCGAAGCGGGAGGTGTTGCCGCCGCGGTGGCCGCCGGCGCATCGTCCGCGACGATCACGTACGTGTTGGCCGCGCGGCTGAATTGCACGTTGCGCTTCTGATCGCGCTGCTTGAGCAGCACGATGTCGCCGAGCTCGTAGCGCTCGCGTTGATCGGTGACGAAGCTCACGCTCTCGGTGGCTTCCGCGCCGGTCGTATACCTGGTCTTGTAGCGAACGTCGGTTGGCGGCGGCGGAGGCGCGGGCACGGCCGGCGCTGGCGCCGACTTCTTTGTCGCCGGAGCGGTCTTCGCGGGCGGCTTCTGCGTTTTCGGCGCCGGCTTGGCGCCTTGCGCGAACGCCGGCGCACAGATCAGCGACAGCGCAGCGATCAGAATGGGGAGACGAAGACGAGTATTCATAAAGCCCCTGGGGAAGGCGGACTCACTCTACATTAGACGGACGCGGCATTAAAATTACCCGCCATGGCCGAGCTCAAGACGAAGGCGACCAAAGCGAGCGTTTCTTCGTTCATCAACGCAATCGAGGACGACCAGCGCCGCAAGGACAGCAAAAAAATCGTCGCGATGATGACGAAAGCGACGAAAAAAAAGCCCGTGATGTGGGGCCCGTCGATCGTCGGCTTCGGCGATCACGAATACACCGGCGCGAGCCGCACGTCGAAGTGGTTCGAGGCGGGCTTCTCGCCGCGCAAGGCGGCGCTGACGTTGTACCTGATGGGCGGCAGGGACAAGGACCTGCTCGCCAAACTCGGGCCGCACTCGCTCGGCGGCGGATGCCTTTACATCAAGCGCCTGGACCAGGTCGACACGACGACGCTGCAGAAGTTGATCGCCAAGTCCGTGAAACAACTTCGCGCGAAGAAGTGACCGAACGAGTATTCCGGACGGCGACATGGTATCGCGTGATCTCGGCGCTCGCGATGCTCGCGTTCGTGATTGCCGGCACGGCCGCTATTCTCACCGCCACCGCAGCGTGGCAGCGTCTCGTGGGCGCCGCGTTCATCGTGTTCGGCGCCGCGGCGTTCCTTGACGTCCTGGTGTCCCGCATCGTTCTCGATGAGGATGCGATTTACGTCATCAGCCTCGTACGCAAACGCAGTTACCCGCGGGCCGATTTCGAATCCGCAAAAGTCGACGGCGGCGCGGTGTGCCTGAAGAAACGCGACGGCGGGTGGGTGGTTCTGCCGGGCACCGGCGCGAACGCGTTGAGCGTTCGCAATTCCGTCGATGCATGGATAAAAAGGAAAGGGCGGGACTGAAAGTCCCGCCCCGCCTGATGGCCTGATGGCCCGACTACTTCCGCTTCGCGATGTTCAGCGTGCCGAGTCTCGCCACCATGTCCGGACCCGACGAGGCCGGCTTCACTTCCTTGTCGATGTAGAGGATCTTGCCGTCGGGAGCGATATAGAACGTCCAGCGCCGCGCCAGACCCGTGGGCCCGAGCACGCCGTAGGCGTTGGCGATTTCCTTCTTCACGTCGCTGAGGATCGGGTAGTCCGCTTCGTGCATCTGCGCGAACTTCGTGTTGTCCTCGATGTTGTCGACGCTAACCATGTAGTAGGCGACGTTGTACTGCCGAATCAGATCGCCGCTCTCACGGAGCGACTTGCATTCGGCCGTTCAACCACCGGTGAACGCTTTCGGGAACCACGCCAGCACCACTGCCTGCTTGCCGCGCGACTCCGCGAGCGTATGCGTCTTGCCGTCCGATCCGGGTAGCGAGAACGCGGGCGCCTGATCACCGACCTTCAATTCCACGGCGGGTGTCTGTGCCATCGCGCTGCTCGTCACCAGGCTCAATGCCGCGCCCATCGCGACCTTGAGTAATGCCTTCACGCGCATCAGGTGATCCTCCACCGGCAAATGGTATCCCAATTGCACCGCGCAGTGTCGTGCCAGCTCTGCGTTGTCGCCGCCAATCGCGGCCTAAAATCGAATGGTGAGGGTCCGGATTCGGCGCGTGCTGATCATCCTGGCGGCGGTGGCCGCCGGGCTGATCCTCGCCGTGCTCGCGGCGGTGCACACGCCGATGGCGCGCCACCGCGCCATGGAATGGTCTGCGAATTTCCTCACCCGCTATCGCCTCGAACTCGAGGCGGGAGACCTGGCCTACAACGCGTTTACCCGGCGGATTACGCTGACCGACGTGCGCCTCGCGGCGCAGGGCCACAAGGACCGTCCGTTCCTGGTCGCGAAGCGCATCGAAGTGCGCCTGCCGATGAGCGTGTTCCGCCGCCGCTTCGCCATCGATCACCTCGTCATCGACCAGGGCATCGTCGACATCGTTCGCGATGAAAACAACGTCGTCAACCTGCCGCCGTCTTCGGGCGCGCCCACACCGGAGCGCGCCCGGCGCATCGATATCCGATCGCTGACGCTCAACGGCCTCGACGTCCGCTACGAAGACCAGGTCCGCAATTGGGGCGTGCACGTCCCGCGCATCGAGTCGGAGCTGCTCAACACGGCGCTCGGCGCCAAGGGCAATTTCGCGGTGCGCGGCAACCTCGCGTTCCGGCTCCGCGATCGCGTCATGAAGATGGCGCCGTTCGAGACGGTGATGACCTTCGACGGCTCGAACGTGGGACTCGAGCAGGCGCGGTTGTCGTCTTCGGAAATCGAAGCGTTCCTCGCCGGCGACATCAAGCGCGTGCTCGACTCGCCGACCCTCGATCTCACGCTCAAGGGCAGCGTCAATCTCGACAAGGCGATCAAATGGGTGCCGCCGCCGCCGGTGCCGGTCAGCGGCATGGCGACGATTGACGGCGTCATCAAAGGCCCGGCGCGCAACTTTGCCACCGAGCTGCAGGTCACGAGCAACACCGTCGACGCCGGACGCGAGCGCGATCTCACGCTGTCCGGCCCCGTGCGCGTCACGTTCGACGCATTCTCGGGGCACGACCTCAAGATCAAGCCGCAATCGGGCGGGACGATCACCGCGGCGTTCAAAGTGCCGTGGGGCCGCGGCGCGATCAGCACGGCGAGCGCAGAGTGGAGCGGGATTGATTCGCAGGCCGCGCTGCGCATGGCCGACGTCGATCCGCAGGCGATCGGCGCGACCTTCGACGGCAACGGCACGTTCACCTTCGCCGAGCCGCGCAGGTTCGTGATCCACAACCGATCGCGAGGCTACGAGCGGCGCGGCGCCGTGCCGATGACCGGCACCATCGAGGCGACGATCGTCGGCGACGACTATCGCTACGAGCACGACAACACCTTCCCCGGGTTCCGCCTCGAAGGGACGATGTCGGGGCGCATCAAGCGCGGCGCGGCGACGCTCAGCACGATGAGCGGCCCGGCGCACGCGCACGTCAGCGACGTCGCCACCGCGGCGCGCAGTGCCGCAACGCTCGGATTCCCGGTCGCGGAGATCATGTTCGACGTCCGCGGCGGCATCGACGCGCCGATGATGCTGGGCGGTTCGTATCGATATCCCGAAATCGAGACGAAGCTGAGGGGTGACGCGCTCGACCTGCCTCTGCTCGGCAGAGTGGCGGCGTCTGCCGACGTCGTTGCGGATCCGAAGACGGCGACGATCTCCGCGATCGATTTGCGGCGCGGCTCATCGCACATTACCGGCAATGTCGCCGCGGACCTCACCGGCCGCACGTGGAGCGGAAAGCTGCACGTCGAGACCGCGAACGCCGAAGAACTTCAAACCGACGTGCCGGCCGCGTGGCGAGTCGCGGGCCGTGTGACCGCGGATGCGGACGTCGGCGGCACCTTCGACAACATCCGCCTCGACACCGTCATCAACGGCAACACGCTGGTGTGGGCGGGCCAGCCGATCGATCGCGCCACGGTGCGCGCCGTCGTGACCACCGAAGCGATCGACGTGTCGTCCCTGGAACTGCATCAGGGCGCCGGGTTCCTCGGCGGCCGTGTCCGTTATGCGTGGGAGACCGGCGCCTACGACGCAAGTCTCAAAGGCGATCGCCTGTCGTGGACGGGCACAGTGCTGTCGCCGAACGACACGCAAGCCATCTTCTCGGTGCAGTTCGATGGGGCGGGCACCGTCGCGCATCCGAAAGGACGCGCGACGCTCGATTTCGCGCTGACCGGCGGCAAGGCCGGCTCGCTGATCGGCGCCGGCGAGGCGACCGCCGACCTGCTCGGCGATCAAGCCCGCATCGTCGCCCGGCTGCCGTCGATCGGCGCGCGCATCAACGCCGACGTCGCCACCGCATCGCCCTACGACTATCGCGTCAACGCGCAGCTCGATCGATTCGAGCTGGCGAAGTTGTCGCCGTTCCTGGGCGCGATCGAGACCGAGATTCTCGGGTTCGCAAACGGCACCATCACCGCGTCGGGCCGCCTTGCCGACGCGCGCGATCGCGTCGCCTTCGTCAACATCACCGAGCTCGATGCCGGCATCGCCGGCGTGCCGGTCTCGCTGCTCTCGCCGCTCAACGCGGAGCTGCGCGGCGATGACGTGTCGTTGAAGGATTTGTTCGTGCGGATCGGCTCCGGCCGCTTGAGCGCGTCGGGCCGCTGGAACACGAAGCTCGATGGCACCTTCCAGGCGCAATACATGGGCGACCTGCAGGATGCGGTGCGACTCGGCAAGGCGTTCGGCGTGCCGTACATCCTCGACGGCAGCGGGCCGATGCAGTTCAACCTGCGCAGCAACGGCAGCCGCCTCGGCACGGTCGGCACGCTCGCGATCAACAACGGCACGTTCGGGTGGATCGGAGCGCCGGGCGCGGTGCAGAACCTGAACGTCAACGCGGCGCTCGACGGCGAGCAGTTGACGATCGAGCGGCTCAGCGGCGACGTCGCCAGCGGCGGCATTGTCGGGAGCTTTTCCGCCAAGGGCGCCGCGAAGGTTCCGCAATTGACGCTCGAAGCGATCGACGGCGCGATCGTCCTCGACTCGGCGCAGTTCACGTTCTCGGGCATTCCGGTCGCACAGCAGCAGCCGACGCGCATCGCGTTTGCGAAAGGCAACATCGGCATCGGGGATGTGTCGTGGATGGTGGCCGAGAATCCAGTGAAGCTTGGCGGCACCATCGGCATGGCTGCGGACGATCCGCCGCTCAACCTGTCGGTGCAGGGCGTGATCGACTTGCGCATCCTCTCGGCGCTGACGAGCGCGGTCGCGTTCGACGGCAACGCCGACCTCGACACGAAAATCGAAGGCACGATTGCCAAGCCGCTGCTCGACGGCCGCATCATGCTCGACGGCGCCGAAATCGCCGTCGCCGAGCCGCGCGTGGTGCTGTCGGAGTTGTCCGGCCCGATCGTGCTCGATGGCGATCTCGCGATCTTCGACGGCGTGCGCGGCCTCGCCAACGGCGGCGCGCTGGCGCTCGACGGCTCGCTCGAATTCGAGGCGCTCGCGCTCAGCGGCGGCGAGCTCAACATCCAGGCTCAGGGCGTGGCGATTGAGATTCCGAAGGGCCTGCGCAGCGAGCTCGACGCGCTCGTCACGTTCCGCCCCGATCCGAAGAGCCCGTCGCTGACCGGCGACATCCGCGTGGTCCAGAGCGCCTACACCGAAACGATCACCATCGCCGCGCTGGCGCGACAGGCGGCGTTGCCGGTGATGGCGCCGAACGTCGAACGGCCGTACCTCGAACGCTTGCGCCTCAACCTCGCGGTGACGACGACGGAAGATGTGATCGTCGACAACAACTACGGCCGCCTCGCGGCCGGCGTGAACGTGCGAGTGCTTGGCACCGTCGCCGAGCCGGGCATGGACGGCCGCATCGAGCTTCGCGAAGGCGGGCAGGTCTTCCTGGCCGGCCGGACGTTCCGGCTGACGCGTGGCGACATCTCGTTTACCGACCGGCGCCACATCCACCCCGAGTTCAACATCGTTGCCGAGGCGAACCTCGGCACCGGCCGCGCCGGCAACGTCACGATGACGCTGACGGGCACGCTCGAGCGGCCGACGATTGATCTGGCGTCCGAAGAAGGATCGCGCACGCCCGGCGAGATTGCCGCGGAGCTGGTCGGATCGACGAACACCGAAACCGCCCTCACGCTGCTGTCGGCCGATCTGCTTGGCGTGACCGGCCGCGCGATTGGCCTCGATGCGTTCCGCGTCGAGCGCGGCGATTACTTCGATCGCGACTTCCGCGACGACCCGACGCTGATTGCCAATAACCGCACCGACCCGGCGACGCGCCTGACGCTGTCGAAACGATTGAGCGACAACGTTGAATTCACCGTGTCGCAGAACCTCAGCGAAAGCGGCAAGGCGACCTTCGTGATCAGCTACTTCCCGCGCCGCAACGTCGAATTGCGCGCCTTGTCGCGCGACAGCGGCACGATGAGCGTGGGCATCCGTCATCAGGTGACGTTCGGCGGCGGCGAGAGCCGGCCGCCGTCGGAGCGGCGCGTCCGGCCGAGCATCGCCGCGGTCACGTTCAGCGGCGTGAATCCGGAAATCGCCGCCGGCGCGCGCGCGTCAATCAAGCTCGAAGAGGGCGACGACTTCGATTTCCTCGAGCTGCAGGAGGACGTCGACCGCATCCGCGAGGAGTTCCACGACCAGGGCTTCCTCGAAGCGCGCGTCCGCACCCGCCGCGCCAACGTCGGCGAAGGCAATGTCACCCTCGAGTTCATCGTCGATCGCGGCCCGCGCACCATCCTCGAGATCGACGGCCTGGTCGCGCCGTCCACGCTGATCGAGGAGCTCGAAGAGGCGTGGCACAAGAACGTGTTCGATCAGTTCCTGATCGACGATCTGACCCATCGGGTCCGCCGCTATCTCGTCGATTCCGACACGCTTGGCAGCGTCGTGGTCGGACGGATCGATCGGCCCGCGGACGACACGAAGCGGCTGCGCATTGAAGTGACGCCAGGCGCGCCGGTGACCGGCCGCGAGATTCGGTTTGCCGGCAATGTCGAGATCGATGCCGACGCGCTCAACGCCACGATCGTCGGGGACGGCCTGCAGCTCGAGGCCTGGCTCGATCGAACGCTGGTCGAGCGCTCGCTGCGGCAGCTCTATAACGAACAGGGCTTCCTCAAGGCGGAGATCGCCGGCCGTCCGTTGACGATCGACGGCACGACCGGAGTGCTGTGGTTCGACATCAAGGAGGGGCCGCGCGCGCAGATCACCAGCCTGAAATGGGCCGGGGTCGGCGAGCAGTATCTTGCGGACGTCGAGAAGGCGGCCGGCATTCAGACGCCGGCGCCGTACGTCGCCGCCGACGTCAACGACGCGCGCATCCGCATCGAGGACCGTTATCGCCGCCAGGGCTTCAACGACGCGGAAGTGGAAATGCTGCCCGCGATCGCGCCCGACGACACCGTCGCGCTCACGTTCTCGGTGAATGAAGGCATGCAGCAGGTGCTGCAGGAAGTGGAAATCACCGGCAACGAAGTCACCAAGCCCAAGGTGCTGACGCAGGCGCTGCGCTTCACGCTCGGCGAGCCGGTCGACCTCGACGCGTGGACGCTGGCGCGCAAGCGTCTCTACGACACCAATGTGTTTCGCGTGGTCGATATCCAGCCGGTCCCCGTCGGCGATGCGGCCGGCGGCGTGCAGCCGGTAAAGGCGACGGTGCGCGTCGAAGAGTATCCGCAGTGGTCGGTGCGCTACGGCGTGCAGCTGGAAGGCGAGCGCCGTGCGGAGTTCGACGAGTTCACGAGCACGCGCAACGCCGGCGTCGTGGCTGAAGTCCGTAATCCGAACCTGTTCGGCCGCGCGCTCACCGGCGGCGTGTTTGGCATGTATCAGCGCAATCGCCAGGACGCCTCGGTCTTCGTGGGCACCTCGCGGTTGTTCGGATGGCGCGCGCGGTCGACGCTTTACGGCTTCTTCGCGCGCGATCGCGTGCTCGACGCCGAAGGCGTCGACACCATCGCGATCTCGAGAATCGAAGGTGTCAGCGCCGATCAGCGGTGGCGCGCCGGCGGCTTCCAGATCGTCTACGGCTATCGGTTCGAGAGGAACCACACCGTCAACCCGCAGACCGTCAACGACTTCATCCCCTTCGATGAGGTCGCCAACATCGCGAAGCTGAGCGAAGCGATCATCTGGGACCGTCGCGACGATCCGATTAATTCGCGACAGGGCACCTTCACGTCGGTGTCGTTCGATCAGTCGGCGCTGTTCCTCGGCTCCGACCGACGGAACCGGAAGCTGCTGATGCAGCAGTATCTATTCGTGCCGCTCGGCCCGCTGGTGCTGGCGTCGAGAGTGCAGGCCGGCTTTGCTTACGGCCGGGACGCGCTCGCCTTCGTCGATCGATTCCGCGCCGGCGGCGCGACGAGCGTGCGCGGCTATGGTGAGGAAGCGTTGGGCCCGCGTGACGAGGTCACGGGACTGCCGCTCGGCGGCGATCGCTTGCTGATCCTGAATCAGGAAGCGCGTTTTCCGATGTTCCGCTGGGGCAACAAGGTCGGCTTCAATGGCGTCGTCTTCGTCGACGCCGGCGACATCGTCGAGAGAGGAATGAAGTCGACCGGACTCAAGCTCGGTTATGGATTCGGCTTGCGTCTGGACACGCCGGTGGGTCTGCTTCGCGGCGATGTAGGTTTCCCGCAGAGCAAGATCTCAACGAGCCGAAGTAACACCGTTCGGTATTACTTCGGCTTCGGGCACATCTTCTAGTAGCTAGTAGCTGGTAGCTGGTAGCTAGAAAGAGCACGAAGAATTCACTGGCTACTAGCTACCAGCAACTAGCTACTTAATCGTCCGCAGAATCGCTACGACGGCGCCGCGTTCCGGCGCGTCGGGGGCGAGCCGCAGGAACGCGTCGAAATGCTGTGCGGCTTTCGGCAGCTGACGCTGCCGCTGATACGCGAGCGCGGCGTAGTAATGCGCGTAGGCGAAGTCCGGCTTCAGTTCGAGCGCGCGCGTGAAGCCTTCGGTCGCGGTACCCCAGTCGCTCGCCCGGCCGGCCGAGAGGCCAAGCTGGTAATGGGCAAAAGCGTTGCCGCCGTCGGCTTCGATCGCGCGGCGCGCGATCTCGATGGCGCGGCCCGCGTCGTTCGCAATCAGCGCTTCACCTGATTCAGCGATCAGTCGCCAGCCCGCGTTTTCGCTCGCGCGCAGGCGCGTCAGCTCGGCCACGGCGCGATCGGTGCGGTCGAGCTTGATCAGCGACTGCGCGGCGATGAACGTCGACGCGGGATCGCCCTCGCGAGCCGCCTCGACGGCCTGTTCGTACGCGCCGGATTGGAACAACCGCTGCACCTCCGGCCGCTGGGCGTACGCGGATGAGGCGGCCAGCGCCACCCCGAGCGTTGCGATTACCGTGAAATTCCGCATCTTCAGCGCCTTGTGCGTAGCCATATATACTTATTAGACGTTCGTTCGTATCCGCGGTTTCCCCGCCTCAGCAATAGGCCCAGCAATTGGCAATGTCAGAACCACGACTCAAGATCGCAGTATTCATCGACTTCGACAACATTGAAATCGGCGTCAAGACGACGCTGGGTTTGCAGTTCGACATTGGCGCCGTGCTCGAAGCCATCAAGGAGCGCGGCGAGGTCGTCACCAAGCTCGCCTACGGCGACTGGAAGCGATCCGGCGAGCACGGCCGCGCCATGGCGCAGCACGCGGTGCGCATGGTGCAGCGCGTCATGACGCCGGGCGGCGACAAGAACGGCGCCGACATCAACCTCGCCCTCGACGCGCTCGAGATGGCGTTCACGCACTCGCACATCAACGCCTTCGTCATCGTCGGCGGCGACAGCGACTTCATCACGCTGGTCGAGAAGCTCAAACAGTACGACCGCAAGGTATTCGTCGTCGGCGGCCGCGCGTTCACCAGCCAGGTGATGCAGAAGAACTGCACCGAGTTCATTGCCTACGAGAACGTCGTTCCGGAACGCGGCGGCCGGCAGCCGAAACAGGAAAAGGGCGAGCGCCACAAGAGCCGCGACATGCAGTCGATCGAGCAGGCGGTCCCGCTCGTCAAGCGCGCGTTGAAAGTGCTCACGGACCGTGAAGTATCGCCGCAGCTTGGCTTGCTGAAGAGCACGCTGCTGCAGCTCGACTCGTCGTTCTCGGAGCGCGATTATGGTGTCGGCTCGTTCCGCGAGTTTGCCGACAAGCTTGCCAGCCAGGGGCTGGTTTCGCTCAAGCACCAGGGCCGCAGCACGCTCGTCGAGCTTCCTGACGGCGAAGGTTCCAGCGGTTCCAACGGTGCCACTGGTTCCAGCCGTTCGACTCCGGATTCACCGCAAGCGGAGAGTCCTTCGCTCCCGTCGCCCCGGAGCTCTCCGCGAGCGGAGGGTTCGTCGCTCAGGGCCAGCGGTGGAAACGGCAAAGGTCACGCGACGGAGACCCTGACCGAGCTGCTCGAACAGCCTGACTCCGTTCCGCAGCCCGACGCCTCGCTTGGCGACGGCGTCGCGCTCGTGCGTCGCGTCCTTTCTGAAGCGACCACGCCGCCGCGTTGGCCGATGTATCCGCGTCAGTTCAAGCAATTTCTCCGCACCGCGCAACCGGATTTCGACGAGCGCAAGTACGGATCGATCGCCGATCTGATGCGCGCGTGCCAGAAGGACGGCCTGCTCCGTCTCGAACGCGATCGCCAGGGCGCGCTGCGCGTGTTCGCGGGCGGGTCGGCGCGGCCGTCAGTGCCGCATGGCTGGGGCCTCGGCAATCGACAGGCCGAGAGCGACGCGGCGCCCGAGACGCCGCCGGTGGTTGAAGTGATCCCCGAAGTGATCGCGGCTCCAATCGTCGAGGCGCAGGTCACCGAGGTGATCGAGGAAGCGGCGCCCGCGCCGAAGGCGAAACGCGCGCGCGCGAAGAAGGCCGCTGCGCCGGGCGACAAGCCGGCTGCCGAGAAAAAGAAATCGGCGCCGCGAAGGAAGAAGGCGCAGTAGCGCTTTATACTGTTTCCCGCAGTGTCATCGAATTACACAGCCAAGGACATCACCGTCCTCGAAGGCCTCGAGCCTGTCAGGAAACGCCCCGGCATGTACATCGGCGGCGTCGGCAGCGCCGGCCTGCATCACCTCGTCTGGGAAACGCTCGACAACTCGATCGACGAGGCGATGAACGGGCACGCGAGCAACATTCGCGTCACCCTGCACAAGGACGGCTCCTCGATCACGATTGAAGACGACGGCCGCGGCATTCCGGTGGACGTGCATCCGAAGACGAAGAAGAGCGCGCTCGAAGTGATCTTCACGGTGCTCCACGCCGGCGGCAAGTTCGAGGCGGGCAACTACAAAACCGCGGGCGGTCTGCACGGCGTCGGCGCCAGCGTCGTCAACGCCTTGTCGCGCGAGCTGGTCGCGACGGTGAAGCGCGACGGCTATCAGTACCAGATGGCCTTCAAGCAGGGGAAGCCCGCCGGCAGCCTCAAGAAGATCGGCGCCGCTCGCGGCACCGGCACCACCGTCTTCTTCAAGCCCGACCCGCAGATTTTTCCGAAGGTCGAATTCGACGCGCAGATCATTCGGGAACGGCTCGAGATCGCGAGCTACCTGCATCGCGGCGTCAAGGTCACGTTCGAAGACGAGACCACCGGCCAGAAGGACGTCTTTCAGCACGAAGAAGGCCTCGTCGATTACCTGAAGAAGATCGTCGCCGAGCGCAATGCGAAGCCGGTCCACGAGGCGCCGTTCACGCTCGAGAAGGAAAACGGCATCAAGCTCGAGTTCGTGGTGCAGTGGACGGAATCGACCGAGGAAAATCTTCGCAGCTACGTCAACGGCATTCCCACGGGGTCCGGCGGCACGCACGAAAACGGCCTGCGTGCCGGCCTCGGCAAGGCCGTTCGTAACTACATCGAGACGCACAACCTGTCGCCGAAAGGCGTGACGCTCACCGCCGAAGATATTCGCGAAGGCATGACCGGGGTGTTGTCGGTCTTCATCCAGGAGCCGCAGTTCCAGGGGCAGACCAAGGATCGTTTGAACAACCCCGAAGTGCTGTCGGCGGTCGATGGACTGGTTCGTCCCGGCCTCGAGCACTGGTTGAATCACAACCAGTCGATCGCCGAAGCGATCGTCGCGCGCATCATCCTGTCGGCGCGGGCGCGCGAAGCCAGCCGCGCCGCGCAGGCCGAAGTCGTCCGCAAGGGCCCGACCGCCGGACGCGTCAATCTGCCCGGCAAGCTCGCCGACTGCACCAGCCCCGGCTCGATCACCAGCGAGCTGTTCGTCGTCGAAGGCGATTCGGCGGGTGGCTCGGCGAAGCAGGGTCGCGACCGCGCGCGCCAGGCAATCCTGCCGCTGCGCGGCAAGGTACTCAATACCGAAGGCGTGTCGACCGCGAAGGTGCTCGAGAACAAGGAGCTCGCGGACCTGGTCACCGCGCTGGGCTGCGGCGTCGGCAAGAACTTCGACCTCGCGCGCATGCGCTACGGCAAGGTGATCATCCTGGCCGACGCCGACTCCGACGGCCATCACATTGCCACGCTGCTGCTGACGTTCATCTTCCGCCACCTGCCGCAGCTCATCACCGCCGGCCGGGTCTATCTCGCGCAGCCGCCGCTCTATCGCATCGATATCGGCAAGGAAACGCACTGGGCGCTCGACGATCAGCAGAAGGAGCAGATCGTCAAGAAGGCCGGACGAGCCAACCCGGAGATCACGCGGTTCAAGGGCCTTGGCGAGATGATGCCGAAGGTGCTGTGGGAAACCACCTTGAATCCGCGCACCCGCCGGCTGCTGAAGGTCGAGATTGCCGATCAACTTGTGACGGACCGCGTGATCAACGAGCTGATGGGCAAGGACGCGTCGGCGCGATTCCGCTTCATCATGGACCGCGCCGAAGACGCTGTCGAACTCGACGTCTGAGGACAAGCCCCGCAATCCCGTAGGCGTAAGCCCGCAAGCCCGCCGCCCGCAAGCCCGTAGCCCGCAAGCCCGCAGGCCCTCGGGATACAATCAACTCCGTTTGTCCGAGCCGGCTCCAACCAAGAAGTCCCCATTCGATCGGTCGCTCGTCGAAGGTCCCATCGGCCCCGCCGTCTGGAAGCTGGCGTGGCCGACCATGATCCAGAACGTGATCGCCGGATTACAGGGTCTGGTCGATCACATCCTCGTCGGCAACCTGCTTGGCTACACCGCCAACGCCGCGATTGGCGTCAGCTGGCAGATCTTCCTCGTCGTGATCGTGTTCATGGCGTCGCTCTTCACCGGCCAGGCCGTGCTGGTGGCGCGATTCGTCGGCGCCGGCGATGCCGATCGTGTCAACAAGACGGTGCAGCAGGCGCTGATTACGGCGATCGCGATGTACGCGGTGATGGCGCCGTTCGGCTACTTCGCGTCGCCGCTGCTGCTCGACTTCGCGAATGCCTCGCCGGCCGTCCGCGAGCTGGCGATGCCGTTCCTGCGCGTCAACTTCACGTTCAGCATCGGCATGCTGCTGTTCTTCATGTTGACGACGGCGCTTCGAGCCGCCGGCGATGCGCGCACGCCGATGCGTCTTGGCGTGACGATGACGATTCTCAACGTGGTGCTGAACCTGATCCTGATTCGCGGCCTCGGCCCGATCCCGGCGCTCGGCACGATGGGCTCGGCGCTCGGCACCGTGATTGCGTCGAGCACCGTGAGCGCGTTTGCGTTATATCAGCTGCTCAGGGGCCGTCTCGTCATCAAGCTGTCGCGGCACATGGACTGGCGTCCGGACTGGACGATCATCCGATCGCTGTTCCGTTTTGGATTGCCGACCGGCGTGCAGGGCATTGCGATGAACGTCGCCGGCGTCATGTTGCTGCGCTTCATCGGCTCGCTCGAACAGAGCGCGGAAGCGCAGGGCGCGTATGCGATCGGCTACACCGAATTGTTTTCGCTGATTACGTGGACGTCAGTGGGACTGATGGGCGCGGCGGCGACGATCGCCGGCCAGAATCTTGGCGCCGGCCATCCTGAGCGCGCGATGCAGGGCGTGCACGCGGCGTCGCGCATCGGCCTCGGCGTGGCGGCGGGCGTCGGGTTTGCGTTCGTCGCCTTTCCGGAAACTCTACTCGGACTGTTCGGCGCGACCGATCCGGCGGTGACGATCATCGGCGAATCGCTGCTGCAGTATCTGGCGATCTCGGGATTCTTCATCACGCTGGCGCTGACCTACACCGGCGGACTGCAGGGCACCGGCGACACACGCAGCCCGTTGTTCATTACGCTCGCGTCGCAGATCGCGGTGCCAATCGGCATGTGTACGGTGATCCAGGCGACTCGCCAGTTGCAGCCGGGCGACATCTGGCTGGCGATCGTGCTGGGTCACTTCACCCGCTGCGTCCTCACTGTCGCGAGATTCCGCCAGGGCAAGTGGCGGACGATCACCGTCGCTCACTAACAGGCCATCAGGCCGTCAGGCCATCAGGCCATCGGCATAGTTAAAGTAAAAGTAGCCCCTTGACCTTCGCGAGACGAGACGCGAATGGTGCCGCCTTGTTTCTCCGCGAGCGCGCGCGCGATGGTCAGGCCGAGGCCGGTGCCCGCGATACGCCGCGTGTCGCTGCCATCGAGCTGCGTGAACGGCTCGAAGATGAAATCGACCTTGTGCGAAGGAATCCCCGGGCCGTGATCGCGCACGGCGATTGCCGCCATGTTGCCTTCGCGTCCGGCCGTCACTTCCACTTTCGATCCAGTCGGCGCATGCTTCACCGCGTTTGACAGCAGGTTGACCAGCACCTGCACGGTACGATCGGGATCGGCGATGACCTCGGCGATGCCGTCGGCCGAGTGCGTGATCGTCACGCCCGAGTCCTTGGCAAAACCCTCGACTGACTTGACCGAATCCTCGAGGATCGGCTGCAGCCGCGTCCGCTTCGGCGTCACCATCATCTCTCCGGCCTCGATCTTGGACATGTCGAGGATGTCGTTGACGATCCTGATCAACCGGTCCGCATTCGACAGTGCCACGCGCACGAGCTGATTGGCATCCTCGTTGCCGGTCATTTCCTCGGCGATCAGCAGCTGCATCGACGCGCGGATCGACGTCAGCGGCGTGCGCAGCTCGTGGCTGACCATCGAAATGAATTGCGATTTCAAACGCTCGAGCTCGCGCGCCATGGTCACGTCGGCGCCGAGGCCAATCAGGTAGGTGGTCTGGCCGGTCTGTCCGCGCAGCGCCATCACCGTCCAGGCAATGACGTGCCTGGCGCCGCTTTTGCCAACCCACACGCGATCGAGCTTGACCGGTTCGGTGGAGGCGGCAAGCCGCGGAATCACCTCCCGGATCTGCGCGCGATCCTCGTCGAGCAGGAACGGCACCTCCCACAACGCGCGCCCCGCCACTTCCGCCATCGACACGCCCGAGACCTCTTCGCAGGCGCGATTGAAGCGCACGATGTGGCCCTGGGCGTCGAGCACCATGATCAGGCTCGGCGCGGTGTCGAGGATCGCCGACACGAAGTCGCGCTCGGCGCGGAGCTCCGACTGCGCGTTGACGCGATCGGTGATGTCGCGGGCCATCCCCTGGAAGCCCTCGATGCGTCCGCCCGTCAGGATCGGCCGCACGTGCTGGCCGACCCAGATCTCCTGGCCGTCCTTCTTGCGGACCGGGAACTCCAGATAGGTCGATTCGCGCGTCTTCGCGGCTTTCTCGTAGAAGCCCATCGCGCGCGGCACCCAGTCGGGCCGCATCAGCTCGAAGTACTTCATCGACAGCAGCTCGCCTTCGTCGAAGCCGAGGATGCGCGTCGCGACCGGGTTCACGAACGTGAATCGGCCGAATGGATCGGTGCGGTAGATCATGTCGCTCGCGTTGTCGACGAGGTCGCGATAGCGGCGCTCGGTGCGCTCGACCGCCTTGGTGCGCGCCTGCACCTGGCGATGCAGCGAGCGGTTCCACATCGTGCCGCCGACGAACAGCAGCAGCACGACCCCGCTGCCGAGCGCAAGCGTCGTCGCATAGCGATCGAGCCAGGTGCGCCGCACCGGGCTGCTCAAGTACTGCTCGACGATGCGATCGAATTCACCGCTGGCCTTCAATCGATCCAGCGCGACGCGCAGCGGCGCGACGATGTTCTCGCGTCCGGGCAGCACCGCGAGGTGATACGGCCGCGAGATCAGCGGCACTTCGATCGCGCTTTCCGCCAGCGGTCCCATCAGGAACCGCATCGTCAAGTGGTTGCCCGCAACGCCGTCGACTTCGCCGCGCTCGAACGCGCGGATCTCGTCTTCGCGCGTCCTGACGACGGTCAGCGCCGGCCGCCGTGATTCCGGCAGCGCCGCCAGCAGCTGGTGATTGATCGAGTTCTCGTCGACGGCAATCCGCAGTCCCCACAAGTCATCGAGGCCGTGCGGATAGCGCGGCAGCCCCGGCCGCATCATCAGCACCTGTGCGAGCGTCCAGGTTTGATCGAGGAGATGGTAACGAGCCGCGCGCTCCTCGGTATGCGAAAGGAACATCACGTCGGTCTTGCCGGCGTCGAACTCCTTCATGCGCTCTTCGCGCGGCCCGAGCCGGATTTCGACCGCCATGCCGGCCTCGCGCGCGAGCGCGCGGATCAGATGGATGTTGAAGCCTTCCGGCCGGCCTTCTTCGTCGAGGTATTCGTAGGGAGGAAACTGCTGATCGCCGCCGTAGACGATCGAGCGCGACGGGATCGACTGCGACAGCCCTGAGCGAGCCTCCGCTTGCAGACGTAGGTCGAAGGGCGCCGACGCTGACGCGACGGCGCACACGAAACCCGCGATCAGGAGAAGAGCCCGGCGGCGCACGGGCGGAATTCTACAGGAGTACAATTGAGAGTCTGTCTTACCTGCGAGGAACACTGATGGCTGATGTCTTTGCCGGGCGCCGCCGCGTGCCGCGGCCCGAAAACGATCCCAATCTTTCATACGCTCCGGGAACTCCCGCACGCGCGGAGCTCAAGGCCCGGCTGAAGCAAATGGCCGCCGAGACCGTCGACATTCCGATCATCATCGGCGGCAAGGAGTGCAGGACGTCTACGACCGAGAAGGTCGTGATGCCGCACCAGCACGGTCACGTGCTCGCGAATTTTCACAAGGCGACCGACGAGCACGTCCGTCAGGCCGCCGAAGCGGCCGTGAAGGCTCGCAAGGAATGGTCGAGTTGGTCGTTCGACGACCGCGCTGCGGTGTTTCTGCGCGCCGCCGAACTGCTGACCACGACATGGCGATCGACCGTGGTCGCCGCCACGATGCTCGGTCAATCGAAGACCGCGTTCCAAGCCGAGATCGATGCAGCATCCGAGCTCGTCGATTTCTGGCGGTTCAACGTCGCATTCGCGCAGGAGCTGCTCTCGGAGCAGCCCGACAGCACGCACGCCATCTGGAACCAGATGGAGTACCGCCCGCTCGAAGGGTTCGTCTACGCGGTGTCGCCGTTCAACTTCACGGCGATCGGCGGCAACCTTGCGGGCGCGCCCGCGCTGATGGGCAACGCCGTGCTGTGGAAGCCCGCGAGCACGTCGATGCTCAGCTCGTACTACGTGATGCGCCTGCTCGAGACCGCGGGGCTGCCGCCGGGCGTGATCAACTTCCTGCCCGGTGATGCGGTGTCGATCTCGAACACCATCCTCGATCATCCCGATCTCGCCGGCATTCACTTCACCGGCAGCACCGGCGTGTTCAACAGCATGTGGCAGAAGGTCGGCCAGAATCTCGGCAAGTACCGCGGCTATCCGCGGCTGGTCGGCGAAACCGGCGGCAAGGACTTCATCGTCGTCCATCCGTCGGCGGATCCGCAGGCGGTGGCCGTCGCCGCGGTGCGCGGCGCCTACGAGTTCCAGGGGCAGAAATGCTCCGCCGCGAGCCGCATGTACGTGCCGAAGTCGCGCTGGAACGACATCCGCGATCGCATGACCGCGATGATGAAGGAGATCAAGGTCGGCGACGTCCGCGACTTCCGCAACTTCATGGGCGCGGTGATCGACAAGAAGGCGTTCGACAAGATTTCCGGCTACATCGAAGACGGCAAGAAGAACGCGAAGGTGCTTCACGGCGGCGGCTGCAAGGGTGACGAGGGGTACTTCATCGAGCCGACGCTCGTCGAATCGACGGACCCCGGCTACCGCCTGCTGTGCGAGGAGATCTTCGGGCCGGTGTTGTCGGTGTATGCGTACGAAGATGCGAAGTGGAGCGAGACGCTCGAGATCGTCGATCGCACCTCGCCGTACGCGTTGACGGGCTCGGTGTTCGCGAACGATCGCGCCGCGATCATCGAGGCGTCATCCGCGTTGCGCAACGCGGCCGGCAACTTCTATATCAACGACAAACCGACGGGGGCCGTCGTTGGGCAGCAGCCGTTCGGCGGCGCGCGTGCATCGGGCACGAACGACAAGGCGGGATCGAAGATGAACTTGATCCGCTGGGTCAGCGCCAGGACGATCAAGGAAACGCTCGCGCCGCCGACGGATTACAAGTATCCGTTCATGGCCGAGGAATAAACCCGCTCGACGCCGGCCCGAAGCCTCTGACTTTGGGCCGGCCCTCCCGCCGCTACCGGCTGTCTCCGATAAGACAAGAGATAAGTAGACAGCGGCAGCTCGCA
>DASUSZ010000192.1:0-13339 GCA_036374815.1 Vicinamibacterales bacterium | reverse complement strand
AGTCTCCTTCACGCGCACGCCGTACAAGTTTGCCGTGCGCGACTTCGATTCGCGCACTCCGCAACCTGTTCGCGGCATCACGTCGCCGATCATTTCGCCCGACGGCTCCCAGATCGCATTCGTCGCGCTCGGCGACCTGTGGCTGATGCCGATTGGCCCCTCGACTTCGCTCGGGGCAAGCGGCGCGGCGCGGCGACTCACCAACGACCGCTTCGTCGAGATCGATCCGACGTGGTCGCCCGACGGGCGATCGATCGCCTTCTCGTCGGATCGCGACGGCACGACCGATCTGTGGGTCCGCGACCTCGCCAGCGGGGCGGATAAGAAGATCGCGTCGGAAGCCAGGAAGGCGTCGTGGGCGCCGCGCGGCAACGAGATCGCCTACATCGATCGCAACGGCGCGCTGGCCATCACCGGACGCGATGCGCCGGTGCATGCCAGGACGTTCGAGACCGGCCGGCCAACGTGGGCGCCGGAAGGCTGGATCGCCGTGACCACCTTGCAGCCGTACTCGACGCGGTTCCGCGAGGGCACCAACCAGCTGCTGCTGGTGTCGACCACCGGCGCGGCGCCGCGCAAGCTGAATCCCGTCGAGCATCACTCGATCGGCACGCGCAGCAACGACGGTCCGGTGTGGACACGCGACGGATCGAAGATGGCGTTCGTGATGGACGGCGCCATGCACGTGATGCCGACCACGCCGACGGGCGATGTCACGGCTGCGCCTCGCCGGATCTCCGACGATCTCGCGAACTCGCCGTCCTGGGCGGCAGACTCACGCCGTTTGCTGTATCAGACGCCTCGCGGACTGAAGCTGGTGGACGTGGTCGACAACCGCGTCACCGACGTTCCGGTCAATCTGACGTGGCAGCCACACATTCCGCACGGCCGCATCGTCGTCCACGCCGGTCGGATGTTCGACGGTAAGACGGCTTCACTGCGCGCCAACGTCGACATCGTCATTCGCGACAATCGCATCGAGCAGGTTGGCGACCATCGCGCCGATCTGCATACCGGCAACGTGATCGACGCCGGCAACGACGTCGTGATGCCGGGATTGATCGAGATGCACGCGCATCTCTCGCCCGACTTCGGCGAACGCCTTGGCCGCATCTGGCTCGCCTACGGCATCACGTCGGTGCGCAACCCCGCGTCGGATGGCTACGAAGCGCTCGAAATGAAGGAGTCGATTGGCGCCGGCATTCGTCGCGGTCCGCGCGTGTTCTCGACCGGCGGACCATTCGACGGTTCCCGTATTTATTACGCCGGAGGTGTGCCGCTGGCCGGCGGCGGGCAGCTGCCGCAGGAGCTGCGCAAGACAACCGAGCTCGGTTACGACCTGATCAAGACCTACGTGCGTCTCGATGATCGCCTGCAGAAGCAGGTGATCGACTTCGCGCACGCCAACGGCATGCCGGTGACCTCGCACGAGATTTATCCGGCGGTCGCGTCGGGCGCCGACGGCGTGGAGCACATTCGCGGCACCAGCCGCCGCGGCTACTCGCCGAAAGTGAGCGCGCTCTATCGCAGCTACCAGGACGTGGCCGATCTGCTGATTGCGTCGAAGATGACGCTGACCCCGACCATCGGCATCACCGGCGGCGCCTTCGCGCTGCAGCTCGCGCGCGATCCGTCGCGGCTCCAGGATGAAAGGTTTCGAACGTTGTTTCCTGCGTCGGTCGTGCGCGACATGAACCTCATGGTGGAGAACAGCAAGAAGCTGGCGGTGCAGGAGCGCGATGCGCTGTTCGAAGCGCTCAAGCCGATGGGCGATCTGGTGCGCCGCGTCGTGAAGGGCGGCGGCGTGGTGATCGCCGGGACGGATTCACCGATCTTTCCGTACGCGCTGCTGTATCACACCGAGCTGGAGATCTTTCAGCAGAGCGGGCTGACGCCGTTCGAAGTGCTGCAGACCGGCACGATCCGCGCCGCCGAAGCGCTTGGTGAAGGCGCGAATCTCGGATCGATCGAAGCCGGCAAGCTCGCCGACCTGGCGATCGTCACGGACGATCCGCTGGCCGATATCAAGAATGCGAGAAAAGTGCGCGCCGTCATCAAGAACGGCGAGGTGCACACTGTCGAGGCGCTATTAAAGCGCTAGCGCAGGGGCAGGGGGTCAGGTTGGCAGTCCCGGCGGCGTTTCCGACGGGTCTTGTCCGACGACGACGGTCCAGGGGCGGACCGTCCATTTCTTGACGAGCCCTTCCTTCACGTACGGATCGGCCTTCGCGAAATTCTCGGCGATCGATTTCTCGGCGCCGCGAAACACGAGCAGCGCGCCCGCGGGTTCCGCGAGCGCGCCGGCCATGATCAGCTCGCCGCGCGCGTGCGCATCGCGCACTTCCTTGATGTGCGCGGGACGGAACGGCATCCGCTTGTTGACGAAGTCGTCGACGACGTCGTAGTGGAGGGCGAAGTACGGCATTAGACCGTGTAGAGCCAGTTGTGGCGATCCGCGATCTTCCCAGAGCGGATGCCCTCGAGCTCGGCGCCGGCGCGCATCAGCGGCGACTCCGGCCCCATCTTCGGGATCGTGATCTCGCGATCCTTGTGACGGAGGCGTCCGAGCGGCGCGATCACCGCCGCGGTGCCGATGCCGGCCGCGCCCTGCAGCGTGCCCTTGGCGTGCGCGTCGAACACTTCGTCGATCGTGATGCGGCGCTCTTCGACCGGCAGCTTCAGATCGCGCAGCAGCGTGAGCACGCTGTCGCGCGTGATGCCGGGGAGAATCGTCCCGGTCAGCGGCGGCGTGACCACGGTGCCGTTGATCACGAACGCCACGTTCATCAAGCCCGCTTCTTCCACGTAGCGGCGCTCGATGCCGTCGAGCCACAGCACGTTGTGGAAGCCCTTTTTCTGCGCTTCGATCGCCGCGAGCATGCTGCCGGCGTAATTGCCGCCGCACTTGGCCGCGCCCGTGCCGCCGGGGAACGCGCGCACGTAGACGTCTTCCGCGATCAGATCGACCGAGCCCGTGAAATACGGGGCGCTCGGGCACGTCTCGATGATGAAGCGGAAGGTATCGGCCGGCTTCACGCCGAGCACTTCGCCGATGCCGAACATCACCGGCCGGATGTAGAGCGCGCTGTTTTCCTTTTCCGGAATCCAGTTGCGATCGAGCGCAACCAGCGCGGCTGAGCCTTCGACGAAGATCGATGCCGGCACTTCCGGCATCGCCATGCGCTGGCAGGTCTTGTTCATGCGCGCGTGGTTGGCGTCGGGACGGAACATCACCGCGCCGCCATTGGGACGCGGGAACACCTTGAAGCCTTCGAAGATGCCCTGGCCGTAATGCGCAACCGACGGAGCCGCGGGCAGCGGCTGCGGCCCGTAGGGAACGATCTTCGGTTCGCCCCACTTGCCGTTGTGCCAGTCGGCCACCAGCATGTGATCGCTGAACACGGCGCCGAACGCCGCGTTGTCGCGCAGCTCGGGAGTCAAACGGGACGCAGTCGTCTTGGTGACGGGGATGGTGGCTAACATGGCAATGAAATCCTTTGGCTGATCCTATCAAACGTCTTTACGAGGACCGCAACTGGCCCTCTCCCACGAGGACGCTCGTTCCGCCCACCCGCACGCGGGAAATCTCGCCGCCCGCCAGATCGATCTTGATGTGAATCCGGCTCGGGCGGCCCATCTTCACGCCCTGCGCGCTGACTATTGTTCCAGCCTTGTCCGCCGGAACGAGCCCGTGTTTCACAAGGTAACAGCCGAGCGGGCCGCTTGCCGATCCGGTCGCGGGATCCTCGTTGGCGCCCATCATGCGGCTGTAGCACGTCGCGCCGTCGGCGCCGGGCTCGGTGGAGAAGATGAATAGACCGCGCCGCGTGATCTTCGCCGCTTCGAACATCGCGGCGGCGGCGCGCGTGTCGATCACCGCCTGATCGACGGCCGCTCTCGACACGAGCGGCACGAAGAAAAATGCGGAGCCGCAATTCACTTCCTGCGGCAGCAGTTTGGGATGAAGCGCGGCTTGATCGATGCCGAGCGTGCCGGCCAGCGCCGCCGGCGCATTGAGCGTGGGTCCGAACACGGGGTTGCGCTGCGTCATCCACGCGAACCGCAAACGGCCGGTCCGGTCCGCGCCATCCGCGGCCCACTCGAGCTCGACGAGCGTCGGCCCGATGCCGAGGCCAAATGTAAATTCTTTTCTCCCGGCGGCGATCACCCCGTCGTCCGCGAGCGCGAAAGTCGAGCCGATTACGGGATGTCCCGCAAACTGCATCTCATTGTTGGGACCAAAAATTCTGAGCCGCACGTCCGTGCCCGGCGCTTCCGCCGGCTGGACGAAGGTGCATTCCGAGAACTTCGTCTCGCGCGTCATGGCCTGCATTTGCGCAGCCGTCAGGCCGGCAGTGTCGGTGAACACCGCCAATTGGTTGCCGGCGAGCGGCTTGTCGGTGAAGACGTCGTACTGCAAATAGCGTCGGCCATTCACGACCGTCGGCCGTCTGACTTGGTAAGCCGAGAGCGGGGCCGCCATGGTGGCGGGCGCCGCGGCAGCCAGCAGGCTCATCCACGCACGCCGTGTTAGTTGTGGCATCCGCGGATGGTAACCGAAGTATCATTCCGAGAAATTCGTGCTCGACGCCCTCTTCCGATTTTTCTTTGAGCTGTCCCCGGTCGTCTTCAGTCAGGGGGAATTCCGGTTCGCGGCCACGACGGGATCGTACGTCGCGGCGGCCGCCGTGGCGGTGGCGGCTGGGCTGACGATCCTCGCGTATCGCAAGGGCCACGGCCGCCCGGGCCAGCGCATCACGCTCGCGGCGATCCGCATGGCGATCCTCGCGATCATCCTGATCTGCATGTTCCGGCCGCTGCTGGTGGTGCGCGCCGCCGTGCCGCAGCAGAATTTTCTCGGCGTGCTGCTCGACGACTCGCGCAGCATGCAGATTGCCGATGTCGACGGCCAGCCGCGCTCGGCGTTCGTGAAGAGCGAGTTCGGCGCCGCCGATCGAGGGCTGCTCAAGGCGCTGTCCGAGCGCTTCACGGTGCGCACGTTCCGTTTCTCGAGCGCCGCCACGCGCACCACACAGGAGAGCGACCTGACCTTCGGCGGATCGCAATCGCGGCTCGGCGCCGCGTTGTCCGGCGTGCGCCAGGAGCTGGCGGGACTTCCCGTCGCCGGCCTCGTGATGGTCAGCGACGGCGCCGACACCGCCGATGCCGCGCTCGGGGACGCGATTCTTGGATTGAAAGCTGAAGGCCTGCCCGTCTTCACCGTCGGCGTCGGCCGCGAAACGCTCTCGAAGGACATCCAGGTCGGCCGCGTCGTCACGCCGAAGACGGCGCTCAAGGGCACGACGTTGATGGTCGACGTCGTGTTGTCGCAGTCGGGATTCGACGGACAGAAGGTCACGCTCGACGTCGAAGACGAGGGCACGCTGGTCAGCACGCAGCAGGTGTCGCTGCCCGATGCCGGCACGCCCGCATCGGTGCCGGTCCGTTTCACGGTCAACGAAGCCGGGCCGCGCGTGCTGCGCTTCCGCGTCTCGCCGCAGGAAGGCGAGCTCGTCACCGAGAACAACGCGCGCGAAGCGCTGATCGACGTGCGCGATCGCAAGGAGAAGATCCTCTACTTCGAGGGTGAGCCGCGCTACGAGTACAAGTTCATCCGCCGCGCGATTCCGGACGGCGACAATCTGATCGTCGTCGGATTGAACCGCACGGCGGACAACAAGTACATGCGGCAGGGCGTCGACGGGCCCGACGAGCTCGTCGCGGCGTTTCCCAAGACGCGGGAGGAGTTGTTCGCGTATCGATCGCTGATCATCGGCAGCCTCGAGGCGGCGGCGCTGACCGGCGATCAGCTCAAGATGATTGCCGACTTCGTCGACCGGCGCGGCGGCGGTCTCCTGATGCTCGGCGGACCTCGCGCGTTCGCTGAGGGCGGATGGACCGGCACCGCGGTCGCCGACGTGCTGCCGATCGTTCTCGATCGCAGCCGGGTGCTGCCGAAGGGACAGGTCATGCGCCTGACCATCAAGCCGACGCGGGCCGGCGCGGCGACGGCAGTGACGCAGCTTGGCGCCAACGAACAGGCATCCGCTGAAAAGTGGAATTCGCTCCCCGGAGTCACGGCGGTGAATCGCATCGATGCCGTGAAGCCCGGCGCCACCGTGCTCCTGACCGGCACCGATGAGTCGCGCGCCGAGCGGCCGATGCTGATTTTCCAGCGCTACGGCCGCGGCAAGACGTTCGCGTTCCTGCCGCAGGACTCGTGGGTGTGGCAGATGCATCACTCGATTGCCGTCGACGACCTGACGCACGAAAATTTCTGGCGCCAGTTGCTGCGATGGCTCGTCGACGGCGTGCCCGATCAGGTCGAGCCGGCACTGACCACGGAGCGCGTCGAGCCCGGCGAAGGCGCCACGCTCACCGCGAACGTTGTCGATCCCTCATTCGTCGAGCTGAACGATGCATCGGTGATGGCAACGGTGACCGCGCCCGACGGCACGATTCTGGATGTGCCGATGTCGTGGGACGGCGAGCACGCGGGGCAATACGTGGCGACGATCCCCACGAAGGCCCCGGGGTGGTACGAAGCGAAAATCGATGCGACGCGCGCCGGCAAGAGCGTTGGCAGCGCCGTGACGCATTTCCGCGCTGCGCCCGGCGACGCCGAGTACTTCGACGCGACCATGCATGCTGCCACGCTGCGGCGCATCGCCGAAGACACCGGCGGCCGTTTCTACGACGCGTCGAACACCGCGACGCTCGCCGACGACTTGCGATACACCGGCCGCGGCGTCACGACGGTCGAGGAACACGAGCTGTGGCACATGCCGATCGTGTTGATGCTGCTCGTGGGACTGCTTTGCGCCGAATGGGGGTATCGACGTGTCGTCGGCTTGGCGTAACGCCCTGGCCGCGTGCGCGGTCACGATGATGATGGGCACCGGCGCGTCTGGATTTGACTCGTCCGCCGCGGCTTCAGCGAAAGCGGACCCCGGCGACCCGCAAGCGACTTACGACGGACGCATTGCGTTCACGCGCATCCGCTACGGCGCCGCCGGCGATCTGGCGAGCGGGCGATTCCGCCGCGAGCCGACCTGGGCGCACGATTTCCCGCGCGCCGAGTACAACTTCCAGAAAATCCTGAGCGAGCTGACCTTCATCCCGGCCTTTACCGACCAGGGCAACCTGCGCAGGCTGGACGATCCCGAGCTGACGATGTTCCCGATTGCCTACATGTCGGAGCCCGGCTTCTGGACGATGAACGAGGCCGAGGCGGCGGGACTGCGCAACTACTTGCGCAAGGGCGGCTTCATCATCTTCGACGACTTCCGCGGCTATCACTTTTCGAACCTCGAAGCGCAGATGCGCAGGGTGTATCCGGAAGGCGTGTTCCGGAAGCTCGACGCTTCGCATCCGATTTTTCATTCTTTTTTCGAAATCAACGAGCTCGATCCTCGGTCAGGCTATTACGCAGACGAAGGCGACACCGAGTGGCTCGGGATTTTCGAGGACAACGATCCGCGAAAGCGATTGATCGCGATTGCGAACAACAACCATGATCTAGGGGAGCTCTGGGAGTTTTCCGACACCGGCTACGTGCCGGTCGACCTGTCGAATGAAGCGTACAAGTTCGGTGTGAACTACTACATGTACGCACTGACACATTAGGGGGCTTAGGGACTTAGGGACCCAGGGTCTTATTAAGCCCCTAAGCCCCTAAGCCCCTAAGGCCTCAGCGAAGGAGCAAGCGTGGAAACGATCGAGATGAACACTCCCGATGATGTGGCGCTGGCGGATCGGATGAAGGTCGGCCGCGACAAGATCATCTTCGAGCTCAAGAAGCTGATCGTCGGCCAGGACGACATCATCAACCAGGTGCTGCTGACGCTGTTCGTCGGCGGCAACAGCCTGATCATCGGCGTGCCCGGCCTCGCCAAGACGCTGCTGATCCACACCATCTCGCGCGTGCTCGATCTGAAGTTCTCGCGCATCCAGTTCACGCCCGACCTGATGCCGTCGGACATCACCGGCACCGACATCATCCAGGAAGACGCCGCCACCGGCCGCCGCCAGATGGTGTTCTCGCCGGGGCCGATTTTCTGCAACATCCTGCTCGCCGACGAAATCAACCGCACGCCGCCGAAGACGCAGTCCGCGCTGCTCGAAGCGATGCAGGAGCACCGCGTGACGATCCAGGGCCGCACCTACAAGCTCGAAGAGCCCTTCTACGTGTTCGCGACGCAGAACCCGATCGAGCTCGAAGGCACCTATCCGCTGCCCGAAGCGCAGCTCGATCGCTTCATGTTCCACATCGTCATCGAGCATCCGCCGGAAGACGAGGAGTTCATGGTCGTCAAGACGACCACGGCGATCCTCGAGCCGCAGTTCGAGAAGCCGGTCAGCGGCCCCGACCTGGTTGCGTTCCAGCGGCTGGTGCGGCGCGTGCCGGTGGCCGATCCGGTGATGCGCTACGCGCTGCAGCTGGTGCGCGCGAGCCGGCCGAAGAACGCGACCTGCCCCGAGGCGATCAAGAAATGGATCGCGTTCGGCGCCAGCGTGCGTGCGGCGCAGTACCTGGTGCTCGCCGGCAAGGCGCGCGCGTTGACCAGCGGACGCTTCCACGTCAGCTTCGACGACATCCGCGCCGTGGCGCACTCGGTGATGCGTCACCGCGTGCTGACCAACTTCCACGCGCAGTCCGAAGGCGTGACCAGCGACTCGCTGATCGACAAGCTGCTCGAAGCGGTGCCGGTGCCGCGTTCCGGCATGTAGGGGCGAGCTTTAGTTCGCCCTCGCGAAGGCGTTAGCAATGGCAACAGGCTCTTTTCCCGGCGCGCGGTTCGTCGATCCCGCCGTCATCTCGCGGATCGGCAACCTCGAGCTGATCGCCAAGACCGTCGTCGACGGCCTGATCAACGGCACGCACCGCTCGCCGTTCTTCGGCGCATCGGTGGACTTCGCGGAGCACCGCGGCTACGTCGCCGGCGACGACATCCGCCGCGTCGACTGGCGCGTCTACGCGCGCACCGACAAGTACTACATCAAGGAGTTCGAGGCCGACTCGAACGCGAACTTCTCGGTGCTGCTCGACGTGTCGAAGTCGATGGGGTTCGGCGCGAAAATCTCGAAGCTCGATTACGCGAAGACGCTGGCCGCGTGCCTGGCCTACCTCGCGAATGCGCAGCGCGATCGCGTCGGGTTGATGACGTTCGATTCCGAGGTGATCGATCACGTGCCGCCGTCGGCGAAGCATCTCGACGTCGTGCTGCACACGCTGGATCGCGCAAAGCCGGCGCGGCCGGGCGAGCTGGTCGGCCCGCTGCGCAAGCTGGCCGAGCACTTCGGCCGCCGCGGCATCGTCGTCATCATCTCGGATTTCTACGCGGAGCCCGAGGAGATCTTCCACGCGGTCGGACCGATCGTGCATCGCGGCAACGACGTGGCGCTGTTTCACGTGATGGATCCGCAGGAGCTCGAATTCTCGTTCACCGAGGCATCGAGCTTCGAGGACATGGAGAGCGGCGACCAGATGCCGATCGTGCCGGGCAAGCTCGCCGCGGACTACCGGCGGCTGGTCGAGCTGCACATCGAGACGTTGAGCAAGAAGGCGGCGCAGCAGCCGGTCGATTACATGCTGCTCAACACCAGCATGCCGCTCGACTTCGCGCTGTTCCGGTTCCTCTCGATGCGCCAGCGGTTGGCGAGGACGAGGTAAGCCGGCCGTGTCGTTTCTCGCCCCGCTGTTCCTCCTGGGCCTCGCCGCGCTCGCGGTGCCGATCCTCATCCATCTCACGCAGAAAGAGCGCAAGTCGGTCGTCGAGTTCCCGTCGCTGATGTTCCTGCGCAAGATTCCGTACGAGTCGGTGCAGCGCCGGCGCATTCGCGACTGGCTGCTGCTGGCGCTGCGGCTGGCGGCGATCGCGTTGATCGTCACCGCTTTTGCGCGGCCGTTCCTGCGCGGCTCCGATCTCGCGGCGGCGCCGGGCGGCGCCCGCGACATCGTGGTGCTGGTCGATCGCTCCTACAGCATGGGCTACGCGGATGCGTGGCCGCGCGCGCAAAGCGCCGCGGCTGAAGCGCTGGCCGGCACGACCCCGGCGGATCGCATTTCGGTCGTGCTGTTCTCGGATACGGCGGAAGTGGCGCTGCGATCGACGCCCGATCGCTCGCGCGCGCTGGCGGAAATCAACGCGGCATCGCCCGGTCCCGGCTCGACGAAGTTTGGACCCGCGCTCAAGCTCGCGGGCAGCCTGCTTGCCGAATCGCTGCTGCCGCGCAAGGAAGTGATCATCGTCTCGGACTTTCAGCGTGGCGGCTGGCAGCCCGACGACACGCTGCGGCTGCCGGGCGGCACCACCGTCACGACGAAACTGATCACCGGCGCGCAAGGCGCAAGCCTGGCGCTGACGCCGGTCGCGTTGCTGCGCAGCCGCGAACAGGGTCAGCCGGAGCGCGTCACGGTGACGGCGGGCGTGCTGAACCGCACCGATACCGCGGCGACGGACGTTCCGATCAATCTCGAGATCGACGGCCGCATCGTGCAGGACCTGAAGATCAGCGTCGCGCCGAACGCCTCGGCATCGATTTCGTTTTCGCCGCTGACGGTGACCTCGCCGAACACGCGCGCGGTGGTGCGCCTCGGCACCGCCGGCGGCGCGGCGGTCGACGCGCTCGCGCGCGACAACACGTTCCACTTCGTGTTGACGCCGTCTGCGCCGGTGCCGGTAATGACGGTGACGTCGGGCTCCGCGGATGCGTCCTTATATCTGTCGCGGGCGCTGGCGATCGGCGAGTCGCCGCATTTCAGCGCGTCGATGCAGTCAGCCGAGGCGCTGGCCGGCGATGCGATGAATCGCGCGCGCGTCATCTTCCTGAACGACATCCCGGTCGGCGACGCGGTGGCCGCCCGGCTGGTGACGTTCGTCGAAGGCGGCGGCGGGTTGCTGATGGCGCTCGGGCCGCGCGCGTCGTGGCCGGCGTCGCGCGCGTCGTGGCTGCCGGTGTCGATCGGCCCGACGGTCGATCGCACGCGCGGTGCCGCAGCGCGGCTCAGCGGCATGGATTACGGCCATGCGATCTTCGAGCCGTTCCGCGCGCCGCGCAGCGGCGATTTTTCCACCGCGCGCTATTACTCGTATCGCGCCCTGACCGCATCGAAGGATGCCAGCGTGCTCGCACGATTCGATACCGGCGAGCCGGCGCTCGTCGAGCGCGCCATCGGCCGCGGCCGCGTCGTCGTTTACGCGTCAACGCTCGATCTCAACTGGAACGACCTCGCGCTCAAGCCGATGTTTCTGCCGTTCGTGCATCAGCTCGGCCGGCATCTTTCCGGATTCAAGGAACAACCGGCGTGGCTGACGATTGGCCAGGTGCTCGACGTCGACGCTGCCGAAGTTGCGGCGGGGGCGACGACGGCGAGCGCGGCGCGCGCGGCGGCGGGCCGGACGATTCTGACGCCCGGCGGCCAGCGCCGCGATCTGTCGGCCCCCGCGGCCGCGGCGCCGGGAGCCGCGGCGCCGGCGGCGGCGCTCGAGCTGACCGAGCAAGGGTTTTACGAGGTACGCGGCGCGGGACGAGACGCGGGACCAACGATCGTCGCCGCGAGCAACGTCAATCTCGCGGAGTCGAATCTCGATCGCATCGAGCCGACCGAGCTGGTCGCGTCGGTCACCGGCAATGGTCCGGCAGGCCCGAATTCAGGCCAGGACGTCTTACCGGATGAGGCGCAGGAGCTCGCACAACGGGTCTGGTGGTATCTGCTGTTCGCAGGTATCCTGCTTTTGATCGCAGAGACGGTAATCGCTCACCGTTATTCGCGCGTAAGAACGTAACAAGGAGCCAGCCGATGGGTGAGGTCAATGCCCGCGCACAGTTGCTCGACGTGGTCCGGCAGGTTCGCCGCCGCTGGCGCATCAAGCTCGCGCTGCGGGGCGCCGTCGGGTTCCTGCTTGCCGGATTGATCGCGATCGTCGCGATCGCCTACGCGCTCGAAACCCTCAAGTTCACGCCCGCCGCAATCTTCTGGTTCCGCATCGTCACGGCGCTGGTGTTCGTCGCCGCCGGCGCGTGGTTCTTCGCGCGCCCGTTGTCGCGCAGAGTCTCCGACGAACAGGTTGCGATGTACCTCGAGGAGCACGAGCCGACGCTCGACTCCGCGATCCTGAGCGCGATGGAAGCGACCGAGCGGCCCAACGACTGGTCGCCCGAGTTGATCCGCCGCCTGGTCGAACACGCGATCGATCGCGTCCACGAAATCCAGGAAGGCCAGCGCATCGAGCGCGAGCCGATGAAGCGTTACGTGTGGATCGCCGGCGGCGTGGCCGTCGCGGCGATCGCGCTGTTTGCGTTCGGCCCCGCATATTTCCGCCACGCGCTGTCCGCGATCTTCGTGATCTCCGCGGACGCCGAAGCGGCCGCCCCCTACAAGATCGACGTGAAGCCCGGCGACGCCACCGTCGCCAAGGGCGCCGATCAGATGATCAGCGCCACGCTGTCGGGGTTCGATGCGGCCGACGCCGCGATCCTGATCCGCAAGGGCAGCGGCGGCGCCTTCGAGCGCGTCCCGATGGTGAAGGCCGAGAACGGATCGTACGAAGGCATGCTGTTCGATCTGTCGGAACCGCTTGATTACGTGGTCGAAGCGGCCGGCGTGCGTTCGGCGCCCCACAAGCTCAACGTCCTGGAAGTGCCGTACGCGAAGAAGATCGACCTCGAATACACCTTCCCGTCGTACACCGGGCTGGAGCCGCGCAAGATCGAAGACGGTGGCGACATCGCGGTGCTGAAGGGCACCGACGTCAAGGTCACGATCACGCCGACGATGGCGTCGAAGGGCGGGCGCGTGGTGCTGGGTGAAAAGGAGAGCGTGCCGCTTGCGGTGAATGCGGATGGCACGCTGTCGGCCAACTTCACCGCTCAGCACGACGGCTTCTATCGTGTCGAGCTCGACGCGCCGAACGGCGAGCGCCTGACCGCCTCGCCGCAGTACAACGTCGATCTGCTGTCGGATCTCGCGCCAACGGTGAAGTTGTCGAAGCCGGGCCGCGACACCGACGCCACGCCCGTCGAGGAGTTCTTCGTCGAGGCCACCGCCGACGATGACTATGCGGTGAAGAACCTGCAGCTGGTTTACCAGATCAACGGCGGCGAAGAGAAAGTGATCCCGCTGTTCGGCGGCGCGCGTGCCACGCAGGAGGTCACGGCGGGCCACACGTTCTACATGGAGGAGCTCGGCGTCAAAGCCGGCGATTCCGTGTCCTACTACGCGCGCGCCACCGACAACGACGCGGTCAACGGCGCCAAGCAGACCAGCAGCGACATTTATTTCCTGCGCATCCGTCCGTTCGACAAGAACTTCAAGCCGGCGGCCTCGATGTCGGGC
>DASUSZ010000191.1:0-8285 GCA_036374815.1 Vicinamibacterales bacterium | reverse complement strand
GCAGGTTGGGCAGGATCTGCACCAGCCGCTCGGCAAGCGTCGTCTTGCCGGTGCCCGACGCGGCGGAAATGATGAACAGGAGTCCCTTCGCGGGGTCGCTACTGGTCTTGTGCGCCATTTGCGCGCTCCGCGCCACCTGCTCCATCTGCGGCATCTGCGCTGTGTGCGGCCCTACTCCACATTTTGCACTTGCTCGCGCATCCGTTCGAGCTCGGCCTTCGCCTGGATCACCACTTCCGAGACCTGCAGGCCGTCGGCCTTCGATCCAATCGTATTCACTTCGCGGTTCATTTCCTGCAACAGGAAGTCCAGCTTGCGGCCGCACGGCTCGGGGCTGTCGGAGAGCGCGTCCCAATGCGCGAGATGGCCGTGAAAGCGGGTCACCTCCTCGCTGATGTCCGAGCGCTGCGCGACGCGCACCACTTCTTGCGTCAGCGCCGCCTGATCGATTGGCAGCGCCGCCGCGATCTCGCGCGCGCGCTCGAGCAGGCGCGCTTCCAACTCCTCGCGCCCGGTGTCGGCGGCCGTGGCGATCCGGGCAATCAGGCCGGCCAGCAACCCCTTGCGCGCGTCGAGATCCGTGCGCAGGTGCACGCCTTCGCGCGCTCGCATCTCGTCGAGCTGCACGATCGCGCTCTCGACGGCATCATCGACCGCGAAGCCGAGCTGCGACGAGACGCCTCCGGACTCTGGCAGCTTTTCGCGGATGGTGAGCGCCTGCGGCAGCCGCAGCAGATCGCCGGGTGTCAGCTCGCCGGCGACCAGTCCGCGGCTGCGCGCGTCTTGCATCGCCGCCGAGAGCGCGCGGGCGAATTCGTCGTTCAGCTCGATCTGCGGCGCGGCGTTCTGCCGCAGCTGCAGGCTGATCGTGACCTCCACACGTCCCCGGGCCAGGTGCTTCTGCACCAGCGCGCGCAGGCGCGGCTCGAGATCGGCGATCGACGGCGGCAGCCGCAGCTGCAGATCGAGAAACCGGTGGTTGACCGAGCGGATCGTGACGCCGATGGCGCCGCGCTCGTCGTCGCGCGTCAACGACGCGAAGCCGGTCATGCTCTTGATCATCGCGAGCTCTCCGCCTTCCTGCCCTGAGCAGAGTCGAAGGGCTTGCCCTGAGCGGAGTCGAAGGGTTGATCGACAACCGCCTTGAGCACGCGGGAGTCGGACTTCGATTCGAGCAGTTGCATTTGATGGAGCCGTGCGTACGAGCCGCCGGGCCGCGCCACCAGCTCGTCGTGCTTGCCGATCTCGACGATGCGTCCGCGCTCGAGCACGATGATCGCGTCGGCGCGCCGCACGGTGGACAGCCGGTGCGCGATGACGAACGACGTGCGGTTCATCATCAACGTCGCCAGTGCCTGCTGGACCAGGCGTTCGGATTCGGAATCAAGCGCCGATGTCGCTTCATCGAGGATCAGGATCGGCGAGTTCTTCAACAACGCGCGCGCGATGGCCAGGCGCTGCCGTTGTCCGCCGGACAGGCGCTGGCCGCGCTCGCCGATCATCGTCTGGTAGCCGTCTGGCTGCGCCGCAATGAAATCGTGCGCGTTGGCAGCGCGGGCCGCCGCTTCGATTTGCTCCGGCGTCGCCGAGGGTGTGCCGTAGGCGATGTTGCCGGCAATCGTGTCGTCGAACAGCACCGTCTCCTGCGTGACGATGCCGATCTGCGAGCGCAGCGAGGCGAGCGTGACGTCGCGGATGTCGCGGCCGTCGACCGTGATCGCGCCGGTCGAAACGTCGTAGAAGCGCGGCAGCAGGTTGACCAGCGTGGTCTTGCCGGCGCCGCTGCGGCCGACGATCGCCACCATTTGCCCGGCGCGCACGGTGAACGACACGCCGCGCAGCGTGCTGCGGCCGTGGCCGTCCTCATAGGCGAACGTCACGTCCTTGAATTCGATCTCGCTCGTAAACGGCGGCAGCGGCTGTGCCCCGTCGCGCTCCAGCACCTCGGTGTGGACGTCGAGCACCTCGAAGATGCGCTCGGAGGCGGCCGCGGCCTGCTGCAGGTTGGCGTTGACGCGCGACAACTTCTTGATCGGCGCGTACATGAACAGCAGCGCCGCGAGGAACGACGTGAACTCCCCAGCCGTCAGGCGTCCGGCGGCAATCTGCTGGCTGCCGTACCACAACGCGCCGGCGATGGCGATGCCGCCGAGGAATTCCATCAACGGCGGCAACAGCGCCAGCACGCGCGTGACCTTCAGGTTGGTCCGGAACAACGTCCACGACACGCGCTGAAACTTCGCCGCCTCGCGCGCCTCGGCGCCAAACGCCTTGACGATGCGGTGGCCGGCGAATGCTTCCGCGGCCACGTGCGACATGTGCTCCTGCGCTTCCTGGCTCCAGCGCGTCACGGTCCGCACCCGCCGTCCGAAACGCACCAGCGGATACACGATCACCGGCGCGCCGGTCATGCACAGCAGCGCCAGCTTCGCGTCGTAATAGAACAACAGCGCCACCGCGCCGACCAGCACCAGCGATTCGCGCGCCAGGTCGCCGATCGTTTCGGACACCGCGCGCTGGATCAGCCCGACGTCGTTGTTGATGCGCGACAGCAGCTGCCCGACGGCGCGGCGCGCGAAGAACGCCGCCGACTGGTCGAGCATGTGGCGGAACAGATCGTTGCGCACGACCATCACCACGCGATGGCCGAGGCCTTCCATCAGGTAGCTGGAAAAATACGCGCCGATGCCCTTGAGCAGGTACACCGCCAGGATCGCCGCGGCGATGAAGCGCATGTCGCCCTGCGCGATCAGCACGTCGTCGATGATTGGCTTGATCAGGTACGCGAGCGCCGCGCTCGCCGCCCCGTACACGACCATGGCCAGCGCCGCACCGGCAATCACGGCGCGATGCGGGGTCGCGTAACGAAGCAGCCGCAGGAATGCGTCCATCAGCGCTCGGTGCTACTCACCCTGCATACCCCCGGGGATGGGACGAGTGCCACTGCCACGCGTGCCGGACGATGACCTCCAGGTCGGCGTATTGAGGCTGCCATCCCAGCTCGCGTTGCGCACGGTCACTGGATGCATAGAGTACCGCAGGATCTCCCGCCCGGCGCGCCGCAGATTGCCAGGCCACCGGGCGTCCGACGACGCGGCCGACGGTGTCGATGACGGCCTTGACCGAGTGCGGCCGGCCGGTGCCGACGTTGAAGGCGCCGGACGCGCCACCACGTTCGAGGGCCTCGAGCGCCTTGATGTGCGCAGACGCCAGGTCGCAGACGTGGATGTAGTCGCGCAGGCAGGTGCCGTCGGGCGTCGGATAGTCCTCGCCAAAGACCTTCAATGGCGCGCCGCCGAACGCGGCGCGAATCGCGAGCGGAATCAGGTGAATCTCGTCGGCGTGATCCTCGCCAATCGATCCGTCGGGCCAGGCGCCGGCGGCATTGAAATAGCGCAGCGCGATCCACTTGATGCCGTGCGCGCGCTCGAGGTGCGGCAGCGCGCGCTCGATGGTCAGCTTCGATTCGCCGTAGGCGTTGATCGGACTGGTCGGATGTGTCTCGTCGATCGGCACCGAAGACGGCTCGCCGTAGACGGCGCAGGTCGATGAAAAAATGAAGCGCTTGACGCCGGCGTCGCGCATCGCGCCAAGCACGGCAAGCGTGCCGGCGACGTTGTTCTCGTAGTACTCGACCGGCTTCTCGACCGACTCGCCGACTTTCAACCACGCCGCGAAGTGCATCACGGCGCTGGCCTGATGCTCAGTGAGCAGGCGGCGCACCGCGTCGCGATCGTGAATCGCGGCCCTGATCAGCGGCACGCCTGCCGGCAGCGATTCGGCGTGCCCCGCCGACAGGTCGTCGAGCACCGCCACCGCGTGGCCCGCCTCGGTCAGCGCGCGCACCGCGTGGCTGCCGATGTAGCCGGCGCCGCCGGTGACGACGACGCGCGAGCGGCTAGCGTCCGATCGAGAAATAGGTGAACCCCAGCGTCTTCATTTGATCGCGCTGATAGATGTTACGCCCGTCGAAGATGACCGGCGAGCGCATCAGCTTCTTGATGCGCGCGAAATCGGGCTCGCGGAACTCCTGCCACTCGGTCACGATCGCCAGCGCGTCGGCGCCCTTCAGCGCGTCGTAGTTTTTCGCGGCGTAGGTGATCTTGTTGCCGAAGATCGTCCTGGCCGCCTTCATGGCTTCCGGATCGTAGGCCTGGATCTTTGCGCCCTTGGCCAGCAGCGCTTCGATGATCGGGATCGACGGCGCCTCTCGCATGTCGTCGGTCTTCGGCTTGAACGCCAGCCCCCATACCGCGATGGTCTTCCCCTTCAGCGCGCTTCCGAAGTGCGACTCGATTTTCTTCACGAGCACGCGCTTCTGGTACTCGTTGACCTGGTCGACGGCCTTGAGAATCTTGAAGTCGTATTTCTTGTCCGCGGAAAATTTCGACAGCGCCTTGACGTCCTTCGGGAAGCAGCTGCCGCCGTAGCCGACGCCCGGGAACAGGAACGAGCTGCCGATGCGCCGATCCGAGCCGACCGCCTGCCGCACGCGATCGACATCGGCGCCGAACAGATCGCAGACGTTGGCGATCTCATTCATGAACGAGATCTTCGTCGCGAGAATCGCGTTCGACGCGTACTTCGACAGCTCCGCGCTGGCGCAGTCCATCACCATGATCGGCGCGCCGGTGCGCGTGAACGGCATGTGCAGCTTCACCATGATCTCGGCGGCGCGCGGATCCTCGGCGCCGATCACGACGCGATCGGGCTTCATGAAGTCGTCGACGGCGGCGCCCTGCTTCAGGAATTCCGGATTGCTGACGACGCTGAACGGATGCGTGGTCTCGCGGCGCACGACCTCGCGGACTTTTTCCGCGGTGCCGACGGGCACGGTGCTCTTGTCGACGATTACTTTGTAGCCGTTCATCGCGCGCGCGATGTCGCGCGCCACGTTCATCACGTGGCGCAGATCGGCGGAGCCCTCCTCGCCCTGGGGCGTGCCGACGGCGATGAACACCACTTCCGACGCGCGCACGGCTTTGGGGAGCTCGGTGGTAAACACCAGGCGGCCTTCCGCCTTGTTGCGCTTGACGAGCTCTTCCAGCCCTGGCTCGTAAATCGGGATCTTGCCGCGGCGCAACATGGCCACTTTCGATGTGTCTTTATCCACACACATCACGTCGTTGCCCGATTCGGCCATGCACGCGCCGAGCACGAGCCCGACATAGCCAGTTCCCACTACCGCAATCTTCATTCGACCCCCAAATGGTTAAGCTATCACCGGGGTCCAGTGCTGTCAACACATTGAACCCAAAGGACTTGCCGTGTTTGTGGTACTCTTTTCGCCGTGCGGATTCTCGTCGACTACCGGCCGGCGTTGCGCGAACGCACCGGCGTCGGCGAGTTCGTCCACGAGCTGGTCAAGGCGCTGTCGGCCCAGGCCGAGCGCGACCGCAACGATCAGATCGCGATCTTCACCAGCTCCTGGAAGGACCGGCCGGCGCCGGCTCTTGCATCAGAAATGCCATCCGTAAAAGTGCACGATGCGAGAGTGCCGGTCCGCGTCCTGGTGTGGGCGTGGAACCGGATGGAGTGGCCGGCCGTCGAGTGGCTGGCCGGTTCGCACGACGTGGTGCATAGCCAGAGTCCGCTGCTGATTCCGTCGACGAGCGCCGCACAGGTCGTGACCATTCACGATCTCGATTTCCTGCGCCACCCCGATCAGATGAACGCGGAGATCCGGCGCGATTATCCGGCGCTGGCGCGGTCGCACGCCGCGCGCGCGCACGCCGTGATCGTGTCGTCGCACTATGCCGCGGGCGAAGTGACGCGCGAACTGCAGATCGATCCGCAACGCGTGCATGTGTGTCCGCCGGGCCGTCCCGAATGGGCCGATGAAGTGCTCGAGCGGCGCCGCAGCCGTGGCGGCGGGAAACACATCCTGTTCATGGGCACGCTCAGCCTGCGCAAGAACGTCGGCACGCTGCTCGAAGCCTACGCGCGGCTGCGTGCGGACCGGCCCGATGCACCGCCGCTCGTCCTCGCGGGTCATCGCACGCCCGCGTCGGCGCGATGGGAAGCGCGCTGCGAAGAGGCGCCGCTCAAGGGTCACGTCAGCATCACCGGTTACGTGGATAGCGCGCGCAAGACGGATCTCTACGCCGATGCCGCGATGCTCGTGCTGCCTTCGTACGAAGAAGGATTTGGATTGCCGGTGCTCGAAGCGATGGCGTGCGGCGTGCCGGTGATCGTGTCGTCGCGCGGGTCGCTGCCGGAAGTCGCGGGCGCGGCGGCATCGCCGATCGATCCCGATGACGCCGGTGGTTTCGCGCGCGCGATGCAGGCGGTGCTCGACGGCGATGCAAGTGGCGCGGCCGAGCGCGGCGTCGAGCAGGCGGCAAAATTCAGCTGGCCCGCGTGCGCAGCCGCGGCCAGGCGCGCGTATCAGGCCGCGATCGAGGTCCGCCTTCGCGGCTCTCGCTTCGGCGCGACACGTCAATGAGGGTCGCGATTGATGCGCGCGAGCTCGGCGGCCATCCGACGGGTGTCGGCCGCTACCTGAGCGGACTGCTCGACGCGTGGGCGCGCAGCGATTCGGCTCGACGCCATCACTGGACGCTGATCACGCCGTCGCCGATCGAGTCGTCATCGCGCTGGCACGCCAACGTGCAGATCTGTGCTGGCAGCGGAGGGACGGCGTGGGAGCAGACGACACTGCCCCGCGCGGTTCGCGCGGCGAAGGCTGATGTCTTCTTCGCGCCGGGATACACTGCTCCCCTGACCGTGGCGGCTCCCCTGGTCCTCACGATTCACGACGTCTCGTTCTTCGCCCATCCGGAATGGTTCTCGTTCCGCGAGGGGGCCCGCCGCCGCTGGCTGAGCGCGTGGTCGGCGCGACGCGCGCGCACCGTGATCACCATCTCGGAGTTCTCGAAGGCCGAAATCAAACGGTTTATCGGTGTCGAAGGCGATCGCATCCGCGTCATTCCACTCGGCGTTGCGGCTCCCGGCGCCCGGATGCCTGATGCCGGGCCGCGCGCCCCGATCGTTCTTTACGTGGGCTCGATCTTCCAGCGCCGTCGCGTCGATCGGTTGATCGCCGCGTTCGATCTTGCCGCCGAGAAGGTGCCCGCGGCCCGCCTGGAGATTGTGGGCGAGAACCGCACCAGCCCGCACGTGGACATCGAGGCGCTGCGCCGTCAATGCCGGCATGCCGATCGCATTGCGATCCGCTCATATGTCGACGAAGCGGCGCTGGCGGCGTTGTACGGGCGCGCATCGGCGTTCGCGTTCCTGTCGGAGTACGAGGGCTTTGGCCTGACGCCGCTCGAAGCGCTGGCCGCCGGCGTGCCGCCGATGGTGCTCGATACTCCGATCGCCAGGGAGGCATGCGGCGCCGGCGCGCGCTACGTGTCGCCGTCGGCAGCGAACGAAGAGATCGCCGGCGCGCTCGTCGAGCTGTTGACCGACGACACCGCGCGGCAGCACGTGCTGCGTCATCGCAACGACGTGCTGCTGCGGTACGACTGGAGCGTGACCGCGGCCTCGACGCTGTCGGTCCTCGAGGAGGCCGCCGGTGCCCGATAGGGACAGCCTCGCGATCATCATCGTCACCTACAACTCGATCCAGGAGATCGATGCCTGCCTGCAGTCGCTCGACGGCCACACGGCCCCGTTCCCGACGACGATCACCGTTGTCGACAACAAGTCGCCGGACGGAACCGCCGCGCACGTGCGGAAGCGCTGGCCGACGGTGCAGGTGATCGACTCCGGCGGCAATCTCGGCTTCGCCAAGGCGAACAATCTCGGCATCCGCGCGACCAGCAGCGACTACGTGTTGTTGATGAATCCGGATACCGTTGCGCCACCGGGCGCGATTCAAACGCTCGTGCGCGGGCTGGCGTCGCATCCCGAAGCGGCCATTGCCGGCGCGCGGCTGCTGAGCGAGCGCGGCTTTCCCGAGCTGTCGTGGGGCGTGCCGATCACGCCGTGGAACGAGCTCAAGACGATGATCTTTTCGCGGTTGTATCTGCGCAAGACACGGTTCATCGTCCGCAAGATGGACAAGTTGAGCCGCGTGGCGCGCGAAGTAGCATGGGTCAGCGGCGCGTGCATGGTGATCCGCCGCGCCGATCTCGAGGATGTCGGGCTGCTGGACGAGCGCTACTTCATGTACAACGAAGATGTCGATCTGTGCCTGGCGATGCAGAAGCGCGGCCGCAGGGTCCTCTACATTGCCGGCGCCGAGGTGCTCCACTATCGCGGCAAGTCGGCGGCGCGCAATCCCGACATGGAGCGGCTCCGGCAGCAAAGCCACATCGCGTATTACGAAAAACATCTGC
>DASUSZ010000190.1:0-9162 GCA_036374815.1 Vicinamibacterales bacterium | reverse complement strand
GTGCGCTCTTCCCTGCGCCTCGTTCCCCTCGCGCTCCTCGTCCCCCTCGGCCTCGGCGCGCAGCAGCCGCCGCGTGCGCGCGCGGCGCGGCCGCCGGTGTCCCATCCCGAGCGCTACGACACGAGCGCGTTCGCGGCGCTCAAGTGGCGCGAGATCGGGCCGTACCGTGGCGGTCGCTCGGTGGCGGTGGCCGGCTCGCGGCAGCGGCCGCACGAGTACTGGATGGGCACCACCGGCGGCGGCGTCTTCAAGACCACCGACGGCGGCCTCAATTGGGACCCCGCCAGCGACGGCTTCTTCGGCGGCACCGTCGGCGCCATCGACGTCGCCGACTCCGACGCGGCCATCGTCTATGTCGGCACCGGCGAGTTCCCGATCCGCGGCAACGTCTCGCACGGCGACGGCGTCTACAAGACCACGAACGGCGGTCGCACCTGGACGCACCTCGGCCTCACCGAGACGCGCCAGATCTCGCGCGTGCTCGTGCACCCGACGAATCCCGACATCGTGTACGTCGGCGCGCAGGGGCACGTGTGGGCGCCGAATCCGGAGCGCGGGGTCTTCAAGTCGACCGATGGCGGCAAGACGTGGCGCCGGACGCTGTTTCGCGACGACAAGACCGGCGGCGTCGATATCTCGATCGATCCGAAGAACCCGAACGTGATCTTCGCGGCGCTCTGGGAAGCGCATCGCACGCCGTGGAGCATGTCGAGCGGCGGCCCGGGCAGCGGCCTCTTCAAGTCCACCGACGGCGGCGACACCTGGGCCGAAATCTCGAAAAATCCGGGACTGCCCACGGGCCTGTGGGGCAAGGTCGGCGTCTCGGTGTCGGGGGCGGACGGCAATCGCGTCTACACGATCATCGAGAACGAAGCGGCGGGCGGCTTGTACCTGTCCGACGATGCCGGCGCCACCTGGAAGCTGGTCAACGACAACCGCAACATGCGCCAGCGCGCGTTCTATTACACGCGCGTCAACGCCGACCCCGTGGACAAGGACACCGTCTACGTCCTGAACGTGCAGTTCTTCAAGTCGACGGATGCCGGCAAGACCACGACCAACATCCGCGTGCCGCACGGCGACAACCACGACCTGTGGATCTCGGCGACCGACAACAAGCGGATGGTGCAGTCCAACGACGGCAGCGCCAACGTGACGTGGAATGGCGGACAGACCTGGACCGATCAGGACATTCCCACCGGCCAGTTCTACAACGTGTTCACCACCAGGCACGTGCCGTATCACATCTGCGGCGCGCAGCAGGACAACAGCACCGCGTGCGTCGGCAGCCAGGCCAACCCCGGCGCCGGCGAGGGCAGCCTGCCGCCGATCTTCTACGCCGTCGGCGGCGGGGAAAGCGGCTACATCGCACCCCACCCGAACGACGTCAACGTGTTCTTCGCGGGCAGCTACGGCGGTTACTTGAGCCGTCTCGATCGCGAGACCGGCCAGCAGCGCGCCGTCAACATCTACCCGAACAACCCGATGGGGTATTCGTCGATCGACATCAAGGAACGCTTCCAGTGGACGTATCCGATCGTGTTCTCGCCGGTCGATCCCAAGGTGCTGTACGCCACCTCGCAGCACGTGTGGCGCACCACGAATGAAGGCCAGAGCTGGGAGCGCATCAGCCCCAATCTCGCGCGGTCCGATCCGAAAACGATGCAGGCATCGGGCGGTCCGATCACGAAGGACCAGACCGGCGTCGAAACCTACGCGGTGGTGTTCACGCTCGCGCCGTCACGCCAGGACGCCAACACGCTGTGGGCCGGATCGGATGACGGCTGGGTGCATGTGACCCGTGACGGCGGCAAGAACTGGGAGCGCGTCACGCCTCCGGATCTGCCGGAGTTTGCGCGCATCAGCCTGATCGAAGCGTCGCCGCATCAAAACGGCGTCGCCTACCTGGCCGCCAACCGCTATCAGCAGGGCGATCGCAAGCCGTACATCTACAAGACGTCCGACTTCGGCAAGACGTGGCAGAAGATCGTCACCGGTATTCCCGACACCGACTTCCCGCGCGTGATCCGCGAAGACATCAAGCGCCGCGGGTTGTTGTACGTCGGCACCGAGCACGGCATTTATGTGTCGTGGAACGACGGCGCGACCTGGCAGTCGCTGACGCTCAATCTGCCGGTCACGCCGGTCCACGGCATCGTGTCGGAAGAGCGCGACCTCGTGATTGGCACGCACGGCCGCGGCTTCTACGTGCTCGACAACATCGGCGTGCTGCGCCAGGCCAGTGCGGAGCTGACCAACAACGCGCTGTTCCTGTTCGAGCCGTTGAACCCGATGCGCGGGCGCGATCGCAACGTGACGTTCGACTACTTCCTCAACAAGGATGCGTCCGACGTCAAGATCGAGTTCCTCGACGCGCAGGGCAACGTGCTGCGCGCGTTCACGGGCTCGGCGACCGACAAGCCGGCTGCCGCGACCGACGACAATCCGTTCTTCGGCGGCGGCCCGCCGCGCGTCACCACCGCTCGCGGCATCAACCGCTTCACGTGGGACATGCGGTATGAAGGCGCGGTGGTGTTCCCGGGCATGATCATGTGGGCGGCGCAGCCGCAGCGCGGCCCGGCCGCGCCGACCGGCAAGTACACGGTGCGCATCACCGCCAACGGTGAAACCAAGTCGCGCGATTTCAACATCGCGATCGATCCGCGGCTCGTCGCCGAGGGGATCACCGAAGCCGACTTGATGGAGCAGTTCAAGCTGTCGCTGCGCGTGCGCGACAAGGTGACGGAAGCGAACCAGGCGGTGATCGACATCCGCAACGTGCGCGAGCAGATCAATCAGCGCCTGCAGAAAGTGTCGGCGCGCCGCAAGAACGAGATCCAGAAGCTGGCCGATGCCGTGATGGTGCCGCTGACCGCCGTCGAGGAAGAGGCCTACCAGGTCAGGAACCGCAGCGGACAGGATCCGCTGAACTATCCGATCAAGTTGAACAACAAGATCGCGGCGCTGGCCGGCGTGATCGAGAGCGCCGACAACAAGCCGACCGATCAGAGCGTCGAGGTGTTCAACGAGCTCTCGGCGGAGCTGGACAAGCAGATCCAGAAGATGAACGACACGCTGAAAAAGCAGCTGCCGCTGCTCAATGCCGCATTGAAGCGCGAGAAGCTGGACGCAGTGGATCCAAAGGCAAAGCCGGCGCCCACGACGAAGCCGTAGGTGCGGCCCGCCTGAAGCGGGCCCTCACATGATTCCGTGGCGCGATGGCTGAGATAGAATGTCCTGATGCGCGTTGCCCGTCGATTCATCGTGAGTGGGCGCGTGCAGGGCGTCGGGTTCCGGTATTACGCGCTCGATGCGGCGCGGCGCGACGGCATCAACGGCTACGTCAAGAACCATGAAGACGGCACCGTTGAAGCGGTCGCGGAAGGCGAGGCCGAGGCGATCGAACGCTTCGAGCGCGCGCTGCGCCGCGGCCCCTCGCGCTCGCGCGTCGAGCACGTCGTCGTCGACGAACTCGCGCCGGAGCATGGGAACACGGGTTTTGTTATTCGATAGCTGAAAGCCGAGAGCTGAGAGCCGATGGAGCACCTGAAGAAGAAGATTCGCGAGATCCCGGACTTCCCGAAGAAGGGCATTCTTTTTTACGACATCACCACGCTGCTCTGTGACGGGCAGGGTTTCGCGGACACCATCGACGCGCTGGCCGCGCCGTACATGGGCGAGGACATCGACCAGGTGATCGGGATCGAGAGCCGCGGCTTCATTCTCGGCGCGGCGGTCGCCAATGCGCTCGGCTGCGGGTTCGTGCCGGTGCGCAAGCCCGGCAAGCTCCCGGGCGCGACGCACAAAGAGGCATACAGCCTCGAGTACGGCGAGAACGCGCTCGAGATTCACCAGGACGCGTGCGCCACCGAGCGGCGCATCCTGATCGTGGACGACGTGCTGGCAACGGGCGGCACCGCGAAAGCGACCATCGATCTCGCGCGCAAGGCCGGCGGCAAGGTGATTGGGGTCGCGTTTCTAATCGAGCTGGGCTTCCTGAACGGCCGCTCGAAATTGCCGGGGGAGAACGTTTACTCTGTATTGAATTATTGAGATGGTGCGCCTGGCAGGAGTTGAACCTGCGGCCCCCCGCTTAGGAGGCGGGTGCTCTATCCACTGAGCTACAGGCGCGACCACTGCTAGTTTAATGAAAGTCGCGATATGAAACACACAGAACGTCAGCATCTGAAGGACAACGAGCTCGCCATCGCACTCGGACAGGCGCAACACTGGGCGGGCAGCAACTCGAAATCGCTTGCCGCCACGCTCATCGCCATCGTTGTCGTCGGCGGCGCCGTGCTCGGCTACATGGCGTACCGCAACAACACCGACAACAAGGCGCGCACCGCGCTCGCCGAGGGCATGGTGATCGAAGAGGCGCGCGTCATGCCGCCGGGGCCGCCGGCCGGCACCACCAACGATCCGACTGCGATCGGCGGGCAGGCGCCCGGCACGTATCCAACCGAGCAGGCGAAGCTCGAAGCGGCGCTGCCGAAGTTCCTCGCCGCCGCGGACGCGTATCCGACCCACGATGCGGGCCTGACGGCGCGCTATCACGCCGCCAAGGCGCTGGTGGCGCTCGGACGCTTTGACGAAGCCACCAAGGCGTACGACCAGGTGATCGCCGGCGCTTCAGGATTGCTGCAGCGCAGCGCCCGCCTCGGCAAGGCCGAAGCGCAGTTGCGCGCCGCGCAGTACGATCCCGCCATCGCCACGCTGAAGCAGATCGTCGATCAAAAGGATCCGGCGCTGCCCGCCGATGCGGTGTTGATGGAGCTGGCGCGCGCGTATCGCCTCGCCGGCAACAAGGACGAAGCGCGCAAGGCGCTGCAGCAGGTGATCGAGCAGCACGCCGACTCGGTCTACGCGACCGAAGCCAAGACGGAGATCGAAAAGCTCAGCAAGGCCTGACCGCCTAGTGCTTTGACACTTCCCGCAGGAACGTGAAATCCGCCGAGGGCGTCAGCTTGACGCCCTCGATGTCCGTACGGGACACCGCGACGTTGGTCTTGTACCAGAGGCTGATGTACGGCGCGTCTTCGGCAACCAGCCGTTGCGCCTCGCTGTAATACTTGCGCCGCTCGTCGTCCGTCGCCGCCGCCATCGCCGCGTCGATCAGCCGATCGACTTCCGGGTTTTCGTAGTAGCCGCGATTGAATCCGTTGGGCGGCATCTGTTTCGAATGAAACACGCGGCGGAGCATGTCGGGATCCGATACGCCGACCCACTGCAGCGTGAACAACTGAAAGTTGCCCTTGAGAACGTCCGCGTACAGCGTGGCAAACTCGTACGACCGCACGTCGAGCTCGATGCCGACCTTCTTGAGATCCTGCTGAATCACCGCCGCCTGCAGACGGATGAACTCGTTGGTCGACACCTTGAGCGACAGCCGCAGCCGCGGCTCCGGGCCGTCGCCGTCGGGATCGCGATAGCCCGCCTCCTCGAGCAGCGCGATCGCCTTTGCCGGATCGTGCCTGAACTGGAAGACGTTCTCGTCGAAGGCCCACGAGGCCGGCGGCAGGATGCCGATCGCCGGCCGCGCCAGCCCACGGCGCAGGTAGTCGACGATCGCCTGCCGATCGATCGCATAGCCGAGCGCGTGACGGACGCGCCGATCCTTCAACACCGGGTCGCGCATGTTGATGCCGACGTAAGCGTAGTCGGTGCCCGGTGACTCGGCGATCGTCACGGATTTTTCTGACGCGAGCTGGTGAATCACGTCGGGGGAGAGGTCGTTGACGACCATGTCGACGGTGCCTTTGCGCAGCTCGAGCGCTCGCATGATCTCGTCGGGCACCACCTTCAGTACCACGCCGTCGTTCGCCGGTTTGCCGCGGTAGTAGTCGGGATTCGCCGTCAGCGTGACGTTGTCGTCGACGGCGAGGCTCACGAACTTGTACGGACCGGTGCCGATCGGGCGGTCGCGAAGGTCGGGACCGGCGCCCTTCGGAACGACCGGCATCACGAGGTTGATCGGAAACGACCCGAACGGCTCCTTCAGCACGAAACGGACCGTATACGGATCGATCGCTTCGACCCGATCGAGCGCGCGATACGCGCCCTTGCGCGGCGACACGAAGTCCGGATCGATGAAGCTGCTGAAGGTGTAAACGACGTCATCGGCGGTCAGCTCGTGGCCGTCGTGAAACTTCACGCCCTTGCGGAGGCGGACGATGTAATTGAGCGCATCGGCCTGCTCCCAGCTTTCGGCGAGGCCGCCGACCACGCGCAGCTTGTCGTCGAGCGCGAGCAGGTAGTCGTAAATCAGCGTGTGGATGCGCTGCGACGTCTCATCGCTGCCGACGCGCGGGTCGAGGCTGTTCGGCGAGCTGAGCACCGCGACGGTAACGACGCCGCTCTTCGGTGGGCGTTGGCAGCCAAAACCATACACCGAAGCACAGACACACAGAAACACAGGCACGCATTTGAAAAACCGGCTTCTATGCTTCTGTGTTTCCATGATTCTGTGTCCGTTTGTTCACGATCCGGAATCAAGTTCTTTTTTGAGATCCTCGAGAATTCGCAGCGCGTCGATCGGCGTCGTTCGATTGATGTCAATCTCGCGGATGCGCTCCTTGAGCTTCTCGTCCGCCGGATTGACTGACTGAAAGAGTCCGAGCTGCTGTTGCGCGGAAGACGGCGAGCCGCTGATCGTCGGCTTGCCGCCGCGCGTCAGCTCGTCGCGCTCGAGCGAATTGAGGATGTCGCGGGCGCGCGCGATCACGGACGCGGGCAGGCCCGCGAGCCGCGCCACCTGGATGCCGTAGCTGCGATCCGATCGGCCCGCGAGGATCTTGTGCAGGAAGATGATGTCGTCCTTCCACTCGCGCGCCGCGACGTGAAAGTTGACGACGCCTCCGAACGCGTCGGCGAGATCGGTCAGCTCGTGGTAGTGCGTGGCAAACAGCGTCTTCGGCCGCGAGCGTGGATTGGTCGCGATGTGCTCCGCCACCGCCCACGCGATGCTGAGGCCGTCGAACGTCGCCGTGCCGCGGCCGATCTCGTCGAGCACGACCAGGCTCTTCGACGAGGCGCCGCTCAGGATCTGCGCCGTCTCCTGCATTTCCACCATGAAGGTGGATTGCCCGCGTGCGATGTTGTCCGACGCGCCGACCCGCGCGTAAAGACGATCGATCAGGCCAATCTTCGCTTCACGCGCCGGCACGAACGATCCCGATTGCGCCAGCAGGCAGAGCAGCGCGACCTGCCGCAGATAGGTCGACTTGCCGCCCATGTTCGGGCCCGTCAGGATCACCAGCTGGTGGGTCGTGCCGTTCAACTGGATGTCGTTGGGAACGAACGTTCCGCCGGCTAATCGCTCGACGACGGGGTGGCGCACGTCGAGCGCGACGATCTCGTCGCCGTCGTGGACATGCGGCTTGGTGTAATTACACGCCGTCGCCGTTTCGGCGAGGCCGCTCAACACGTCGATCGCCGCGACCGCGCGCGCCGTGTCCAGCACCCGCGGCGACTCGGCGGCGACGCGCTGCCGCAGGGTCTCGAACACCTCCAGCTCGCGCGCCACGATGCGCTCGTCGGCGCCGAGCACCTTCTCTTCGTATTCCTTCAGCGCCGGCGTGATGTAGCGCTCGCCGCCGGCCACCGTCTGCTTGCGAATGAAGTGCGCCGGCACGTTCGGAACGTGTGACTTCGACACTTCGATGAAATAGCCGAACGTCCGGCTGAAGCCGACCTTCAGGTTCTTGATGCCGGTCGCGGCGCGCTCCGCGTCTTCCATCTCGGCGATCACCTGCTTGCCCGACCTGCTGATGCGCCGCAGCTCATCGACCTCGCGATCGAAGCCGTCGCGGACGAAACCACCGTCGCGAGCGAGCGCCGGCGGTTCGTCGGCGATCGCCTGATCGATCCACTGCCGCACATCGGCGAGATCGTCGAGCTCGCCGATCAGGCTGCGCAGGAGCGGCGCCTGGCACTCGCTCAGCAGCAGCGCGAGCCGCGGCACGGCCGCGAGCGATCGCGACAGCGCCATCAAATCGCGAGGGCCTGCCGTCGACAGCGAAATGCGCGCAATCAGCCGCTCGAGATCCTGGATCGACTTGAGCGTCTCGCGCGCCTTGCCGCGCTCGGTCGTCCTGACCGCAAGCTCTTCGACGGCATCGAGCCGATCGCGAATCGGCTCCAGCGCGGTCAGCGGCCGCAGCAGCCAGGTGCGCAGCAGCCGGCAGCCCATCGGCGTCACGGTGCGATCGATCTCGTCCAGCAGCGATCCGGCGCGCCCGCCCTCGGTCGACTGCACGACCTCCAGGTGCTTGAGCGTCGTCGGATCGATTTGCAGTCCGTCGTTCAGTTGTCGAAGGCGGATGCTGCGAACGTGGGCGAGCTCCGCCTTCTGCGTGTCGCGCAGATGGCGCACCAGCGCGCCCGCGGCGCACACCGCGGCCTGGCGACGCTCGAGGCCGAAGCCTTCGAGGCTCTGCACGCGCAGCTGATCGATCAGCGTCTGCCGCGCGGATTCCAGCTCGAAATGCCAGCCATCAATTTCGGTGACCGGCGCGGTTACTTGCGCAATTTCCGGGATCGCCGCCGCGACGTCATAACCCGACGCGACCACAATCTCGCGGGGCCGGAGCACCGCGATCTCCGAACGCAAGGCCGCGAGTCCCTCTGGTCCTGAATATTCAGCGACGTCGAACTCACCCGTGGATAAGTCAACGAGAGCCACGCCGAACAACGCACCCGACGCCCCTGCGGCACCCGATGTGCCCGAGGCCCCCGCCGCGAGAATCGCCATCAGGAACGCGGGCTCCCGCGCGTCCAGATAATTGCTGTCGGTCAGCGTCCCGGGCGAGACCACGCGGACGACGTCGCGCTTGACGACGCCTTTCGCGTGTTTCGGGTTTTCCATCTGCTCGCAGATGGCGACGCGGTAGCCTTTCCTCACCAGCCGGGTGATGTAGCCGTCGGCGGCGTGGAACGGCACGCCGCACATCGGCACCGCGGTGCCGGACGAATCTTTCGACCGCGACGTCAGCGTCAGGTCGAGCGCGCGCGACGCCACCAGCGCGTCTTCGTAAAACATTTCGTAGAAGTCGCCCATCCGGAAGAACAGCAGCGCGTGGCGGTACTGGCGCTTCGCGTCGAAGTACTGCCGCATCGCCGGCGTCAGGTTGGCAGGCGGCGCGGTTGAAGTGGATGGCGACT
>DASUSZ010000189.1:0-3412 GCA_036374815.1 Vicinamibacterales bacterium | reverse complement strand
TGTTGATCGGCTGCGTCAACGTCGCGAACCTCGTGCTGGTGCGCTCGACGTCACGCATTCGTGAGCTGGCGACGCGCCACGCGATGGGTGCCACCTTCGGCCGGCTGACGCGCCAGGCCCTGACTGAATCCACCGTGTTGTCGCTGGCGGGCGGCCTCGCCGGCCTCGGCCTCGGCTGGTGGGCGCTGCGCGCCGCGCCATTCTTTGGTTTCGATCGACTGCCGTCGGGCGTGGCGCTCACGCTCGACGCGCCGGTGGTCGGCTTCACGGTCCTGTTGATCGCCTTTGTCGGTATCGGCGTCGGCATGATTCCCGTTGTGGCGATGCGCCGCGCCAACATGGCGCAGGTGATCCGCGAGGAAGGCCGCAGCGGCACGCAGGGCCGCGGCCCGCGCCTGATGCGGCGCGTCCTCGTCACGAGCCAGGTGGCGTTTGCCTTGATGCTGTTGATCGGCGCCGGCGTGCTGCTCGCCAGCTTCGAGCGCGTGCTGACGATCGATCCCGGGTATCGCGTCGAAAACGTGCTGACCGGCACGATCAGCATGCCGGTGTCGCGATACAAGGATGAAGCGGCGCTGCGTGCGGCGCAGCAGCGGATTCTCGAGCGCCTGCGCGCGCTGCCGGGCGTCGAGGCCGTGGGCACCACGACGACGCTGCCGTTCGGCGGGTCGTACAGCGACAGCGTGATCCTCGCAGAGGGGTATCAGATGGCGCCAGGCGAGTCGTTGATATCGCCGTCGCAAGTCAGCGCCTCGGATGGCTACTTCGAAGCGATGGGAGCACGGCTCGTCGCCGGCCGCTACTTCACGTCCGAGGATGCGGAAGGCAAACCGCGCGTGCTGATTGTCGATCAACGGCTGGCGCGCAAGTTCTGGCCCAACGGCGACGCGCTCGGCAAGCGGATGTTCTTCCCGCAGGATCTCAACAACATCATGAAGAAGCCGCCCGAGGATCAGATGCTGACGATCGTCGGCGTCATCGAGCCGATGAAGCTGCGCAGCCTGATCGATGGCCAGCTGACGGTGGGCGCGTATTTCAGCCCGATGCGGCAAGGACCGGCCCGGACGCTCGGCATCGCCATTCGCACCGCGCTGGCTCCCGAGACGCTGACCGCGCCGGTGCGCCGCGAGATCGCGCAGATCGATCCCGAAATGCCGTTCTACGGCGTGCGCACGCTCGAGGATCGCGTCGCCACCTCGCTGGTGGATCGCCGCACGCCGATGCTGCTCGCGACGGGCTTCGCCGCGGTGGCGTTGTTCCTCGCGGCGATTGGCATCTACGGCGTGCTCGCCTACCAGGTGTCGCAGCGCCGGCGGGAGATCGGCATCCGCATGGCGCTCGGCGCCGAGTCCGGCAGCATTTTCAATCTCGTATTGAAGGAAGGCGGGCTGATCGTCGGCGTGGGCGCGCTGTTTGGTCTCGTGGGCGCGTTCTTGCTGCGGCAAACGCTGCAGTCGCAGCTCTATGAAACCGGCGCGATGGATCCCCGCGTGGTCGGCGCGGTCGCCGCGATGTTGATCGCCGTCGCGATGATCGCGTGCGTGCTGCCGGCGCGGCGGGCGGCAAAAACCGATCCGCTGATTGCGCTGAGCGATCAGTAGCGGAGAGGCGGGACTTTAGTCCCGCCTGCAGGGGCGTCTGAAGACGCCCTTCTACGCAATCTCTCTAGGAGTGACGAGGACACGGCGCAGCTCGCCGCGGCGGAGAACCTTCAGCGGCAACAGTTGACCGATACGTTCTTCAGTAAGCAGCCGATGAAGATCGTCGACGCCCTTCACCGGCTCGCCGGCAAACTCCACGATCAGATCTCCCGGCCGCAGCTGCGCGTCCGCGGCAGCGGTGCCTTCGGACACCGCCGTGATCGTCACGCCGCGATCGTGCGGCAGCTGATGAAATCGCACGATCAGTCTCGGAATCGGCGTGTCCTGCCCGGCAACGCCAAGATGGCTGCGCCGCACGCGCCCGTCGCGCAGTAATGACGACACCACATAGCGCGCGGTGTTGATCGGCACCGCGAAGGCGATGCCCTGGCCGCCAAGAATCACCGCGGTGTTGACGCCGACGACGTGCGCGCGGCTGGTGACGAGCGGACCGCCGGAGTTGCCGGGATTGAGCGCCGCGTCCGTCTGGATCAGGTTCTCCATCAGCCGGACGGTCCGCGCGCGCAGCGAGCGGCCAAGCGCGCTGACCACACCCGCCGTGACGGTGTGCTGAAAGCCGAATGGATTGCCGATCGCAATCACGAGCTGCCCGGGGCGCAGCTCCGACGAATCGCCGAACGGCGCTGCGATCAGATCCGGCGCCGAGACGCGGAGCACGGCGAGATCGGTATGCGGATCATCCCCGAGAAGATCCGCGACGAGATCGCGGCCGTCCGGCAACGCGACGCCGATGCGCTTCGCCCGCGCGACGACGTGACTGTTGGTGAGGATGAGACCATCGGGCGCGAAGACAAAGCCCGAGCCGGTGCCGCCGCTTGCGTCCACCTTGACGACCGAAGGACCGATTTGCTCGACGGTCGACGTGACGGCCCGCGAGTAGGCGTCGAGCAGTTCCTGGTCGACGCCTGCTTCAGATTTGAATGACACCAAGCCGGACCCCTTTCTGGACCGCTTCGGTCCGGGTCGACACGCCGAGCTTCCCGAAAATCGAAGCCAGGTGAAACTTCACTGTGTGCTCGCTGATCGACAAGGCATGCGCGATCTCGCGATTGGGAAGTCCGTCCGCGACGAGCGCGAGCACGTCGTGCTCGCGCGCGGTCAGCGCTTCGACGAGCGGGTCGACCGGCTTCGAGGACGGCAGCGAAACCACGGCTTCCGCCAGCTCGGCGCGCTCGACCAGCTCCAGATTCGAATCCGCCGAGAGCCGTCTTCGCAGCGCGTCCAGATCGTCCGACGCGCGGCCGCTCACGAACACTCGAAGTGCCACTATCCCTTGAGTCTTGGACGTTCGCCGACGGTCACGGTTACATCGACGGCGCTCACGCCGCGAATCACGGTGATCGGTACTGGCGTGCCGACCTTGTTGCCTCGCAGGCGCGTGATCAGCGCCTCGGGATCATCGATCGGGTCCCCGGCGAAGCCGACGATCACGTCGCCAACGAGCAGGCCGCCCTGTTCCGCCGGGCTGTTCGAAGCGATGTGGCTGATCAGCAGTCCTGATTCTTGCGCGCGTCCGCCGCGCTGCCGCTCAGGCAGCGCAATCGGCAGCGAGCTGACGCCGAGGAAGCCCTGCTTGACCCCGCCTTCGGCCGCGGCCTTCGTCGCGGCGGCAAACGCGAGCGACGCGGGGATCACGACGGTGGTGCCGCGAATCGCGAGCGAGGTGATGATGCCAAGCGCCTGGCCTGATGGGTTGATGAGCGCGCCGCCATTCAAGGCGCCGTGCGGAGACTGCTGGATGCGGATGACGC
>DASUSZ010000188.1:0-7989 GCA_036374815.1 Vicinamibacterales bacterium | reverse complement strand
GACGACGGTGAATTGCACCGTTACCGATAGCGGTGGCTTGACCGCGGACGGTTCATTCACCGTCACGGTCATGAACAACGGACCGTCATTCACGCCGCCGGCGAACATCGTCACGCCGGCGACGAGCGCAGCGGGTGCTGCGGTGATCTTCGCGGCGACTGGCAGCGACATCGAAGACGGCGTCATCAATGCGCTCTGCGCGCCGGCATCGGGATCGACCTTCGCGATCGGTACGACGACGGTGAACTGCACCGTTACCGATAGCGGTGGCTTGACCGCGGACGGTTCATTCACCGTCACCGTCATGAACAACGCGCCGACGTTCACGCCGCCGGCCAACATCAGCACGTCCTCGCTGACACCGGACGGCATTGCGGTGAACTTCACAGCGGCAGGTAACGACGTGGAGAACGGCGTCATTCCGGCGGTCTGTTCGCCGGCGTCGGGCTCGGTGTTCCCGCTCGGCACGACCACGGTGAACTGCACCGTGACCGACTCGCACGGCGAGACGGCATCGGGTTCATTCACGGTCACGGTGACGCTCAGCAACCGGGCGCCGGTGTGTTCGGCTGTGCCGAGCATCCCGACGCTCGGCTGGCCGCCGAATCACAAGCTGGTGCCGATCGAGCTCGTCGGCATCACCGATCCGGACGGCAATCCGTTCACGGTGAAGGTGACGATGATCGCGCAGGATGAGCCGACCAACACGCAGGGCGACGGCAATACGCCCAGCGACGCGGACGGCATCGGCACTCCGATCGCGCTGGTGCGCCAGGAGCGTTCGGGCAATCCGCAGGTGCCCGGCAACGGCCGCGTGTATCACATCTTCTACACGGCGACCGACAGCATCGGCGCGTCGTGCGAAGGCAAGGTGCTGGTCGGCGTGCCGCACGATCAGGGCGGCCGCAGTGTGCCCGTGGACGACGGTCCGAAGTTCAACTCGGTGACCGGCGCGAAGCTGCCATAATCGGGCGATGGCCGTGAAGATGTTTCGACACTCGTGGATGATCGCGGCGGCCGCCGCCGCGATCGCCATTGTCGCGCCGCGCCCTGCTGCCGCGCAGGGGCAGACGGCGATCGAGCAGCGCATCGCCGAGCTCGAGAAGGGGCAGCAGCAGATCCTCCAGGAGCTCAAAGAACTGAAGACGCTCCTTCAGCAGATGCGTCCACCGATGCCGCCGCCCGGGGGCGCGCAGCCTCCGCAAGCGCCGCCAAACCCGGCGGCCAAGCCGGCGGCTCCACAGCTGCCGGATTTCGATCTGCTGATCGCCGGATCGCCGTCGAAGGGGAAGGCCGACGCGCCGCTCGTGATCATGGAGTTTTCGGATTTCGAGTGCCCGTTCTGCGGCCGCTATGCGCGCGATACCTACGCGCAGGTGATCAAGGAATTCGTGGATACGGGCAAGGCGCGCTACGTGTTTCGCCATCTGCCGATCGAGTCGCTGCATCCGCGCGCGCTGCGCGCATCGCAGGCGGCGGAATGCGCGCACGGCCAGGGGCGCTTCTGGGACTACCACGATCGCCTGTTCGCCAATCAGCAGGCGCTGAGCGATCCGGATCTGACCAGGCACGCGCAGGCGCTCACGCTCAACATGCCCGCGTTCGAGAAGTGCATGGCCGAGCAGAAGGTCGCGGCGCCGAAGGTTCGCCAGGATCAGGGCGAGGGCGGCCGGGCCGGCGTTACCGGCACGCCCACGTTCTTCATTGGCACCGTCACCAAGGACGGCAGGCTGAAAGCGCTGCGCCGCCTGGTCGGCGCGCATCCGATCACGAACTTCCGAACGACGATCGAATCCCTGCTCGCCGAAAAAAAATAGCCGGGTCCGCCTGCAGGGGGACCCTCACAGGGTCCTTTCCCCTGTCCCACTTGTAACCGCTACAGCGTGAAGCCGGCCTTGATGAACGGCATCATCCTGATGCGTTCGCCGGTCAGCGCCGCGATCGCGTTGGCGACCGCCGGCGCGATCGGCGGCAGCGGCGGTTCTCCGAAACCGGTCGGCCGCAACCGGCTCTCGATGAAGTGCGACTCGATGGCCAGCGGCGCTTCGCGCAGCCGGATCATCCGGTAGTCGCCGAAGTTACGCGACAGTGCGCGTCCGTTGGCGATCGGCACCTCGCCGAAGAACGCCGCGCCGATGCCGTCGATGATGCCGCCCTGCATTTGCGCTTCGAGCATCGACAGGTTCACGGGCTGCCCGACATCGCCGACCGACACGATCTTGTGAATCGTCACGCGCCGCTGGTTGTTCGAAGCCGGCGCGACCGACAGCTCGACCACGTGCGCGCAGTACGAGCCGAAGGTGTGATGCATGGCGAGGCCGCGCGCGCGCCCTGCCGGTGCGGGCCGGCCGAAGCCGCCGCGCTCGGCCGCTTCGAGCAGCACCCTCCGCATCCGCGTCGGATCGTACGGACTTGGATCGTCGGCGCGCTTCGGAACGTCCGCGGTTTCGCCCAGGATCTCGAGCCGCAGATCGACCGGGCTGCGCTTCGCCCGCGCGGCCAGTTCGTCGATCGTCGTCTCGATCGTGAACGCATTGACCACGTGCGCCGGCGCGCGCCACGCGCCCGTCGCCACGCCGGTGAGCGGAGCGCCGTAGCGCAGGCGCGCGTTGGCAATGCGCGTCGGCTGCAGATCGGCATCGAGCTGCTCGAGCGACGTGACCCGGCCAACATAGCTGCCGTAGGTTTCGGTCGAGTGCGGCCCTCGCGGATCCTTGCGATACACGTTCCTCGAGCAGCTCGCGATGACGTGATCCCACGCGATCATCTTTCCCTGCGCGTCGAGGCCGGCGCGCAGCCGCTGCATCGCCGCCGGACGATAGTAGTCGTGCTGCAGATCGCCTTCGCGCGTGTCGACCACCATCACCGCACCGCCGATCGCCTTCGCCACCACCGCCGCCTCGGCCGCGTAATCCGACATCAACCGCCGTCCGAACCCGCCGCCGATGCGGGTTGCCTGCACGTGCACCTTGCCCGACTCGACACCGGTGGCGCGGGCGACGATCGATTGCGCGCTCATCGGCATCTGGATGGGGCCGCGCACGAACAGCTCGCCGTCGCGGTAGTCCGCGCTGCAGTTGTGCGGCTCGAGGGTCGCGTGCGACACGAACGGAAACGCATACGTGTTGTCGACGACGATCGCCGCCGAGGCGAGCGCGTCTTCGACGCGTCCGGAGTTGTGCAGCGTGGCGGGCGGGGCAGCGAGAATCTTCTCGAACTGCTCGGTGAGTGACGCGCTGCTTTCCGAGGCGTACGGGCCTTCGTCCCACTGCACCACGAGCGCATCGCGTCCTTTGAAGGCGGCCCACGTCGAGTCGGCGACCACGGCCACGCCGGGCATCAGCAGGGTGGGATTGTCGAGCCCCTTGATTTCGACGATGTCGCGAACGCCCGGAACCTGGCGCGCCCTGGCCGCATCGATCTTCACGGGTCGGCCGTTGAAGACCGGGCACTTTGCGATCGCCGCGAACTTCATGTTCGGCAGGCGCACGTCGATGCCGAACAGCGGCTGACCCGTCACCACCTTGCGATTGTCGGTCCCGTTGACGCGCGTGCCGATCAGCCGATACCGCGATGGATCCTTCAGCGGCACGTCGCGCGGCACCGTCAGCGTTCCCGCGCGGCCCGCGAGCGATCCGTACGTCGCCTGCCGGCCGGTAGCGGCGTGGCGCACCACGTGGGTCGTCGTCTCGCATTCGGCGGCAGGCACGTTCCACTGCGCGGCGGCGGCGCCGATCAGGCAGGCGCGCGCCGTCGCGCCGATGCGGCGGAGATTGTCCCAATCCGAGCGCACCGCATCGCTGCCGCCGACGCCCTGGCCGCCATACTTGCGGTCGAGCGGCGCATCATCGATGCGCACCTTGGTCCAGTCGGCATCGAGCTCCTCGGCAACGAGCATTGGCAGCGACGTCTTCGTGCCCTCGCCCATCTCCGGCTGCGCCGACCAGATCAGCACCCGGTCGTCGGGGTCGATCTGGATGTAATGGGTCGGAAAGGCGAGTGGGCCTGTTGACGCTGCCGTCTGCATCCGCGCGAGCGGACCGGCCCGCAGTGCGACCAGCAAGCCACCCGTTGCGGCAACGCTGACGCTGATGAACGACCTCCGCGTCCTCCGTTCTTTGCTCCGTGTCCTCGTCTCCTCGACGATCCCGTGTTTGGCATCCTTTAAAACGTCCAGTCGTGTCCGCATCACTCGCTCCTCATCACGTCGACCGGTGAGACCCTGGTGGCACGGCGGGCCGGCATCAGCGATGCCGCGAGCGCGGTGCCGATCAGCAGCGCCCCAACAATCCAAGGCAGTGACGGCGGGACCGCGCCGGTCCCCGTCACCGCCGACTGCAGCCCGCGAATCGCGGCGATGCTGAGCACGCCGCCAACAGCGAGGCCGGCCATCACCAGCACCGCGCCGTCGCGCAGCACCATTGCGAGCACCCGTGACGGCGTCGCGCCCAGAGCCTGTCGAATGCCGAACTCGCGCGCGCGTGCCGACACCAGATAGGCGAGCACGCCGTAGGTGCCGAGCGCCGCGAGCAACAGGCCGCTCAATCCGAACAGCGTTGACGCGACCGCGCTCATGCGCTCCTCGACCGCGGCGTTTTCCCATAGCGTGGTCATCAGCGAAGGCTCGGGCACGGGCAGCAGCGGATCGATCGCGCGCACTTTCTCGCGCATCGCGCTCAACGTTGCTGCCGCGTCCACCGACGACCTCAGCATCACGTTCATCGTCGACGCGGCGAGCGTCGCTGCGTGCTGCTCGTATGGGAGATACCAGGTTTCTTTCCATTCGCCGGTATCGCGCACGTCGCCGACCACGCCGATCACCGTCAGCCACGGTGCCTGTGGCCGCGCCTGTCGGACGCGTTTGCCGACGGCCTGCCCTTCGGGCCACAAACGATTCGCCATTCGGCTGCTGATGATCGCCACGGGCTCACTGTTCGCGTGATCGGACGAAGTGAAGACGCGGCCAAACAGAAGCGGCACCTGAGCCGTGGCGAACCAGCCGGGGGTGACAAGTCGATGATTCACCACCGGCGCGCTCTGGCCGGGCGCGAGCGGCGCATCCTCCGATTCCACCGCGGCGCCGAAGCTGCCGCGATCGAGCGGATTGATGCTGACGATGGCGGCGTTGCGGGTGCCGGGCACCGCGATAGCGGCTTCATTCAACTGTCTTGCGAGAACGATGCGCCGTTCGGCCGTGTCGTAGCGTGGCGGAAGCGGCAGACGGATCGAGATCAATTGATCGGCTTCGAGACCGAGGTCCGTGTTCATCAGCCGCTGGAAGTTGTCGACCATCAACCCGGCGCTGATCAGCAGCACCGATGCCAACGCGACCTCGCCGACGACGAGCAGCCGCATGATGCGATGGCCGCCGGACACGCCGCGCGAGCTCTCGCGCAGCGTCGATGTAACGTCGGCGCGCGAGATTTTCAGTGCGGGCAGCAAGCCTGCGGCGATGCCGACCGCGCCGATGATCACGGCCGCAAACACCGCCGCGCGCCAGTCGATCATCGTCTTCGCGAGGCCAAACTGATCGCGCAGCGTGTTCGGTATCAACCCGGAGACCGATCGGCTGAGCGGCGCGGCCACCGCCAGTCCAACTGCGGTGCCCATTGCGGCAAACATCACGCTCTCGATCAGCATCTGGCGAAGTTGCCGGGCGCGGCTGGCGCCCAGCGCGGTTCGCACCGCCACCTCCCTCGCGCGGCGGATGCCGCGCGCCAGCAGCAGGTTTGCGACGTTCGCCGATGCCAGCACCAGCAGCAGGATGGCCGCGGCCATCAGCGCCAGCATGGTGCGGGACTGGCCGCCGGCAAATTCCTCGCGGACCGGCACCATCGCGAAGCGCACGCCGCGGTTCGCGATCGGGCGCGCCGCTTCGGCGCGAATCGCGATCGCGTCGAGCTCCTGTTCCGCCTGCTGCCGCGTGACTCCGGGCGCGAGCCGGGCGAAGACCGCGAGCGACGTTTCCGCCGCCGGCGAGAACCGCTCCGGCATCCACGCCTCCGCGTCGTAAGGAAAGCGGAAGCCCGGCGCCACGACGCCAATCACGGTGACCAGCCGGTTCTCGATGCGCACGGTGGAACCAATCACATCGTCGCGCCCGCCGAAATGCTGCCGCCAGAACGAATGACTCAGGACGATGGCGTTGGCGTCGAGGCCGGCCTCTTCTTCGCCGGGAGTAAAGAAGCGTCCCCTGTGAATGCGGGCGCCGAGAAACTGGAGCGAGCCGGGTGACATCAACGTGGTCTTGATCGGCAGCGGTGTATCACCGTCGATCAGCGACCATTCCACGCGATACAGGCCAATCGCCGACGAGAACGATCGCGCCTCGTCGCGGATCGAAAGGAAGTTGGGCACGCGATTCGACCGCAGCACGCGCTGCCCGCCGGGGTTCTCGGTGTAGTCGCGCAGCCGGAAGACGCGCGATTCATCCGCGATCGGCAGCGGCCGCAGCAGCGACGCGTTGACGACGTTGAAGATGGCGCCGCTCGCGGCGATGCCGGTGGCGAGCGTCGCGATCAAAGTGAGCGTGAAGCGCCACTCGTTGACTGCCAGCCGGGCCGCGTACCGGATATCGGCCAGCATGCTCATCGCCGTGCTCCGTTCGCGGTGGTATTCATCGAGGCTGCGAGTTTGACGGCCTCCTTGATGCGCACGTAGGTGCCGCACCGGCAGATGTTGCCGTTCATCGCGGTGACGATCTGATCGTCGGTGGGATTCGGATTACGTGCGAGGAGCGCCGCGCAGCTCATGATCTGTCCGGCTTGGCAGTAGCCGCATTGCGGCACATCGATCTGTTCCCACGCCCGTTGCGCGGGGTGATCGCCGTTGGCCGACAGGCCTTCGATGGTGGTGATTCGGCGGCCGCCGATCGACCCCACCGGCGTCGAGCACGCGCGTGCCGCAACACCATCCAGGTGCACGGTGCAGGCGCCGCAAAAGCTACCGCCACAGCCGAACTTCGTGCCGACAAGATTGAGATGGTCGCGCAACACCCAGAGCAGCGGAGTCTCCGGGTCAACGTCCAGTTGGACGGCGCGGTTGTTCACGGTCATTGAAATGACGGGCATGCGTTTACATACGCCCGCCAATGCGGTTTTGGCGCTGATCGGCCGCCGATGGTTTGCCGAGGTTTCGGTTTGGGACGAAATTCGTGACGGCTGCTTTTCTATACTGTGTCGGTGAGGTCCTTTTCGGTCGGCGACTGGGAAGTCCACCCGTCACTCAACCGGCTGACGCGCGGCGACGAAGAGGTGCGCGTCGAGCCGAAGGTGATGCAGGTGCTCGAAGCGCTCGCCGAAACTCCGGGCGACGTCGTCACGCGCGAGCAGCTGGTCGCCCGCGTGTGGCCCGATGTCTTCGTCACCGACGACGTGCTGCATCGCGCGATTCGGGAGCTGCGGCGCGCCTTCGGAGATGAAACGGCGAAACCGCAGTATGTCGAGACGATCCGTAAGCGCGGTTATCGACTGATTGCGCCGGTGCGTCGTGATTCCGCTCAGGAAGCCGCGAAGACACCCGCCGTGCCGGTGCAGCCGCCGCGCAGCCACGGCCTGATCGTGTCGTTGTCGCTCGGGCTCGCGGTCGCTTTGGGCGCCGTTGTCTACGTGCTTGCATCGCGCCCGTCTCCGGCGGACCCGGCGGGTTCGGCCGTTCGTTTTGCCGCGCTCACCTCGGGCCCGCTGAACGAGACCGACCCCGCGATCAGTCCCGACGGCGCGCGTCTCGCCTTCGCATTGCGCACCGCCGGCGGTGACAACGGGCCTGCGGACCTCTACCTGACGGAGGGTGCCGGTCAATCACCGATCCAACTGACCACGCACCCCGCCGACGATCGATATCCATCGTGGTCGCCGGACGGATCGACGCTGGCGTTCGGCGGCTACGACGTGGGGCTCGACGTCATGGTCCTGAAGACCGTGTCCGCGACGGCACCGTTCGGCGCGCCGACGACGCTGCTCGGACGCGACAGCGAGGATGACATCGTCC
>DASUSZ010000187.1:0-28695 GCA_036374815.1 Vicinamibacterales bacterium | reverse complement strand
TACCAGCCTCGTCTGCTGGATCGCCTCCAGTGAATCGACCGACGGAGAAACACTAAGTGGCTACCGCATCGACAACCGGTAACTATCAACCGCAGGGGACGGCGCTTCCCGGCATGCGGCAGTTCGGCATGATCGCCGGCGTGCTCGGCGTGGTGCTGGCGGTGGCCGGCTTCTTCATGTCGGGCGCGGATCGCTTCTACCAGGCGTACCTGATTGCCTACACGTTCTGGATGGGCGTGATCCTCGGCAGCATGGCGCTGCTGATGGTCCAGCACCTGTCGGGCGGCGTGTGGGGCATCATCCTGCGCCGGCCGTTCGAGGCGGCGGTGCGGACGCTGCCGATCATGACGGTGTTCTTCCTGCCGATCGTCCTCGGCATGCACTCGCTCTACGAGTGGACGCACGAAGGCATTACCGAAACCGATCCGCTGATCGCGTCGAAGGCCCTGTATCTCAACACGCCGTTCTTCCTGATCAGGCAGGCGATCTTTTTCGCGATCTGGAACGTGATGGGCTACCTGCTGACGAAGTGGTCGGCGGAGCACGATCGCACCGGCGATCCCGCGCTGCTCGACAAGCTGTCGAAGCTGTCGGGTGCGGGCCTGGTGATCTACGGCCTGACGCTCACCTTTGCGATGGTCGACTGGACGATGTCGGTGAACCCGCACTGGTTCTCGACGATCTGGGGAATGCTCTACGCCGGCGGCCAGGGCCTGTCGGCGTTTGCGTTCGGCATCTGCGTGCTGGTGCTGTTGTCGCAGACGGCGCCGCTCAACCGCGTGCTGACCAGCCACCACTTCCACGACCTCGGCAAGTTCCTGTTCGCGTTCCTGATGCTGTGGGCGTACCTGTCGTTCTCGCAGTTCCTGATCATCTGGTCGGCGAACATCCCGGAAGAGATTCCGCACTACCTGGATCGCTGGGAGAATTCGTACCGCTACCTCAGCATGTTCATCGTCGTCGGGCACTTCATGATTCCCTACGCGCTGCTGCTGTCACGCGATCTCAAGCGGAACATGGGCAAGCTGCGGCTGATCGCGACGTGGATCCTGGTGGCGCGCGTCGCCGATTACTACTGGCACGTGGTGCCGGAGCTGCGCAAGGGCGCGTTCACGCCCGACCTGCTCGACGTGGCGCTGCCGCTGGCGCTCGGCGGGATTTTCATTTCGCTGTTCGTGTCGAACCTGGGCGGCCGATCGCTGCTGCCGGTCAACGATCCGCATCTGGAGAAGGCACTTCACCATCATGTCCACTGAGCACGTGAGCGAGCACGATCTCGAATACGGCCCGACTCCGCCCGGGGCGAAGTACGAGCACACCGACATCGACGTCGCGGTCGGCTACAAGTTCGCGCTGTGGCTGAGCGTCGCGATGGTGATCTCGATCGCCATCGTCTACGGCACGTTCTGGTTCTTCGAAGGCCGGACACGGTCGGCCAACGAGCAGGCGCAGAAGTATCCGCTCGCGGCGAGCGTGCCGGCCAAGGCGCCGCCGACGCCGAACCTGCAGACGCAGCCGTTCAGGGACGTCTACGCGCTGCGCGAGGCGGAGAACAAGAAGCTGACCGAGTACGGCTGGGTCGACAAAGACGGCGGAGTCACGCACATCCCGATCGACCGCGCGATGGAAGTGATGCTGCAGCGCGGGTTTCCAACGCGCGCGGACAACGGCGCGCTGGTCGGCGGCGTGATGCAGGACAGTTCGTCGGGACGGACGGTCGTGCCGCGGTAGTTGGCAGTTGGCCAGTTGGCGGTTGCCAGTTAGTTAACCAGTGGCTAGTTGAGTTGAAAGTTGAAAGTGGCACTTACGAGTTATCGCATCGTGACGTTGGCGGTGAGCATCGTGCTCATGTCGGTCGTCGTGTCGGCGCAGGGCAACGCGCCCGGCCTGCGGCCGGATCCGACGATGCCGTCGGATCAAGTGCCGAACGCGCTCAGCAAGGTGTCGTTCGAGCAGCGGCTGAACGAGCAGCTGCCGCTCGACGTCGAGTTCAAAGACGAGAACGGCCGCACGGTGAAGCTCGGCGACTACTACGGGCGCAAGCCGGTGGTGCTGGCGTTCGTGTATTACGAGTGCCCGATGCTGTGCACGCAGGTGCTGAACGGCCTCGAAAGCGCGCTGCGCGTGTTGAACGAAACCGTCGGCAAGGAATTCGACGTCGTCACCGTCAGCTTCGATCCGAAGGAAACGCCGGTGCTGGCCGCAGGCAAGAAGAAGGCGTATCTCGAGCGCTACAAGCGGCCGGAGGCGGAGCAGGGCTGGCATTTCCTGACCGGCGACCAGGCGTCGATCGACGCGCTGACCAAGGCGGCGGGCTTCAACTACGCGTGGGACGAGGCTTCGCACCAGTTCGCGCACGCCAGCGGCATCGTGGTGACGACGCCGGCCGGCAAGGTGGCGCGCTATTTCTTCGGCATCGATTATTCGCCGCGCGACATCAAGTTCGCGCTGATCGAATCGTCGAACGAGAAGATCGGCACGCTCGCGGACAAGCTGCTGCTCTACTGCTATCACTACGATCCGGCGAAGGGCAATTACGGGTTCGTGGCCATGAGGGCCGTGCGGATTGGCGGCGCCGTGACGCTGCTGGCGCTGGTTGGATTTGTCTTCGTCTCTCTCCGCCGCGAGACGAACGGATAGTCGCTAATGAGCATATTCGGCATACCCATCTTTCCTGAGCAGGCGTCCGTCTTCGCCAAAGACGTCGACGCGCTGTATTTCTTCATTCTCGCGACGTGCGCGTTCTTCGCGATCGGCGTGTCGATCGCGGTGGTGTGGCTCGGCATCAAGTACCACAAGACGCACGACGGCCAGATTGGCGCGCGCATCGAGGGCAATCTCCCGCTCGAGCTGCTGTGGAGCGTGATCCCGACGATCATCGCGATGTTCATGTTCGGCTGGGGCGCGTCGGTCTACTACCACCTGCGCCGTCCGCCCGACGAGGCGCTGCAGATCTACGCCGTCGGCAAGCAGTGGATGTGGAAGTTCCAGCACCTCGAAGGACAGCGCGAGATCAACGAGCTGCACATCCCGTCGGGACGGCCGGTCAAGATCACGATCAGCTCGGAAGACGTGCTGCACAGCCTCTACTTCCCGGCGTTCCGCACCAAGATGGACGCGATCCCCGGGCGCTACACCGAGCTGTGGTTCGAGGCGCAGAAGCCGGGCGTGTATCACATCTTCTGCACCGAGTACTGCGGCACCAATCACGCCGGCATGATCGGCAGCGTCACCGTGCTCGAACCCGCCCAGTACCAGGCGTGGCTGCAGGGCGGCGGCATGGAAGGCACGCTCGCGCAGCGCGGCGCCAAGCTGTTCACCGACCTGGCGTGCCAGACCTGCCACCTCGATACCGGGCAGGGCCGCGGCCCGTCGCTCAAGGACCTGATGGGCAGGACCGAGGAAATGCAGGACGGCACGACGGTGGTGGTGGATGAGGCCTACCTGCGCGAGTCGATCCTGACGTCGCAGGCCAAGGTCGTGAAGGGTTTCCAGCCGCTGATGCCGACCTTCCAGGGCCTGATCAGCGAAGAGAACCTGGTCGCGCTAATCGAACACGTCAAGTCGCTGTCACCGAACGCCGCTACTACATCGGCGCCCGCATCCGCGGGCGCGGCCGGCGCCGCAACGACCGCCAGACCGGCGGAGAAGAAGTAAGCCATGCTCGACACACTCAAGATTCCCGAGCGTCATTACCTGAACAACGGCCACGGCCTGGCCTCGTGGCTGCTGACCAAGGACCACAAGCGGATCGCGATCATGTATTTGATCTCGATCTCGGTGATGTTCCTGCTGGGCGGCCTGTTCGCGATGTTCATCCGCCTCGAGCTGGCGACGCCGCAGGGCGACTTCGTCAACGCCGACACCTACAACAAGTTCTTCACGCTGCACGGCGTGATCATGGTGTTCTTCTTCCTGATCCCGTCGATCCCGGCGGTGCTCGGCAACTTCCTGATCCCGCCGATGATCGGCGCGAAGGATCTGGCGTTTCCGCGCATCAACCTGCTGAGCCTGTACATCTACTGGCTCGGCGGCGTGTTCACGCTGGCGGCGATGGTGATGGGCGGCGTCGACACCGGCTGGACGTTCTACACTCCGTACAGCGCGACCGCGACCAACACCCACGTCATCCCGACGGCGCTCGGCATTTTCATCGCCGGCTTCTCGTCGATCCTGACCGGCCTCAACTTCATCGTCACCATCCACCGCATGCGCGCGCCCGGCATGACGTGGTTCCGCCTGCCGCTGTTCGTGTGGGCGCACTATGCGACCAGCCTGGTGCAGGTGCTCGGCACGCCGGTCATCGCGATCACGATCGTGATGCTGTTCGTCGAGAACGCGTTCGGCTTCGGCATTTTCGATCCGGCGCGCGGCGGCGACCCGGTGCTGTTCCAGCACCTGTTCTGGTTCTACTCGCACCCGGCGGTCTACATCATGATCCTGCCGGCGCTCGGCGTGATCAGCGAGCTGATCTCGACGTTCTCGAAGAAGATGATCTTCGGCTACAGCTTCGTCGCCTTCTCGTCGCTGGCGATCGCGGTGTTCGGCTTCATCGTGTGGGCGCACCACATGTTCGTGGCCGGCATGTCGACCTACTCGGCGATGGTGTTCTCGTTCCTGAGCTTCTCGGTGGCGATCCCGTCGGCGGTCAAGGTGTTCAACTGGACGGCGACGCTCTACAAGGGCGCGATCTCGTTCGAGACGCCGATGCTCTACGCCTACGGCTTCATGGGGCTGTTCCTGATCGGCGGCCTCACCGGACTGTTCCTCGCCACGCTCGGCATGGACATCCACCTGCACGACACCTACTTCGTCGTCGCGCACTTCCACTACATCATGGTCGGCGGCGCGATCATGGGCTACCTCGGCGGCCTGCACTTCTGGTGGCCGAAGATGACCGGCCGCATGTATTCGGAGTTCTTCTCGCGCATCGCCGCGATCCTGGTGTTCGTCGGCTTCAACCTGACGTTCTTCCCGCAGTTCGTCGTCGGCTACCTCGGCATGCCGCGCCGCTATCACTCGTATCCGGACGAGATGCAGGTGCTGAACGTGATGTCGTCGGCCGGCGCCAGCGTGCTGGGCCTCGGCTACGCCCTGCCGGTGATTTACCTGCTCTACTCGCTGAAGAAGGGCGCCGTGGCGGGCCCGAACCCGTTCGCCGCGTCGGGCCTCGAGTGGCACACGCAGTCGCCGCCGCTGACCGAGAACTTCATCGAAGTTCCGGAAGTCGTCAGCGAGCCCTACGAATACGAGCACGCCGTCGCCAAGGAGTCGCACCTTGTCTAACACGGTCGCACATGCCGACCCGCACGCGCACCCGCACGCCCACGCGCATCATCCGGCGCTGCAGCATCACTTCGACACGATGTCGCAGCAGAAGGAAGCTGCCGTCATCGGCATGTGGGTGTTCCTGCTGACCGAAATCCTGTTCTTCGGCGGGCTGTTCGTCGCCTACATGATTTACCGCGTCTGGTACTTCGACGCGTTCGCCGAAGCCAGCCGGCGCCTGAGCCTGTTCTGGGGCGGCCTCAACACCGCGGTGCTGATCGGCAGCTCGCTGACGATGGCCCTGGCGGTGCGCGCGGCGCAGACCAACAATCGCAAGTGGACCGTCAACTGGCTGGTCCTGACGATGCTGCTCGGCTGCGTCTTCCTCGGCGTCAAGGTGATCGAGTACGAGGACAAGTTCGCGAACTACGAGGTGCCGGGCGCGAACTACAACTGGGTGTATCACGAGCAGCACGCGGCGGCCGAAGGCCACGCGGTGGAGCATCGCCCGCTGTCGCAAACGCCGGAGCAGCTGCAGCGCACGACGCAGCTGTACTTCAGCCTGTACTTCACGATGACCGGCCTGCACGCGCTGCACATGATCATCGGCGTCGGGTTGATGCTGGTGATCACCTGGATGGCGTGGAAGGGCAAGTTCGACGCCGAGTACTACACGCCGGTGGAAATGAGCGGCCTTTACTGGCACTTCGTCGATATCGTCTGGATCTTCCTGTTCCCGCTGCTCTACCTCGTGGAGAGGCACACGTAATGGCGTCCGAACACGCACACGCGCATCCGCACGGCCACGCGCCGCACACGCACGGGCACATTTCGCCGATTTCGCTGTACATCACGATCTTCCTGGCGCTGATGGTGCTGACGGGAGTGACGGTGGGCGCGGCCTACGTCGATCTCGGCCAGTTCAACTTCCTGGTCGCGATGATCATCGCCGTGTTCAAGGCGTCGCTGGTCGTGTGGTACTTCATGCACGTCAAGTATCAGAGCCACCTGACGAAGCTGACCGTCGCGACCGGCCTGTTCTTCCTCGCGATCCTGCTGGGGATGATGTTGATCGACTACACGTCCAGGGATTTCACGCCGATGCTGCCGCCGACGTCACCCGATGGCGTGATCGGGACGCCGACGACGGCGGCCCCGGCGCAGCACTAATTAAAAAGTCAGCCGAGTCAACCCGGAATCAGCCCGTAATGGGTCGCAAAGAGCGCCAGCTCCAGCCGGGTTGACACGCCAATCTTGTCGAAGATGTTCGTGAGGTGGTGCTTGACCGTCTCCTCGCTGATCGCCAGGCGTTCGGCGATTTCCTTGTTGCTGAGACCGGCAACGACGTTTGCAACAATCGCGAGCTGACGCGGAGTCAGGCCAAATTTCTCGCGCTGACCGGCGCGGCGGTCGCGTCCCGAGCGGCGAGGACCGCGTCTGCGCTCTCTCACCACACCGATATCCACGACCAAGCCGGGGGAGCTAGGGCCACCAACGAACAATAAATGACAGTTGTCGCTCGCGTGTCAACCTCAGCTAAAACAGGCCAAAATTTACACGTCGCCGTTAAAATCCTGACCACCGCGCCCGCGATTGCGACGCACAGTGGCTGACAGTGACGATCGCAATCGCCCATTTCGGCATTGGCATTTGTGTTGCTCTAAACGGGGTATCCCCCCCAAGGGAGCAGCGGTGAGAAAGGCTCTCACTCGTGCTCGACGGTTCCCTCTGCAGCTGCCAATGCTGTTTCGAGCGGGAGCTGGAGAGCGGTGGCGCAAGGCAAGGACGCTGGGGATTGGACGCGACGGTTTGTCGTTCTCCTCGCGGAACAAGTTGACGATCGGCACGCTGCTCGACATGCGCTTTTTCGTCGGGCGGAAGCCGATGCAGTCGGAGGTAGAGTGCCGGGGCCGCATCGTGCGGCAGAAACTGGATCGCACGGCGCGGACGTATGCGGCGACGATCGATTCCTACCGATTCACCCGCATGGCACCATCGGGTAGGCCGTAGTGGCACGTACGTGCCATGGGCAGTAGCACCTTCGGGGTTTACCCCGACCCGGTCATTTCACCAGTCCGCACCGCAGCGCGTACTGAACGATTTCGGCGTTGTTCTTGACGCCGAGTTTCTCGAGCACCCGCGCGCGATAGGTGCTGATCGTCTTGACGCTCAGCGATAGTTCCTCTGCGATCTCGGTGACCGTGCGGCCAGCAGCGATCCGGGTCATCACCTCGTATTCGCGGTGCGACAGCGATTCATGCGGCGCGCAGTTCGAGTCCTTGCGTGTGTCGAGCGCCAGCCGCTCTGCGACATCGTCCGTGACGTAACGTCCTCCCGCGGCAATCCTGCCGACGGCCTTCACCAGATCTTCCGGAGCGCTGTCCTTCGAGATGTAACCCTTGGCGCCCGACTTCAGCGCGCGCACCGCGACGTGATCCTCGGTGTGGCCGCTCAGCACGAGCACGGGCAGTGACGGCCATTCGGATTTCACGTCTCTCAACAGATCGAGGCCGCTCTTTCCAGGCAGTGCGATATCGATCAACGCGAGGTCCCAGGCGCTCTTGCGAAGCTCGGTCATTGCCGTCGCCGCATCGCACGCTTCGCCGAACGCGGCGCCCGGAAACTCCGCCGTCAGGAGCGCGCGCAAGCCGCATCGCAACAGGGCATGATCGTCGACGATCAGGATTCGGATCGGCGTGACGGCGGGCGCGGCGGCGGCAGCCGGAGCGGGCGCGGCCTTTTCAACCGGCCGCGCCAGGTCGGAGCGGAGCGCCTCGGTGAGCCCATTGATGAGGGCAAGGACGGCGGCCGGATCGAATGCGCCCTGCCGCGCGCGGTCAACGAGACCTTCGATCTCTGAGGCGCGCGCGCTGGTGAGCGGGAAGCCGACGGTGCCGGCCATGCCGCCGAGCCGGTGGGCGGCGCGCTTCAGGCTCGCGACGGGTCCTGGCAGTCCCGAAGTGGCGAGCTTCTCGACCAACGCGCGCATGGTGTCGCACTGTGCGTCGAAGGTCTCGATGAAGCGCTGGCGGCGCCGCTCAACGAATTGCTGAAGTGGATCGGAATCGGCGGCACCTGTGAAGTGCAGTTGGGTTTGCGCCGCTCCTGAACCCGGCAATGTCATCTGCGTTCGACGTAGTTAAAGTCGCACCGTGCCCGCCGGTTCGGTGCAACAAGGACGCCAAGCGCGGAAACAATTTACGGCCGAGTCAGTGCCACGCAGGAGAGCCGCGACGCTCGATTAACTTCGCGATGGTCGGCAGGAAATCCGGCGTAAACATGCGGGTCAGGACGCACAGCACGCCAAACTGCAGGGCTTCGATCTTGATGTCGGTGTCTTCCGGCCCCGTGGTGATGATGGCCGCCATGTGCGGATTGTGTGCCCTGCCGCGGAGAAAAAGGTGTAAGCCGTTGAACTCACCTAACCGCAGATGCGCGATCAGCAGATCGGGTGCGCGTCTTTCGAGCGCATGACGCGCTTCCTCGAACGAAGCGGCCGCGATGGTGTCGTACCCCGCGCCGCTCAATAAGGCCGTGAGCGAGCAGCGCTCAACAGGATCGCCATTGGCGAGAAGTACTCGGTAAGGCGTCCGCATGTCTCGAGGCGAGGGCAATCACCACGCCAGCTCAGGCGCTGATGAAGTCGTTACGGCAAAGCATGCTGTTCTCAACAGTTAGAGTCGTCCCCTCGATAGCGGCGCGTCTCCTGACATCGCTCCGCTGTTCTGGTTTCGCACATCAGTTAACGATCTGCGTGCATCCCGGATTTGGTTGACTTTTCTCAGCCCAGGATGGGGTTGAGGAACGCCCGGCAGACTTAAGGCTCCGGAATCCGAACGTTTCTGCGTGCGCAGAAGTGGCCGCGCGTTTGCTCAATGAGAGTCGCCCGCCTTGCGGCGTGCATCCATCACAACTTAGCAGGACTACATGAGACCCGATAGCTGTGGACAGCTGACCGGTGCGAGCCGGCAGATTGTCGAGCTTAAGCAGGAGATCGAGCGCATTGCGTGCTCGGACGCCAAAGTGCTGATCACCGGCGAGAGCGGTGTCGGCAAAGAGCTCGTCGCCCGTTCGATTCATTCACTGAGCGCACGACGCCAGAAGCCGTTCGTCGCCGTCAATTGCGCCGGCATCCCGGAGACGCTGCTCGAATCCGAAATGTTCGGTCATCTCAAGGGCAGCTTCACCGGCGCCTATCGCGACAAGCCCGGCAAGCTCGAGATGGCGGCCGACGGCACGGTGCTGCTCGACGAGATCGGCGAGATGACCGTACGCATGCAGGGCCTCCTGCTGCGCTTTCTCGAAACCGGCGAGCTGCAGAAGGTTGGCGCCGATCGCGCGGCCGGCCGCGTCGACGTGCGCGTGATGGCCGCGACGCATCGCGACCTGCGCGAGATGGTCAAGCAGGGCACGTTCCGCGAAGACCTGTTCTATCGCATCAACGTCATTCACCTGGTCGTGCCGCCGCTGCGCGAGCGGCGCAGCGACATTGCGCCGATGGTCGAGGATTTCCTCAAGCGGTTCACGCCGCGGCCAGGCGAAGCCGCTCGCGCCATATCGCCCGAAGCGCTCGCGGTGCTGAACGACTATTCATGGCCCGGCAACGTGCGCCAGCTCGAAAACGTCATCGAGCGCCTGCTCGTCGTCGGCCGCAACCCGGTGATTCGCGTCGAGGATCTTCCCGTCGAAATCCGCGCCCCGCACGTGGCCGCCGCGGCGGAGCCCGGCGACAAGGTTGCCGATCACCTCTATCACCGGTTGACGACCAGCGATCAGTCGTTCTGGACGACGGTGTATCCGCTGTTCATGCAGCGTGAGATTACGCGCACCAACATGCGGGGCATCGTCCAGCGCGGGCTCGAAGAAGCCCGCGGCAATTACCGCATCGTGCTGCGGCTCTTCAACATGGAGCCGAACGAGTACAAGAAGTTCCTGAACTTCCTGCGCAAGCACGACTGCCAGCTGCCGTTCCACGAGTTCCGCAACGACTGGGAGCGCGGCGCCAACAGCGCGCGCGCATCGATGACGGAGGAAGCGTGAGAATCGCGTTCTGTCTGCTCGCCCTGGCTCTTTCGCAGGCGGCTGCCGCGCAGTCGCTGACCGCGACGCCGCCGGCAATTGTCCCGACCGCGTCGGACTACACGATCGGCCCGGACGACATCCTGACGATCGTGTTCTGGCGGCACAAGGATCTGTCGGGCGACGTCGTGGTGCGTCCCGACGGCAAGGTCACGCTGCCGCTGATCAACGACGTGCAGGCGGCGAACCTGACCACCGACCAGCTGCGCGCGGATCTGGTCGCGAAGGCGGGCGAATTCGTCGAGGAACCGATGGCGACGGTGGTCGTCAAGCAGGTGAACAGCAAGAAGGTGTTCATCACCGGCAACGTGCAGAAGGCAGGGCCGTATCCGATCACGTCTTCGATGACGGTGATGCAGCTGATCTCGCTCGCCGGCGGGCTCACCGAGTTCGCGGACAAGAAGAACATTTCGATCGTGCGCAACGAAGCCGGCCGCGCGGTCGGATTTCAGTTCAACTACTCGACCGTCGCAAACAGGAAGAACCTGAAGCAGAACATCGAGCTGAAGCCCGGCGACACGGTGATCGTTCCCTGAAACGTGATGTGCTTCTCCTCCCGCTCTTTCGTGATTCGCGCGGCCGTGCTGATGGTGTGCGGACTCATGCCGGCGATTGCGCAGGCGCAATCGGCGCGGACGCCGGTGCGGGGCTGGTTCGGCTCCGGCCGCGCCGGCACAGGACAAGGGCAGTCGCTCTCGCTGATCGGGCGCGCGTTCGAAGTGCTGGATACAGGGCGGGACGCGGTCAATCCCGAGCTGCAGGCGGGCATTCGCTACGATCGACAGTCGCGGCAACGTTCATTCTTTTTTGCGGCTGACGCGTCGAGCCGTCGATACGCGGAGTTCGATGGACCGGCCCCGGTCAGCTATGACGCCACCGCGGGTGTTGCGGCAAATATCGGGCGCCGCACGCGGCTGCAAGTCATCCAGGGCTTCCGCACCTCGCCGTTTTATCTCGTGACGCTCGCACCGCGACCGGATGCAGCCGGTTCCATCGATGCGGCGTCGGCGCCTGAATCCGCCGGCCAGCACGCGTTGTTCGAGCGTCATACGAGGGCATTGACCGGTACCGTCGCCATGACACATCTGTTGGCGCGGCATACCTCGGTAACGCTCGATTATGGATTCGAGCGCGCCCGTACCGAGGCGACCGGGTTCAACTCCCACTACGCGAAGGCAACGCTAAGCCAGTACCTGGGACGTTACGCAATTGCCCGTGCGGGATACGGCCGCCGAATCGTCAGTCGGAACGGTCTTCAGTTCAATGAGAAATCGGTCCATGACTTCGACATCGGGCTCGATTACAACCGGCCGTTTTCCGTGAGCCGGCGCACCAAATTGATGTTCGCCACCGGCTCCGCACTGGTGCCGCATGACGGCGGCCATCGCTATCGGCTTCTCGGAACGGCATCGCTGTCGCGCGAGATCGGGCGCAGCTGGAAGGCGGCGCTGGACTACGGCCGCAACCTGGAATTCGTCGAGACGTTCGCTGAGCCGCTGTTGTCCGACAGCGTCGGCGCCCGCCTGGAAGGCCGCATCACGCGCCGTCTGAACTTCACGGCCTCGGCCAACGTGTCCAACGGCTCCGTTGGATTCGCCGGCGCCGGCCACGCGGACAACAGCTACGACACCTACGGCGCCACAGCGCGGCTGCGATGGTCGATCAGCCGCTTGCTCACCAGCCAGGTCGAGTATGTCGCGTACGGTCAGGGATTCGGCAGCTCTGTCGAGTTGCCGGAGCGCTTCGGATCCGAAGCAAAGCGTTCTGAAATCAGGGTAGGCCTCACGCTCTGGGCGCCGCTCGTCCGGTAAGGAGAAATCGATCGTGCTTCCTGGAAAGAAATACACGCCCGAAGACGTTCTTGAAATGGCGCGCCGCCGCCTGTGGCTGATCCTGATCCCGTTCGTGCTGATCACCGCGGGCACCGCGGTATTCGCGCACTTCCTGCCGAACAAGTACCGCGCGCAGACATCGATGCTGGTCGTGCCGCAGCGGGTGTCCGAAGCGTACGTGCGATCGACGGTGACTTCCAAGATGGAGGATCGTCTCCGCACCATCAGCCAGCAGATCCTGAGCCGCGCGCGGCTCGAACAGGTCATCCAGGAATTCGATCTGTATCCCGAGTACCGCAAGGCCACGACGATGGAAGACGTGGTCGAACTGATGCGGAAAGACATCGAGCTCCAGCCGGTACGCGGTGACGCGTTCTGGGTGGCGTACGTGTCGGACAACCCGCGCACGGCGATGAAGGTGGCGGACCGCCTGGCGTCGATGTTCATCGAGGAGAACCTCAAGGATCGCGAAGTGCTCGCCGAAGGTACCGATCAGTTCCTCGAAGCGCAGCTCGACGACGCCCGGCGGCGTCTAATCGACCACGAGAAGAAGCTCGAGGCCTACCGCGGCAAGTACATGGGCGAGCTGCCGTCACAGCTCGCCTCGAACCTGCAGGTGATTCAGAACACCCAGATGCAGCTGCAGTCGCTGGCCGAATCGCTGAGCCGCGATCGCGATCGTCGCGTCTCCGCCGAGCGTGCGCTCGCGGAGCTGCGGACGCCGCCGGCCGCCGCAGCGACCCCGGCAGCGGCGGCATCGGGCGACGTCATCGCGCTCACCGCGGTTGGCGCTCCGGCGCAGCTCGATGAAGCGCGCAAGGCGCTGGTCAACATGCAGACGCGCCTGAAGCCGGCGCACCCCGACATCCTCGCGCTGAAGCGGCTGGTGAGCGATCTGGAAAAGAAAGCGGCGTCCGAGTCCGCCAACCCGGCGGCCGTTGCCGCCATGTCGCCGGAGAAAGCGGCCCAGCAGGCGCGCATCGGCCAACTGCAAGCCGACCTGCAGAGCATCGACCGCGACATTGCGCACAACCAGGAAGAAGAGAAGCGTCTTCGCGGCGTCGTTGCCGAGTATCAGCGGCGCGCCGACTCGGCGCCCGCGCGCGAGTCTGACCTGGTCGAGCTGATGCGCGACTACGACACGCTGCAGAAAATCTATTCGAGCCTGCTGGCGAAGAAAGAAGAGTCGAAGATCTCGGCAAACCTCGAGCGCCGCCAAATCGGCGAGCAGTTCAAGATTCTCGACCCGGCGCGTCTGCCGGAAAAGCCGCACAGCCCAAACCGCCAGCGCATCGACCTCTTCGGCGCGCTCGCGGCGCTCGCGATTGGCCTCGGCCTTGCCGGCTTGATGGAGTTCCGCGATTCAAGCTTCCGAACCGAGCACGACATCGTGTCGTGCCTGGCGATGCCGGTGCTGGCCGCGGTGCCCCGCGTGACGACGGCGGTGGAAGCCCGCACTCGCGGGCGCCGGCGGCGTGTTGCCGGTGTGGTTGCCGCCGCGGCCACGGTCGTGGCCGGCCTTGCCGCGGTGGCGTGGCGATTCGTATTGCGATAGCGGGATGACGAACATGAGCCAAACAAACTTGCTGGAAATGCCGCTCGCGACAGCGGAGCCGACGCCGCAGCAGCCGCGACACGACACGCCGCTGGCGTGGGGGCCGCACCCCTCCGCAGAGGAAAAGCTGGTGGTGTCGGCGGCCGCGCCGCCGCGCATGGTGGAGCAGTATCGCAAGCTCGCGGCGACGCTGTACTACGCGCAGGCCGAGCGCGGCGTGAAGATTCTGATGATCACCAGCGCGGTTCCGGGCGAAGGCAAGTCGCTGACCACCGCGAATCTCGCGTTGACGCTGAGCGAGTCGTACCAGCGCCGCGTGCTGCTGATCGATGCCGACCTGCGCCGGCCATCGCTTCACATGATTTTCCAGATCCCGAACATGTCGGGACTCGGCGAGGCGCTCAAGCCCGGCGCGACCGGCGCGCTCAACCCCGTCAAGTTGACCGCCAATCTTTCAATGGTTCCCGTTGGCGAGCGGTCGGCCGATCCGATGGCGGGGCTGACGTCGCAGCGCATGCGGGAGCTCATTCACGACGAGAGCGAACGCTACGACTGGGTGATTATCGACACGCCGCCGGTAGGCCTGCTCTCGGATGCCAAGCTGCTGGCGCAGATGGTCGACGGCGCGCTGTTCGTCGTCGGCGCCGGCGAGACGCAGTACGCGCTCGTGCAGCACGCGCTCGACGCGCTTGGCCGCGAGAAGGTCCTCGGCATCGTTCTGAACCGCGCCGACGACCGGCATAGCGGCGGACGCTACGGCTATTACAAGTACTACGACGCTTACACGAGCGCTGCGAAGGGGTAGCAGCCGTCACGGTCATGCCTCGCGTCGCGCTTCGACGAATCGTGCTGATTCTTTGCGAAACCGGCCTCACGGTGGGCGCGGTCGCATTGAGCCTGCAGATCCGTCTTGGCGATGAAGCGCGAATGCTGATCACCGCGCCTGAAACACTGTGGCGGGCGCTGCTGATCGCGGTCGTCTGCCAGCTGTGTTTGTACTACACCGACTTGTACGACCGGCCCATTCCGGCGGATCGGCGCGAGTTGTTCGTGCGAATCCTCCAGGCAATGGGTGCGACGTCGTTGATTCTGGCGGCGGTCTATTTCTGGTTCCCGAGCCTGATCGTCGGCCGGGGCGTCTTCGTGATTGCGGGGCTGCTGGTGGTCGCGATGCTGCTTGGCTGGCGCATCGCCTTCGAGCTGCTGACCAGACACGTCGTGTCGCGCGAGCGCTTGTTGCTGGTCGGCACCAATCCCGCGGCGGTGTCGCTGGCGCGTGAGCTCTACCACCGCCGCGAGCTCGGCGTCGAGATCGTCGGTTTCATCGACCCCGATCCGGCGAAGCTTGGCACCCCGGTGATCAATCCCGGAGTGATCGGAACCATCGACGACATCCCGGCGATTGTCCGCGCCCGCGGCGTCGATCGCGTCGTCGTCAGCCTGGCGAACGCCCGCGGCCAGCTGCCGATGAACAAGCTGCTCGAAATGAAGATGGAAGGCGTGCGGTTCGATCACCTCGCCGCGTTGTACGAGGAGTACACCGGCAAGATCGCCGTCGAAAACCTGAGACCGAGCTGGCTGATTTTCTCCGAGGGCTTCCGCAAGAGCCAGCTGCTGCGCAGCGCCAAGCGGGCGATCGATGTGATCGGCGCCGGCATCGGCGCGTTGATTGCCGTTCCGCTGATGGGCCTGATCGCCATCGCGGTAAAGGCGACGTCGCGCGGGCCGGTGTTCTATCACCAGCAGCGCGTCGGCCGGCACGGCCGCGTCTTCACCGTGCACAAGTTCCGCTCGATGCGCGACAACGCGGAAGCCGCGACCGGCGTGGTGTGGGCGAGCCGCAACGACAGCCGGGTGACGATGGTCGGACGATTCCTGAGGCGCAGCCGCTTCGACGAGCTGCCGCAGCTGTGGAACATCCTGAAGGGTGAAATGAGCCTGGTCGGCCCGCGGCCGGAGCGGCCCGAGTTCGTCAAGGAGCTGTCGCACAGCATCCCGTTTTACAACGAGCGTCACGCCGTTCGACCCGGCCTGACGGGCTGGGCCCAGGTGCGGTACACCTACGGCGCCAGCGCGGAAGACGCGATGGAGAAGCTGCAGTACGACCTGTTCTACATCAAGAACATGTCGATCGCCCGCGATCTGTTCATCATCTTCGAGACGATCAAGACCGTCGTTCTCTATCGAGGCGCGTGATGCAGATGGAACAGGCCATCTGCCTGTGGTAGCGATGCCATCCTCCGTCACCATCGCCGCGCACGCGGACGCGCACGCCTGGGACCGGTTCGTCCGTTCCCATCGTGACGCGAGCTTCTATCACCTCTACTCATGGCGGGACGTGTTCGAGCGCGCGTTCCGTCATCGAACGGAATATCTATCGGCGACGTGCGACGGCCAGATCGCCGGTGTGTTACCGCTGGTGATCCTTGATTCGTGGATGGGCGGCCGCTACGCCGTCTCGCTGCCATTCGTGAACTATGGCGGGGTGCTCGCCGCCGATGCGCGGGTCGCCGGCGCGTTGCTCGCCCATGCCACAGCAATGGCTGCCCGCGACCGCTGGACCCACGTCGAAATGCGGCATCGTGATCGGATGTTCGCCGGCCTGCCGGTGAAGCAGCACAAGGTCGCGATGACGCTCGCACTGCCGCAATCCGCTGCGCTCGCCTGGGACGGCCTCGATCGAAAAGTCCGCAACCAGGTTCGCAAGGCGCAGAAATCCGGTTTGACGGCGGAGCTCGGCGGCGGTGAGCTGCTCGACGGCTTCTACGACGTCTTCTCGCGCAACATGCGCGACCTCGGCACGCCGGTCTACCCGAAGTCGTTCTTCAGCGAAACGCTGCGGTGCTTCCCTGCGGCTGCGCGCGTCTGCATCGTGCGCCGCGGCACGCAGCCGGTCGCGGCCGCGCTGGTGACGGCGTTTCGCGACGTCGTCGAAGTGCCGTCGGCCGGATCGCTCCGCGAGTGGCGATCGCTCTGCCCGAATCATCTGCTGTATTGGACGCTGATCGAGAACGCCATCGAGAGCGGCAAGCGCGTATTCGACTTCGGCCGTTCGACACCTGGTGAAGGCACGTTCCTGTTCAAGCAACAGTGGGGCGCCGGGCCGACGCCGCTGTCGTGGGAATACCAGCTGCTCTCGCAGCGAGCGCTGCCCGACCGCAGCCCCAGGAACGCGAAGTTCGCGCCGGCGATCGCCGTCTGGAAGCGCCTGCCAGTCGGCGTCACGCGGATCGTGGGTCCGCATCTGGTTCGTTCCCTGCCCTGAACCATGCGCGTAGGCATCGACATCGACGGCGTTCTTGCGGACATGACCGGCGCGATTGCGCGCGGCGTGGATGCATCCGCGCCCGATTTCTGGGAGCGTCTCGACGAGATCGAACCGGGAATGGTGCGGCAACTGTCGGCCACGGCCGCGGCGGAAGGGTGGGAGGTGTTGTTTCTCACCAAGCGCCCGGAAACGAAGGGCGCGCCGGCAAAGATCCAGACCGAGCGCTGGCTCGAACGCCACGGCTTTGCTGAACCGCGCGTTCACATCGTTCCCGGCTCTCGAGCGAAGGCTGTTCGTGAGCTCGACGTCGAGCTGCTCATCGACGACACGCTCGAGAACTGCGTGGATACCGCGCTCGAGTCGAAGGCAGCTTCGATCCTGATCTGGAGCGGCGACGACACGCACGCGCGCCGCAGCCTGCGCGGACTGAATGTAGGCCTCGCGCGATGTCTGGGCGATGTGCTCGAGCAGCGAACGGGCCGGATGCTCGACCGCTCGGCACGCGCCGACACGTCTGCCGCGGCCAGACCGCCTGCGGCGTTGGTTGCTGCAGCCGCAAAGGTCGATGCGGGAAGGGCTGCCGTTCCCACGCGACGCACGTACGCGCTGGCGGCGCTCATGTTCGCCGTGTTCGCGGTTTACGGAAGCCTGGTGCCGCTGGAATTTCAAGCCGTCGATCTTGACGAAGCCATCGAGCGTTTTTCGCGTGTGCCGTACCTGCAGCTGGGAATTCAGTCACGCGCGGACTTCGTCGCGAACATCCTGCTGTTCGTCCCGCTCGGGTTCCTGGTGATGGGCGCTCTGCGCGCCGATCGAACGGGACGCGGCGCAATGCTGGCAACCGGCGCGGTGGTGGCGGCAGGCGCGTGTGCGCTCGCGAACGCGATCGAATTCACGCAGATCTTCTTTCGCATGCGAACGGTGTCGCTCAACGACATTGTGGCGGAAACCGTTGGCGCCGCCATCGGGATCTCGGTGTGGGCTCTCGCAGGCCGGCGCGCGACCGCATTCGCCCGCGCGTTTCTCGCAGAGCGCGAGCGTCCGGCGTTGATGGTCCGCGTGCTGGCCGTCTACGCCGCAGGATTCCTGGTGGCACAACTGCTGCCGCTCGATATCGCGATTACGCCCGGCGAGATGTCCGAAAAATATCACGCCGGCCGCATCGTCATTGTGCCGTTCACTTATCCGTACGCATCGGCGCTGCACGCGCTCTGGGACCTCGTTACCGACATTGTCTTGAATGCGCCGGTCGGCGCCCTTGCCGTTGTGGGCTGGACCGCCTTGAACCGCCGTCGCAGCCTCGTCGCCGCGGCAATGCTCGGCGCGACGTTCGTAGCGATTGTGGAAGTGGCGCAACTGTTCATCTTTTCGCGCTATAGCGATGCTACCGACCTGATTACGGGCACGGTCGGCATTCTTGCCGGAGCGATGCTGGCCGTTCGCAGTGTGCGTGACGAGCAATCGGCGCCGCCATCGCCGCGCTTGCAGTTGTGGGCGGCAGTTGGCGCGGTCCTCTGGGCCGCGGGCCTTGTGGGCTATCACTGGTACCCGTTTGATTTCGTCGTGACCGGCGCGATGAAAGCGGCGCAGCTGCCGCTGCTCCTGTCGGTGCCGTTCCGCCATTACTACTTCGGCTCTGAGTTCCACGCGTTCACCGAGCTGTCGCGCAAGCTGATGCTCGCGGCGCCGTTCGGCGCGTTGGTGTGGATGGCATGGCCGGTGCGCTCCCACTTCGCGCAGCGATTGAAGAGCGCCGTCATCGTCAGCAGCGCGCTGGTGTTCTACGCGGCGCTAGAAGCGGGACAGGTTTTTTTACCGGGCCGGATTCCGGATCTTACCGACGCATGCGTCGGAGCAATCGGCGTCGGCGCGGGCATCTGGCTGGTGCGGCTCTTCGAGCGCCCGCACGCCATGGCGGTACATCCATGCTGACTTTCGTTGCGCCCGCCGAGGCGGCCGGCGCCGACCGAATCGAAACCGAAGTTGCCATCGTCGTTTCCTCCGGGTCGCACTCGGTGACCCGCATCGGCGAGCCCGTGCGCATCGGCGTGCCGTTGCCCGAAGGGTTGTGTTTCACGGAAGCGGCGTGCCGGCTGCGCGATCCGTACGGCAAACCGGTTCCGTTGCAGGCGCATGGACTCGATCAATGGCGCGACGGATCGATCCGCTGGCTGCTGATTGATTTCCACGCCAGCGTTCGCAATGCGAGCAGCGCCGAATACCGCCTCACGTTTGGCGGCGGTCCGATGCCCCCCGCGCCGGCCGCTCCGCTGCGCGTCACCCAGGATCACTGCTCGATTGCGGTCGACACGGGCGCCGCTCATTTTCAGATCACTCGCGGCGGCGGCTTCCCATTCAATGACGCGGCGTTGACGGCTGTCGACGGAGAGGGTGAACTTGCGTCAGCTGTCGTCAGCAGCGCGCGAGTCGTCGATCACGGTCAACTGCGCTGCAGCGTGATCGTCGAAGGCGCCATTGGCGGTACGAAAGGCGAGCCGCTCGTTCAAGTCGAAGCGGAGTTGCAGTTTGTGGCGGCGTCGCCAACCGTCAAGGTCGACCTGACGGTCAGGAATCCGCGCAAGGCCGAACACCCCGGGGGCTACTGGGATCTCGGATCGCGCGGCTCCGTGTTCCTGAAAGACTTGTCGGTCACCTTTGCGCTGCCTGGCAGCGCGCTGGCGGACATTCAATGCTGGCCCGAGATTGACATGCGCGTCCAGTCAGCCGCGCCGTTCGAGCTCTATCAGGATTCGAGCGGCGGCGCGAATTGGCGCAGCTCCAACCATGTCAACCGCGACCGCGTGGTGCCGAATCGCTTCAACGGGTATCAGTTGACGACCGGGTCGATGATCCGCACGGGCATGCGAGCCACGCCGCTGGTCGCGGTGTCAAAGGGCGCACGCACGATCGCGGTGACCATGCCGGAGTTCTGGCAGAACTTCCCGAAGGCGCTCGAAGCCTCGGACAACGCGATCGTTCTGCGGCTGTTTCCGAAGCAGTGCGCGGGCGTTCATGAAATCCAAGGGGGCGAGCAGAAAACGCATACGTTCTTTGTGGCGCTTGGCCGGGACTTCGTCACCACCGTTCCGCTCGATTGGTGCCGGGCGCCGATGCGCGTCTCGATTCCGGCGTCCTGGTCAGCGAAATCCCAGGCGGTCCCATACCTGTCGACGGCCTCTGAAACGGCTCCGGCCCGCCGCGCGCTGGTAAATGCCGCGCTCGACGGCGAACACAGCTTCGCGCGCAAGCGCGAGATCATCGACGAGTACGGGTGGCGGAATTTCGGCGAGCTCTACGCCGATCACGAGGCGGTGTTCACAAAGCAAGGCCAGCCGCCGCTGGTATCGCATTACAACAACCAGTACGACGCGATCGCCGGATTCGGCACGCAGTACCTCCAGACCGGAGACCCCCGCTGGCTGCAGGCGATGCACGAGCTCGCGCGGCATGTCGTCGACATCGACATCTACCACTGCGATCGCGACAAGGCCGCCTACAACCATGGCCTGTTCTGGCACACGTTTCATTACGTCGACGCGGACACGTCGACCCATCGCAGCTATCCGCGTGCTTCGAACGTCGGCGGCGGCGGCCCGGCTGCCGAACAGAACTACACCACCGGCCTGATGCTGCACTATTTCCTCACCGGCGATCGCCGATCGCGCGACGCCGCCGTCGGCCTCGCGCGTTTCGTGATCGCGATGGACGACGGCCGCCGCACGGTATTCAAGTGGCTGGCACGCGGCCACACCGGTCTGGCGACGGCGTCGGGGTCGATCGAATACCACGGCCCCGGCCGCTCGGCCGGCAACTCGCTCAACGCGTTAATCGACGCGCATCGCCTGACCGGCGAAGCGGAGTTCCTCGCCAAGGCGGAGGAGATCATCCGCCGCTGTATCCATCCCGCGGACGACATCGCCGCGCGCGAGCTGCTCGACGCGGAGCGCAAGTGGTTCTACACCGTGTTCCTGCAGGCGCTCGGCAAGTATCTCGACTACAAGATCGAGCTGCGTGCGCTCGACGATACGTATGCCTATGCCCGCGAATCGCTGTTGCACTACGCGCGGTGGATGGCAGTGCACGAGTATCCGTATCTCGACAAGCCCGAGATCCTCGAGTATCCCAATGAGACGTGGGCGGCGCAGGACCTGCGCAAGAGCGAGGTGTTTCTGTTCGCTGCCCGCCATGCGATGCCGGTGGATCGCGGCCGCTTCCTCGAACGCGCCGCCTTCTTCCATGACTACTCGCTGCAGACGCTCGGCCGCATGCCGACGGCCACGCTGACGCGTCCGCTCGTGCTGATGCTGCGCCTTGGCGGCATGCACGACTACTTCAGCCGGGTGCCGCATCTGCGCGCGCCCGAACCCGTCGGCCGCGCCGCCGATTTCGGAACGCCACGGCAATTCGTGCCGCAGAAGATCACGGCGCTGAAGCGGGCGAAGCGGCTGGCTGGCGTGTGCGCCGCGATGGCCGTGGCGGCGGTGACCTGGGTCTTACTGTAGGCGGGCTCGCTCAGGCGCGGCGGCCGTCACGCAACGTTGGCGCGTCCGCGGCCGGCGACGAGCTCTTGATAGATCGCCTCGAGCGCCTTGTTTCGCGCGTCGAACGACAGCTCGCACTCGATGCGCGCGCGCGCGGCGGCAACACGCCTGGCGGTGGCGCCGGGATCGCCAAGCGTGCGGACGATGGCGCCGGCAAGCGCATCGGGATCGCGCCTTGGCGTCAGCAGCCCGTCGATTTCGTTGGCGATGACCTCGCGCGTGCCGCCGACATCCGTTGCCACGACCGGCGTCTCGAGCGCCATCGCCTCGAGTACCGCATTCGGAATGCCTTCGCTGTCCGAGCTTTGCACGTACACGTCGAGCGCCTGGTGAAGCTCGCGCGCGTCTTCGCGATGCCCGGTCAAGCGCAGCCGATCGGCAACGCCGAGCGCCGTGGCCTGCGCGGAGAGTTGTTCCCGCGCGCTGCCCTCGCCGACGAGCATCGCCAACGGCTGATTCGGCAGTCGCGCGAGTGCGGCCAGCAACACGTCGAATCGCTTGACGGCTTCCAGCCGTCCAACGCCGCCGATCACGATCGCATCCTCGGCGATGCCGAGGGCGCTGCGCACGCGGCCGCGCACCGACGGATCGCGCCGGAAGTCGGCGTGATCGATGCCGTTCGGCAGCCGGCGCACGCGCCCGGGCTGCGCGCCGCGCTTCAGGATCGTCTGCCGGATTGGCTCCGACACGGCGATGACCATGGGATAGCGCGGCAGCAGGCGGCGATCGACGAAGTAGTAGAGACCTTCCTTGACGCTCGTGCCGCTCCAGCCATGCGCGGTCGCGATCGGCACGATGTTCTGGGCGCGCGCCAGCAGCAACGCGAGCAGATCCGTCTTGTGCTCGTGCGCATGGACGATGTCGATCTGGCGATCGCGGACAATGCGGCATAGCTGCGGCCAGATGCCGGGATCGAACGAGTGCCGCTCGGTGACCTCGACGTAATCCACGCCGAGCGCGCGGGCGCGCTTGTCGATGCGGAATTCCGCGTCGCGGGCGTCGCGGATATAGCACACCGTGACGCGGACATCGCGTGGATTCGACCGCGCGGCGCCGAGCAGAATCGTTTTCTCCGGCCCGCCGCCGGTGCCTCTGACGCTGCGCAGCTCGAGGACGTTGATCGGCCTGCTCATGCGGCCTCCGTTGACGGCGCCGCCGCAAGCGAGGCGCGCCGGTGCGGCACCTTCCAGACCAGCGCGAGTGCCCGCGCGAGGTCGTAGGTGCACGAGATGATCAAGGCGGGACCGATCGCCCTGGCGCTGCCGCCGCGAACGATCATCCGGGCCGGCCGCAATGCGGCCAACGCGAGGAAGATTGCGGCGGCAATCACCGCGAGCCGCGGGGTTGCGGTGATGGTGCCGGCGATTGCTGTCGCGATGCACGCCAAATCAATGATCGGGATTGCAATGCTGGGCACGCTTCGCAACGTCGGCGTGCCGCGGACGCTGGCGCGAAGGTTGTTCTGGCCGCGCCACAACTCGCCCTTGAAGACGGCGCGAAGCGTTGCGGGATCGCCCCAATGCACGGTCGCGAGCGCCGCATCGCTGATGACGCGGTAACCCAAAGCGCGGGCGCGCCGGCAGAGATCAACGTCCTCGCAGGTTTCAAGCGCGGTGTCGAAGCCGCCGATCTCTTCGAAGACGCGCCGCCGAATCGCCATGGTGCCGCTGCCAATCCACTCGACGTCGGCGCGGCCCGGCGTGTGATCTCTCAGCGCATCGTAAGCGCGCTGCACCCAGCTGCCGCCGGCCGGCGCGATGCAGATCGCACCGGCGATGGCGGCCCCCGGTTCGTTCAACACCTCGCACGCCACACGCAGCCACTGCCGATCGACTTCGTGATCGGCATCGATGAACACAATCACGTCGCCGCGGGCGATCGCCGCCGCGCGGTTACGCAGCTCCGACACACGAACGCCCGGAAAAGTGACGACTCCCGCTCCCGCCTGGGAGGCAACAGCGCGGGAATCGTCGGTGGAACCGTTGTCCGCAACCACGACCTCCACGAGCGCGGACGGATAGTCCACGGCCGTGATGGTCGCAAGGCAGCGGCGAAGCCGCTCCGCGTCATTCCGTACAGGGATGACGAACGAAACCGAGACTCGATTTGTCAGAGCGAACAGGCAAAGTGCAAACCCACGACCCGCGGGAGGGCCTGCGAAATCGCGGTTTTCATGAGTTCCCGGGGAGCGCGGTTACCTAAAGTTCGGCTTTAGGTTGACTTTCAACCCGCCGCGCCTTCGACACCGGTCTCATCCGGAATCACGCGGGGGAACTGGCCGGTTTCCGCAGTTCCGTTGCGGGGCTGATGGCGAGGGGTTTGCTCTATACGGGGCACACCCGTAATGCACGCCCTGAAGAGACGAGACTTCGGAATCGTCGCAGCGCTGGCCGTCTGCGCCAACGTCGTGATTGCGACGGCGATTCTGCTTGGAAATCCTGATTATCTCGTCCAATACCGGCGCGGCGTGAGTCCGGACGCGATTCATTACGTCACGCTTGGCAATAACTTCTGGTCGCGCGGCGTTTACAGCGCGCAGCAAGCGCCGCCATACATACCCGATGTGGTCCGCACGCCGATTTACCCGCTCCTGTCAGGGGGCGTGGAGGCGTTTGCTGCAGCCATCTGGCCGCTATACCTGCTGCAAGTCGTTTTGTCTGTCGGCACCGCCCTGCTCGTCTGCGGTATTGCCGCAGCGATCTTGGGGCGTGGGCCGGCGTTATTCGCTGGTTGCCTGTACGCAGTCGACCTGTGCGTCGCCGGGATCAATTTCGAGGCGCTGAGCGAGCCGCTGTTCGTGTTTCTCTCCATGCTCGGGATCTTCGTGTGGATTCGGACTTACGCCGTGCAGCCGTCCCGCCACTTCGTGCGCGCGCACCTGTTCGCCGGTGCGCTGCTCGGCGTGGCGTTGCTGACACGTCCGGCCGGCATTTACCTGCCCGCCGTCCTGGCGGTAGCGGGTGCCGGCATTCTTGCCGGCCGCTATCAGTGGCGCGCTCTGATCGGCCCGGTGCTTCTCGTGTTCGCGGCGTACGCCGTCGCCGCTCCATGGGTCGCACGCAACAATCGCGTGCACGGCATCCCGCGGTTGACCAACGCGGACAGCATCAACCTGGCCTACTTCGCGGGCGCCGCGGTGTACCAGCTGAAATATGGCATCGACCGCGAGCAAGCGCAGGAGCGGATCGCCAGCGAATTTGATCTTCCTCCGCTCGGTGCCGCGAACAACACCTGGCGTCTCCAGGACAGCGTCCGCAATGTTGACGGCAAGCAGCGCGCTGCCGCACGCGAAATCTTGACGGCGAATCCTCTTTTGTTCGCCCAGGCCAGCGCGATTGGCGTCGCGAAGTCGTTTGGATCGCACAGCAGCGCTTCGATCGCGGCAATGGCCGGGCGGACGTGGTCGCCGCCAGGCCTGTCGAGCATCGCAGACGGCGATTTCATGTCTGTCTGGCAGTCGATACGGCGTAACGATGCGTGGATCGTCGCGGTGTTTGCCTGGCAGATGTTGATCGCCGGTACGGTTACGGTGTCAGCACTCGCAGGCGTGTGGCTGCTGCTTCTCCGCCGCCACAGCATCGTTGCCGCAGGGCTGCTGCTGCCGGCGCTGTATTCGGTGGCCACGATCGCCGTTGTCGGCGTCGATGCCTATTGGCGCCATCGCCTGCCAATCACTCCGATTGCGTGCATCCTGGCGGGTTACGGAATGTTTGAATTGCGCTGCCGCCTGGCAGCACCTCGCCCGGCAGCGAACGAGCCGACCGCGTTAGCGGCGCAAGCAGGATCGGCCAATGCTGCGTAGCCTGTTCATTTTCCTGATCCTGGTGCCCGGGCTCGCCATGGCGATCAGGAACCGCTACGCCGGGCTGTTGCTCTACGTCTGGTTTGCCCTGTTCCGGCCGCAGGAATGGCTTTGGGTCGACGTCGCATTCCTGCGTCTCTCGCTGGTGATTGGCCTGCTGCTGGTCGTGCCCGCGCTGCTGACCGGCGTGTTTCCCACGATCAAGCATCCGCTCGCGATCGGCATGGCGACCTTCGTCGGTTTCTCGATCGTCGCGCAATTCGTTGCTGTCGATGCAGAGCTCGCGTTCGTATGGCTCGATTACCTGGTGCGATTGGTGATCGTGTGCCTGTTCGCGGTCACGCTGACGACGACGATCAGGCGATTCGTGCTGTTGATGACGGTAATGGCGGTCTCGATTGGGTTCCACGGCGCCAAGGCTGGATTCGCGTCGCTGATCTTCGGGGGCATCCAGTTCTTCGACGGGCTCGCCGGATCCTTCGTCGACAGCAACGGCTACGCGTTGGCGTGCGCAATGGTGATTCCGCTGCTAATCGCGAGCGGACAGAACCTGCACTGGCTGCGGGCCACCGTCACCGAGACCATGCCGCGTCATTGGATGCGCGTGTTCTTCTATGCCGCGGCGCCGTTGTGCGCCTTCACCATCGTCAGCCTGTTCTCCCGAGGCGGATTCCTGGCGCTGATGGCGTCAATCGTGGTGCTGGTGCTGGTGCAGCGGCGACGCCTGCTCGCAACGGTCGGCCTGGCGGCGGTCGCGACGGCCGCCCTTACGGTGGCACCGCTTCCCAAGGGCTACGCCGATCGATTGTCGACGATACGCACCTACGAGGAAGTCAACGAGACGTCCGCGTTGAGCCGAATTCATTTCTGGCGGGTCGCGGTCGACATGGCGATGGACCGTCCGCTTGGCGTCGGGTTGCGGAATTTCGAGGAAGCCTACGATCAGTACGATTTCTCCGGCGGCGAATATGGCACCCGGCGAGCGGTGCACAACAGCCATCTTCAGGTCCTCGCCGAAACGGGATTCGGCGGCGCGGTGACCTACGTCGGGCTATTTCTGGCGTCGCTGTGGATCCTGCTGCAGGTGCGGAGCCGCGCCCGCCGCGTCGAGCCGCCAACGCAGGAATCGAAGTTCTTGTTCAGCACCGCGAACGCCCTGATCGTGTCTACGGTCGCGTACCTGGTCGGCGCCACGTTCGTATCGATGCCGTTCAACGATCTGACCTGGCTGACATTCGCACTGGTTGCCAGCCTGCATCGCCTTGCCGCGGAGCTCTGTCCAGTGTCGAAGCCCGTCATTCAACGCGTTCCTTCGTACATCGCTCCAGCAATCGGCCGCGCCAATGTCGCTTGACCACACCGCAACCATGAGCCTCGTTTCCGTCATTATCCCGGCGCATAACGCCGGCAGCTTTCTTTATGAGACGATCTCGTCCGCGCTCGCGCAGACGTGGCCGCATGTCGAAGTCATCGTCGTCAACGACGGGTCGACGGACGCCACCGCCGCGGTCGCGGCATCGTTCGGCGATCGGATTCGCGTCATCAATCAACCGCAGAGCGGCGTGGCCGTTGCGCGCAATCGCGGCGCCGCAGTTGCGCGTGGCGCATGGCTGGCGTTTCTCGATGCCGATGACCTGTGGCTGCCGCACAAGCTGGCGACGCAGATGGCGGCTGCCGGCGACAGTGCGCATTTCATCTATAGCGATCGGTTCAACATCGGGCACTTCGCCGGCCTGCCGCGGGTTCAGGGCGACGAGCAGTATTTGTACGAAGGCGACATTTTCGCGGAGGTGCTCGCCGGCAACGTCATCACGACATCGAGCGTGCTGATACGGAGAGCCGCGTTCGAAGCACTGGGCGGTTTTTCTGACGATCCCGCGTTGCCGCCCGCCGAGGACTGGGATCTCTGGATTCGCGTCGCCGAGCGCTATCCGCTTCGCGTCTGCCGTGAGCCGCTCGTGAAATACCGGCTGCATCCTTCCAGCGCCAGCCACAACGCGCAGCGAATGAACCGCGCGCGGGTCGCGGTTGTGGAGCGCGGGATGCGGCTTCCCGCTGCCGCGGCGCTCAGCCCGAGGACGAGACGGCGGATATGGTCGTTGACCCTGGCGACCAATGGCTGGGACGCGGGCAGACATGGGAAGCGGACGCAGGCGATTGATTGTTACCTGCGGGCGATCGCACGGTGGCCTTTCGCGATGTCGCCGTACCGCGAGCTGGTAAAGGCGTGCGTGGGTCGATGATGCGCATCGCGCTCGATGGCCGTTGCCTGAACACCGCCCATTTGCGCGGCATGGGCAAGGCGGCGTTCGAGCTCCTTCGCCAGGGGACGCGGATGCCGGATCTCAGTTTCGAGATTCTCGGCGACGAGCCGGGTTTGCCGGTGCATCATCCGGAGAGCAGCAGGATTTCCTTTCATACATGGGAAGTATCGGGACACCGTTTCCGCGCATGGGAGCAGCTTGGCATGCCGTGGCGAGCCCGCCGGCTTGGCTGCGACGTTCTTCACTGCGTCGGCACGTGGTCCCCGTATTGGCAGCCGGTGCCTACCGTCATCACAGTGAACGACACGCTGCCCTGGGAGGAGGACCCGCCGTCGTGGTATCTGAACCGCGCGATTCCAGCGGCTTACGAGCGCGCGCGCGCGCTGATCGCGATCAGCCAACGTACTCGGAACGACGTCGCGGCGCGCTGGCCGCGTTTGTCGGAGAAGCTGGTCGTGATTCCGTACGGCGTTTCCGATCAGTACCTGGCGCCTCAAATCGCACCATTGCCGGAATCGTTGGCAGCCGCGGGCGTGCGCCCGCCCTACCTGCTGTATTTTGGCGGTGAGATTCCACGTAAGCGTCTGGACTGGGCAATCGACGTCTGGCAGGCGCTTGGCAGAACGGACGTTAGGCTGGTGCTGTGCGGACTGGCGGCGCCTCGCACGCCGGCGTGGCGCGAACGGCTGCCCGGTCATCTCCGCGATCTCGTGATACCGCTCGAGTTCGTGCCCGAAGCGGCAATGGCGTCGCTCTACAAACACGCCGTGGCAACCCTCTACCCGACGCTTTACGAGGGATTCGGCTTTCCTGCATTGGAAAGCCAGGCAACGGGAGTTCCGGTGTTGATGAGTGCTGTCGGCAGTCTCGAGGAACTGATCGGGCCCGCGGCGATCGTGTTGCCGCCCAACGACTTTCAGGCGTGGGTTGACGCGTGTCGGCGGATGCTGGATGGCGACAGGCCGCCATCAGGTCCATCCCGCCGTTGGGCGCAGCAATTCAGCTGGCAGCGAACGTTCGAGCAGACGCTTGACGTCTATCGGCGAGCAGCGGCGACGCGCCGGTCCTGAAGAACGACAAATACAT
>DASUSZ010000186.1:0-8341 GCA_036374815.1 Vicinamibacterales bacterium | reverse complement strand
AGCGCCCTTCGATCATCCGTTCGCCGAGTCCGTACAACACCGGTGACAACGGACCCGCGCATGCGAGCGCGGCGACGATGGCAGCGCGGACGAGCGAGCCGGCTCCCCGCTCCCGGTTCCCGATTCCCGACAGCGACAGGTGAGGCCGCCACCACAACACGAGGCGCGCCGTCACCAGCACCGTGAGGATCAGCACCGGGTTGTAGAGACTGCGCATGCGCACCGGGATACCGAGCAGCGAGAACTCGCCGCCGCGGCCGAACGCGAGCCCCGCGATCAGGCCGCCGAGCGTCACGATCGCCACATCGAGCACCCATTTCCAGGCGCGTGGCGCGGTCCGCTCGCTGCGGGTGATGTGCACGACGAGCGTGCCGAGGTAGATCGCCGCGATCAACACGCAGTAGATGCCGAAGTAGGCGTCCGAGAACGCCGCCCACGCCATGCACAAGCCGACCAGCGCCGCGTCGCGCATCGATCGCGACCGCTCGGCGTTGACCAGGCACCACATGAATGCCGGCAGCGCGGCGGCGGCGGCGATGCTGAAGTGTCCGGTGCTGCGCGCCACCATCAGCGGCGACCACGCGAACACCAGACCCGCGAGCCACGCTTCGACGCGGGTCGCGTCGGTGACGCGGCGCGCGAGTCCATACATCGCCAGCGAGTTGAGCACACAGACCAACAGAAACACGATGTTGAACGAGGCGATGACGCCGATCAGAGGAATGAGCGGCAGCGCGAGCACGTTCAGGAACGGCGTGTAATTGTGCTGCGTCAGGTCGACGCGCGAGGTCAGCGACAGGATCTTTCCCGTCGCCATCGGGTTGTTGCCTTCAGCGAGCTCCTGGTGAAACACCCATTGGTTCCACACGTACACGCCCGTGTCGCCGCCGGGATCGCCCGTCAGGTGCGAGCCGAGGTGGAGCGCCAGCGGCCACGAGAAGGCGACGGCCGCCAGCACGTATCCGAGGAAGACGGCGAGCTGAGGGGAGGCTCGTCGCATGAAGCGTGCTTTTTATCACGAATAGCCGCCGGCTCGCACCCCGCCCGTGGGCCCGTAGCCCGCAGCCCGGCATGCCCGCAGCGCGAGGGCAGGCGGGGAATACCGGCCCGCCCTCGCGTCGTTACCAGTTGAATCGAATCGCGAGCTGGCCCAATCGCCCACCCGGATCGTAGGTGTTGTCGAGATCGCGATACGCCGAATCCGTCTGGAAGATGCCGGCCCCCGACCCCGGCGTGCGCGATGCATCGACGACGAGGAAATTGACGTTGTTGAAGACGTTCAGCACGTCGGCGCGGAACTCGAGGCTGCGGTTCCCGCCCATCCGGATTCGCTTGGTCAGGCCGATGTCGAGACGCGTGAACCACGGCCCGACGAACGTCACGTCGCGCGGGGCGCAGTCGCCGGCCTTCAACTGGATGCAATCCGCGGAATTGGCCGGCGCGAAATAGCGTCCTTCCGGCGCCCCCAGATCGCTGTAGCCGTTGATGTTGACGGTGCTGACGCTGAACGCGCGGCGCGTGTTGAGGATCACGTCGTCCGGGAAGGCGAACACAGTAGGCAATCCGGTTTGCGGATCGTTGCGCACTTCGAACTTGAACAGCTTCTGCGCCTCCGAATGGCTCATGCCGACGAGGCGCACGTTGCCGAATCCGGTGGTGCGCGCCTGGACGCGGCCTGCGCCATTGAACTGCCAGCCCGAGACGATCTTGTTGAGGACGCCGCTGTCGCCATCGCCGCCAAACGGCAGCGCCCAGTCCCATTGCGCCTTGATGGCGTGGCGGATGCTGCCGCTGGTCTTGCTCGAGGCGCGGCCGAAGTGGAAGCCGAGGAACTCGGATCCTTCTTCGAGCGCGTACTGATAACTGCCGTTGAGCGACAGCCCGTGCGACAGGCGCCGCCGCAATTCGACCTGCATCGCGTGATAGCTGCTGAACGCGCCGCTGTCGCGCACGCTGACTTGATCGGCATGCGGATTCACGACGAAGAAGTTGGCCGGCAGCCCGGCCGCCAGCGCGTTGTTGCGGAAGGTCAGGTTGTTGTCGAGATCGCCGGCGGCATTCGCGTTGCGGTTTGTCGCGGCGCTCGAGGTCGCCGTCGTGGCACTGACGAAGTTCGGGTTGGGATTGGTGTGCACGAGACGGCCGGCAATCGTGGTGTTGGTCCACGTCTGCGCGCCGCCGGTATACGCCGCGGGATTGTCCGCGTCGCGACGGCCGTTCAGGTAGGCGAGGTAGATCGGCAAGGGGCTGGTCCCCGTGCCCGCGCCGAAGTATGCGAATGAGCCGCGGCGAGCCGCGGCGCCCGAGGCGTTGTTGGCACGCAGGTTCGCCATCGCGCGCTTGAACTCGTCGAGGAAGCCATTCTCGATGAAATTCCGCTCGTTGTAGTTGAGCGTCGACCACTGATTGACGCCCTTGGTGCCGAGGTAGCGCACCTCCATTGCCGTATCGCTGCTGATTGCGCGCTGCAGGCCGAGCGACCACGAGCGCGCCGATGCCACCTCGATGTCCGGATGAAACGCATTGATGTTGTCGGCGCGGTTCGGTCGAATCGGAATCGGGAACGACGGCGTTTCGGGGAAGCTCGCAGGGTAGAGCCGATTGGTCTCGCGCAGCAGCACCGGCCAGCGCTCGCCCGGCCCGACGATCCCGGTGTTGGCGTTGCGGGTCAGGCTCAGCGTGCTTCCAGGATTCGGGCCATAAATCCCCGTGAAGCCGCCGATGCCCTGCCGCTCGAACGATTCGGCGTAGCCGGCGCGCAGCGTCGCCTGTGCGGGGTCGCCGAGCAGCAGCCGCAGCCAGCCGCGCTCGACATTCGGCCGCCACGCAAAGCCGACGTTCGGCGAAATGTTGTTCCAGTCGATGTTGTAGCCGCGGGTGCCGCTCGTCAGCTGCGTGAACTCCGGGACCTTGCCGCCGGACGCCGCGGGAGTGAAGAAGTTGCAGGCGTTGTAGATGCCGCCGCCGCCGATGCCGGAGACGCCGCAGATGTCGGCAAGGCTCGCCGTTGTCATCGTGTCGTTCGACGGCGAGAAGGGCATCTGCACATCCCATCGCACGCCCGCGTTGATCGTCAGCGTCGGCGTCGTGCGCCACGAATCCTGGACGAACCCCGAGAACACATCGAGCTTTCCGGCGCGGCGGCGCCGTCCAAAATTGACGTAGCGATTGGTATCGGGATCAAGCGCGGCAAGGCCCGTGACCGCGCTGACGCGGCCCGTCAGCAGGGCATACAGGTCGCGCGCGTCGTTGAGCTGTGCCGCGGATGCGCCGGTGAAATTCGCCGTGGTGAAGAGCGACGCCGCCGGATCGTTCGTCGTGTCGAAGCCCAGGTCGATGCCGGTCGTCAGCTGCTGCGAGTCGTCCCACGCGCGGCCAAGAAAGGCGCTGCCGCCAAACGTGAAGCTGTGATTGCCTTTCTGCCAGTTGATCGTCTCGTCCAGCGTGTACTGATACCCGCTGCGTGACGACAGCGTGTTGGTGACGTGCCAGTTGGTGAGCCCGATGTTCTGGTCCAGGTCGATGGCATAGCCGTTGGTGTCGGCGAAGGTGTCGACGTTGGGCGCGTCGCGCTCGGGCCGTCCGAAGAACAGTCGCTCACCGCGCGTGATGCCGCCGCGCAGCTCAGAAACCATATTGCTGGAGAGCGTCGAGCGCAGTGCGATCGATCGCGTTGGGCGTGTCGTCCGGACCTGGCGGTAGTTCGGTGAACCCGGGAAACGCTTGTCCGCGCCGTTGATGTGATCCTGTTCGCGGCCTTCGAAGAAGTGGTTGTAGGTCGCAGTCAGCCGGTGGCGGTCGCTGAGGTTGATGTCGACCCGCACGGCCGGCTGTTTCTCGCGCTGGTAACCTTCGTTCAGGAAGAAGTAGCTTTGCAGCAGCGGATCGCTGGCCGGGGTCAACGTCCCGGTGATCTCCGGCGAGCTCTGGATCGCCTGCAGGATCCGCATCACGGTTGGATCAGTCGTCGCCAGCTGGCCGTTGGCCCGCGCCAGGTCCAGCACGTTGACCTCGCGCACCGTCTGCTGGCCGCCGACCGTCACGTTGTAGCGAAACGTCCCGTTGAGCGCGCGCGGATCGAGCACCGTGCGCGTGCGCGACGCGTCGTTGGGGTTCAGCACCTGTTCGAAGTGCCCGAAGAAGAACGCCTTGTTGCGCACGATCGGCCCGCCCTGGCGCGCGCCGTACTGGTTGAGCCGAACGTCGGATTTTGGCTGGCCGTTGCGCTCGTTGAACCAGTAGTTGGAGTTCAACGACTTGTCACGGAAGTACTCGTATGCGCTGCCGGTGAAGCGGTTGGTGCCCGATCGCGTGACGAAGTTGATCGTGGCGCCGCCGTGGCCGCCGACCTCCGCGCCTCCCACCGCGGTGGTCACGGTCACGGCCTCGACCGCGTCCTGCCGTGGCCGCACGGGTGAGAAGAACCCGTCCGTATTCTTGTTGAAGGTGTCGTTGTTGCTGACGCCGTCGAGCGTGACGTTCAGGAACGATTCGGGCAGGCCGTTGATCGTCGACCCGCGCATGCCGCCGGGCGTGTTGACGCCGACCATGAAGGTGACGGCATTCAGCGCGTTGCGCGTCGGCGTTGGGATGACGGCGATCTGCTCGACGTTCATCGTCGTCGCCACTGCGGGCGTCGTCGTATTGATCAATTCCGCGCCGGCGCCGCTGACCGTGATGGTTTCCTCGAGCGTGCCGACATCCAAGGTCGGGTTGATCGAGGTCGGGACGCCGAGCTGAACGCGGACGTCGTTGATGATCGATGTCTTGAAGCCGGGCAGCGACACCGTGAGGATGTAGACGCCGGCCGAAAGGGAAGGAATCGAGAACGATCCGCTGGAGTTGGTGACCGCTTCGAATTTCGTGCCGGTGGCCGCGCTCGCCGCGATGACGGTGGCGCCGGGCAGCACGCCGCCGCCTTCATCCTTGACCACGCCAGTGATGGTTGACGTGGCGCCGCCCTGACCTGCGGCGCTTACAGCGATGGAAAGAACAAAGACGAGGAGCACCAGGCCAACGACAGGTCGCATACATCCTCCAAAGACAAATGCGCCCTTCGACTCCGCTCAGGGCAGGCGAGCGGGCGCGCGTGCGCGCACAATGTATGCTCGTGCAAGCCGGTTTACAACTGGTTACATTTCATCGCCCGTGCTTCATCCCAAAAAAATCGGCCCGCCCCACTAAGTGGAGCGGGCCGACTGCATTCTCGGTGTCCTCCGAAGGCCCGGAGTCGCCTCCGTGACCTCCGTGTTTAGAAGTTGTACCGCACGCCGAACCGGATGACCCGGGGGTTGAGCGTAGCGGTCACTTCCTGGAACGGCGCGGTCGCGGTGTTGGTCGTGCGGACGTTCGTCGGCACGCCGGAGTTCATCAGATTGAAGACGTCGAGCATCGGCGAGAACTTGCCAGCCTTGCCGAGGTCGAACGACTTGTCGAGTCGCAGATCGAGAATCGCGACCGACGGATACCGGTAGGCATCGATCGGCGTCACGCGAATCGTGCGATTGCCTTCGATCGGCATCGCCACGCTAATCGTCCGGCCGTAGTTGAAGCCGCTCTGGACCTTCCACGATCCCGAGAAGCCAATCTCAAACGGCAGCACGTAACGGCCGATGATCTTGTAGTTCCACAGCGAGCTCGTTTCGATGCCGTCGTCGCCCATCAGGCGATCCGCCGGGCGGTACGGGAACGTGGTGTTGCCGTAGCGGCCAAGGTTGCCATTCGCCGCCTGGGTGTGGGCCATCGTCGACCACGTCATGCCGAACGACGTGAGCAACATCCACTTGCCGGAGAAACGGCGGTTGATGGCGAACTCGACATTCTGGAAATCGGCATTGCCGCGCTCACCGAGGTTGGTGAACACGCGGTCGGTGCCGGTGCCGGGGGCGAGCGCCCTCGTCTGGAACTGCTGGTCGTCGCCGGTGCCGGCGACGCGGTCCGGACCGATGTCGTTGATGGTGAACGGCACGGTGTAGCCGGCCGCGCGCACGACGTCGATTTCACCCCAGACGTTACGCATGTTCTTGTAGACCCATGACGCACGGCCTGACAGGCCGGTCGCAATCTCGCGCTCGAGGTTGAGCGAGACTTCGTTGCTGGTCGGGCGAATCAGGTCCCGGTCGACACGGATGGTGCCGCCGCCGCCGAAGTCCTGCTGCCAGGCGCCGAGTTCGGCGGGCGAGCTGATCAGGCGATCGCCGTTGAGATCGCACCCCGACGTCTGACCGGCCGCGCACGACACGAACGCAAAACGCGACCACGCCAGGCCGACCGGATTCTCCTGGTCGGCGAGCGTGTCGGCGGAATTCCAGCGTGACTGGCCGACGAAGCCCTTGATGACCGTCCGGTTGTCGCCGCTCAGGTCGAACGCGAAGCCGAACTTCGGTGCGACGGTCGTCGTGTTGGCAACGGTCGTGGCCTGCACGTCTCGCGCGCGCACCAGGTTGACGTAGCGCGGGTCGGTAGAGCCGGCGAGCGCCGGAATACCGTTCGGGACGATCGACTGATCCGGCCACTGATCCTTGTAGTTCTCGATACGCGCGCCGAAGTTCAAGGTCAGGCGGTTGGTCAGTTTGAACGTATCGCTGATCCAGCCGGCGGTGTAGACCACGTCGTTGATGCCGGTGACCGGCGAATTGTAGATGTCCACCGCCGCCAGCGCGCCGTTGTTGTCGCGGTAATCGACGTCGAAGGGCTGATCGTTGAAGAGGCTGCGGCGATCGCGCTTCCAGTCGAAGCCCATGCGCAGGTCGTGGGATCCGCCCCAGCCATCCTTGAAGTAGGAGAGCGTGGTGTAGAACTGCGGCTTATAGCGCTTCTGGTCCTGGTAGCCGTTGTTGCCGCCGGTGGCTGAACGCACGCTGGTCGCGGTGTCGATGCGAGGCGGCGTCCACGGGCCGTCGTACAGGCCGTAGTCGCGGACGGGGCGCAGCGGGAAGAAGTTGTACCAGTTGCCGTAGAGCACGTCGAGGAACGCGCGGCTGCCGATCACTGACGTCCACTCCATCTTCCACGGATAGTTGCGCGAGCTCTGGTAGTACGCGGCCGACAACGGCGTGGTCAGGTTGATGCCGCGCTTGTCCTGCAGCTTTTCGCGCTTGTTCAGGAAGCCGATGATCTGGTTGTTCTTGCCAACCTGGAACGTGCCCTTGAACGTGTACTTGTTGGACAGCTTCGAGCGCTGCGTCTCGTCGCCCAGACCGGTGATGTACTCGTACTTGTCGTTCAAGCGCCAGCTGGTGAAGAACCAGGCCTTCTGCTTGACGATCGGGCCGCCGATGTCGCCGTTGAGGTCATACTGCTTCTTGGTCGCGTTGCCGCGGCAGATCGTCTCACCCGAGCGCTGGAAGCAGAGACCGGAGCGCGAGAACAAGCCGTCTTCGTTCGGGGTGTTGGCCGTGCGCAGGTAGTCGGGCACGTTGTCGGTCAGCTGGCTCTCGCCGATATAGTCGCTGTACCACGTCCCGTTGAAGCGATCACCGCCGGACTTGACGCTGATGCTGAGCACCGCGCCGCCCGCGAAGGCGCCCGCGTCCGCGCCGGCGCCGCCGACCTGGAACTCTTCGAAGCTGCCGAAGTCGAAGTAGCCGGCGTTGGCCGCCGTGCCTTCGGTGGTGTCGATGCCTTCCATGCGCGTCTGGTTCTGCGTGTCGAAGCCATAGGAGCGGAAGCCCGACTGGTTGCCGGTGTTCGAGCCGCCGACGTCGAAGGCGGTCATCTGGATGCCGGGGGCCTGCGCCATCGCGGCCCAGATGTCGCGCGCGTTCGGGATTTCCGTCAGCAGTTCCTTGGTGAAGTTGGTGCCCATCGCGGTCGTCGAGGTATCGACGATCGGCGAGTCGCCCGTGACGGTGACGGTCTCCTGCAGCGTCGCCACCTGCAGCTGCATGTCGACCGTGAGCGTCTGGTTGATGATGACGCGCACGTCCGAACGCTTGACGGTGTTGAAACCGGTCAGCTCGAAATCAATGCTGTAGACGCCCGGAGGCAATGCGAGGAAGCGGTAGCTTCCGTCGGCACCGGTCACCTGCACCTGCGGTTGAATCAACGCAGGGCTCGAAGCCGTCACGGTCACGCCTGGCAACACGGCGCCGGTGTTGTCAGTCACGGTGCCATTGATACGGCCGCGGAATTCCTGTGCGAATGTGGGCGCTGCTATCGCCAGCAGCGTGACGCACAGGCAGTACACGGTCAGCCTGTTCAGCCTCATTTGATCGATCCTCCAACGAACTGCGTTTCGAAAGACAACAACAGAAGGGGTCCTCCAGAAACTGGAGCCCCGCAGGATGGTAAGCCCACCACTGGTACCAGATCAAGGAAATGAGGGTTGGATTGTCTACGG
>DASUSZ010000185.1:0-6080 GCA_036374815.1 Vicinamibacterales bacterium | reverse complement strand
TGATCTCGACGGTGGCGATTCTGGCGGCGGCGTTGGTGCTGCGGCCCGCGGCGCAGACACACTCCCTCGATCAGGTCCTGAAACGCAGCGCCACGTACGTGGCCGAATTCCGCAAACAGCTGTCGGGCATCGTTGCGGAGGAGACCTACCTGCAGGAAGTGGCCGGAACTGAGCGCATCGGCGGCGGCAGCGGCCGGGCGCGCACGTTGCGTTCGGATCTGCTGCTGGTCAAGGCGGCGGACGACGATCGCTATGTGGAGCTGCGCGACGTGTTCGAAGTGGACGGCAAACCGGTCCGCCATCGGCAGGCACGACTCGAGCGGCTGCTCGGCGAGAACGCGTCGACGGATCGCATCGGCGAGATCATCGCGGAGAGCGCGCGCTACAACATCGGCAACGTCACGCGGAACATCAACACGCCGCTGATGTCGCTGCTCTTCCTCGACGCGGCGAACCAGTCGCGCTTTGAATTCAAGCAGCTCGCGAATCCGGCGCCGGTGTTCAAGGACGCCGGCAACCAGCCGGCGCCCGGGGCGACGGTGTTCCGCGTCACTACTGAAATGTGGACGATCGAGTATCGCGAGCGGCGTCGAAACACGATCATCAAGCGTCCCGACGGCCGCGACCTGCCGGCGCGCGGCCGCTTCTGGATCGATCCATCGAACGGCGCCGTGTTGATCAGCGAGCTAATCGTCGAAGGCGGCGGCGTGCTGGCCACGGTGACCGTCAGCTATCAATCGGAACCGTTGATGGGATTTCTGGTTCCCGTCGAAATGCGCGAGGTCTATATCGGCACCGGCATGCCGAGCGGCGCGCCGGCGTGGGATGCGGACGGCGAGGCGCGGCGATCGCGCCGATCCGAACGCATTGCGGGCCGCGCCGAGTACGGCCAGTTCCGCCGGATCGCTATCAAGTAGCGCTCGCGCCGAGCCGGCTACGGAGTGCGAACCGTAATCGTTTTTCCGGGTGCGACGCCGCGCTGCCAGATCGGCGTGCGCTTGCCGCCGAACGGTGCGATCACCTGCACGTCGACCCGCGACACCCCCGGCGGTATGCCGAAATGCACGGGCATATCGTTTTGCGAGTCGTAGCCGGATCCGCCGTCGACCAGCTGCGCCCCGAGCACCCGGCCCGCGCTGAAAATGCGAACCTCGGCACCGGCCCGCGTTGCGCGTCCTTTCGCATCAACGACACGAACATGCAGGCCGCGCGAAGCCGCGCCGGCCGGCAGCATGTTCCGCATCACGACGTGCGTGCCGTCCGTGCGCGCTCCGGTCAGCGCGAGATCGAGATCGCCGTCGCCATCGACGTCCCCCCACTGCACGCCGTGATCGGCCTGCAGCGTCCTGATCGCCGGCGGCGTCACGTCCGCAAACTCGCTGCCGGTGTTGCGAAACAACGAATCCTGCCAGCTGGCGCCGCCGGTCACCGTTCCGTTGACGTAGAGATCGAGACGGCCGTCGTTGTCGAAGTCGGCGAACGCGCACGCGTCGTAGCGTGAATCGATGGCGATCCGCCAGGCAGCGGAGCGGTCTTCGAACACGCCCTTGCCGCGATTGCTGAAGAAGCCGAGCGGACCATAGTTGGCCGCGAACAGATCGAGCCGCCCGTCGGCATCGACATCGGCGGCGCAGACGCGTACCGTGCCGTTCGACGCGAGCTTCGGCGCGCGGCCACCCCACGCCACGCCGGCGCCTGCGGCCGCGTCGGTGAACTTGCCCGCGTCATTGCGGAACAGGCCGTTCGCGTCACCGTCCATGTTGGCGACGGCAACGTCCAGGTCGCCGTCTTCGTCGAAGTCGAACCACACCGCGCCGACGGTGCGGCGCGAATCGTTGAGGCCGACACTCGGCGCGACGTCGGTAAATCTGCCCGCGTCGTTGCGATACATCGCATTGGCTCGATCGCGAAACGCGACGAACAAGTCGAGGTCGCCGTCCGCATCGAAATCGACCCAGGCCGGCTGTCGCACGGCGCCGGCGGACACCATCAGCCCTGCGTCGGTCGTCGCATCGGCGAACGAACCGGCGTTGTTGCGATAGAGCTTCACGACGGAGCCGTCCTTGAGCGGCGTGAAGCCAAGCATCAAATCCGGATCGCCGTCGGCATCGAAGTCGCCCCATGCGGCAGCGCGTGTCGGGCGGCTGTCGGCGACGCCGGCGGTCGATGCGACGTCGACGAACGTGCCCGTGTCGTTGCGATACAGCCGGTTCGGCTTGCCGTCGAAGCCGACGAACAGATCGAGATCGCCGTCGTTGTCGTAATCGGCAAAGGCGTTGGTGAAGCTCGACCCCGCGCCCATCAGGTCGGGTTGCATCGGTTCAAAAACCGGCAGGGAGTCCTGAATCAGGAACGCGACGACGAGCACGAGGGTTGTGCGCAGCATGCCGCCTATTCTGGTCCGCCTGAAGTCGGACCCCCACAGGATTCTTGTGAGGGTCCGGCTTTAGCCGGACCGAAGCGGAAGTATCATGCGGCCGTGTTCAAAAGGCTGATTCCGGTTCTCATTGTCGCGGTTATCGCGCTGCCGTCCGCGCAGACGCCGCCGCCGTTCGAGGTCCACGAAGCGAGCATCGCGCAGGTTCATGCGGCGATGAAGGCGGGCCGCCTGACCTGCCGCGCGCTGGTCGAGCAGTACCTGAAGCGCATCGACATGTTCGACAAGAACGGCCCCGCGCTGAACGCGATCGTCGTCACCAATCCCGACGCGTTGAAACAAGCCGACGCGATGGATCAGCGATTCAAGCAGGGCGGCATGATCGGTCCGCTGCACTGCATTCCAACGATCGTGAAGGACAACTTCGAGACGATCGGGCTGCAGAGCGCAAACGGATCGCTGGCGCTGGCCGGCTACGTCGCCGACAGGGACGCGTTCCAGGTCAGAAAGATCAAGGAGGCCGGCGCGATCGTGCTCGCGAAGTCGAACATGGCTGAGTGGGCATTCACGCCGAACGAGACGCTCAGCTCAATTCTGCCGGGTTACACCAAGAATCCCTACGCGCTCGATCGCGTCACCGCCGGATCGAGCGGCGGCACCGCCGCGGCTGTGGCGGCGAGTTTCGGCACTGTCGGCCTCGGCAGCGACACCGGCAACTCGATTCGCGGCCCGTCATCGCATCAGGCGCTCGTCGGCATCCGATCGACGATGGGGTTGACGAGCAGGGCGGGTGTGTTCCCGCTCAACCTGCTTGCGGACATTGCCGGACCGATGGCGCGCACGGTGGAAGATGCCGTGGCGGTGTTTCAAGTTGTCGTCGGCAGCGACCCTGCGGATCCGGTTACCGCCGCTGCCCCAGCGCACCTGCCGCAGACCTATTCCGCATCGCTCGTGCGGGATGGCTTGAAGGGCGCGCGTATCGGCGTGCTGCGCTTCGCCTACGAGCGCGACGGCACCGACGCGGAAGTCGTGCAGGTGTTCATGCGCGCGGTCGACGACCTCAAACACGCCGGCGCGACGATCATCGATCCGGGTGTGATCGAGGGCATCGCCGACATTCGCCGGCAGCCGGGGGTCGGCTCGTGCATGGGATTCAAGTACGACTTGAATCGCTTCTTCGCCGAACGTGGCGACAAGATCCCGATGAAGAGTCTTGCCGACGTCGTGAAATCGCGGCGCTTCCATCCCACCGTGCAGCAGCGGCTCGAGTCCGCCGAGTCGGGCGCGGTGAACGGTCCCGAGACCGAGGCATGCAAGGCGGAGATCGCGTATCGCGATCGCGTGCGCGAAGCCGTCAACAAGGCAATGGACGCGCAGAAGATCGACGCCTGGGTCTACCCGACGTGGAGCAATCCGCCGCGGCTGATTGGCGATCTCAACACGCCGGGCGGCGACAACAGCCAGTTCTTCTCGCCGATCACCGGCTTCCCCGCCATCCAGGTGCCGATGGGCTACACGCGCGGCGGGCGGTTGCCTGCGGGCATCACCTTCTTCGGCCGGGCGTGGTCCGAGCCCACGCTGATCAAATACGCTTACGCCTACGAACAGGCGACGCGCCATCGCCGGCCACCGGAGAGCACTCCGCCGATTCGGTAAGCCCCCTGAGAGTACTGGACCCCGGCCCGGCCGCTACGGCGCGCCCGCGTCCGCGAGCGAGGAAAGCTGGTCGACGCCGGTAAAGGCGAGCGACTCCGAATTGACGCAATGTCGCTGACGCGTCGGCGGCGGCCCGTCAGGGAACACGTGACCGAGATGGCAGTCGCAGCGCGCGCAGAGGATCTCAACGCGCACCATCCCGTAGCTGGTGTCGCGCTTCGTCGCGACGTTCTCGTCCGCAATCGGCTGGAAGAAGCTCGGCCAGCCGGTGCCTGAATCGAACTTCGCGTTGGACGCAAACAGCGGCAGCCCGCAACAGATGCACGAGTAGACGCCGCTCAGCTTGTTGTCGAGCAGCGTGCCGCAGAACGGCCGCTCGGTTCCGTGCGCGCGGGCGACCGCAAACTGCTGCGGCGTCAGCTGCGCCTTCCACTCCGCATCGCTCTTCTCGACGCGCGGCAGATCGATCGGGCCGATCAGCTGGCCGTCCTTGTTGAACACCTTCACCGCAACCGTATTCATCTCTTCACTTCTATCACTGTCACGCCCGGCAGCGCCTGTTTTCCGCTCAGCAAGGGCGACGGCTGCTTCAGGATTTCCTGCGCGAAGAACTCGCGCACGATCGTGCGCGTGATCGCCGCGGCTTGCGCCGGTTCGATCTTGCCGAACGCGCCGCGCTCGCGCAGCGGCCCGCCCCAGAAGTTGATGTCGCTGAAGTCGATGTGCTGCGTGTCTTTGACCTCGACGCGGTAGTACTTCGAAGCCGCACGCTGGTAGATGATGTCGCTGGCGCCGAGGCGGGGCCTCGCCGAATACACCATCAGGAACGGCGCCGGCATCGTGGCGTCGATCATCGGCCCGTACTGCGGGATGCCGTCGAGATTGAGGGCCGCCTTGCAGCGGCGATCCTCGACGCAGAACTGCGCGCCGGCAACCCCGCCCATCGAGTGGCCGGCGACGCCAAGCCGCGCCAGATCGAGCCGTGAGGCGATGCGGCCGGCCGCGCCATCTTTCGGCAGCTGATCGAGCACGTACTTCACGTCGCGCGTCCATCGCGCCACCACGTCGACGCTGTGCTTCAACGTGCCGAGGTAACCTCGCATCAGCGTTTCTTTTTCGTCATTGCTCGACGAAGCCGCAATCTGCGCCATCGTCTCGTCTTCCTTGCCCCACTCGCCGAGCACGTCGAGGATTCCGCGGCGTAGCGCGCCCTTCTCGTCGACGTGCGTGACGACGGTGCCGTCCGAGAGTTTTGCGCCGGCCGCTTCGTACGGATGAATCACGTTGAGCACGACCCAGCCGTGAGACGCAAGATCCTCGAGCAGCGTGGTGTACGAGCTGGGCAGGCCGGTATAGCCGTGCTGAAAGACGATCACGGGAAACCGGACTGGCGTCTTCGCGGGTTCGGCATCGAGCAGCGCATGCGTCTTCACCGAAGCGAGATCGTTCCACGCCTCGCCCGACTTCGTCAGCCGCGCGAAGGCGAGCACTTCCTCCATGCCATCGCGAACGTAAGGGGCAAGCGCACCCGACGCACCTGACGCACCCGCGCGCGGATACCAGGCGACAACCTCGATTTCGCGCTTCCTGCCTGGCGCGAACGTCTCGTCACGTGACGGGTCGGCTACAACCCAGCGCGTCGTGCCGATCGGGAGCTTGCCCGTCGGCGCGGGAAGCTCGAAGTCGCGTTTGGAAGGTTGCGCGGCCGCAGCCGCAGCGAAAGCGATGAGCGCAACGAAAGCGATGCGGTGCATGACAGCCAATTTGCCGGGCGGCACCAACGGTCACTCCGCTCGTAACGTCGTCATCGGGTCGACACGGGCCGCCCTGATGGCAGGCATTGCGCACGCGATGATGGCGAGCGCCATCAGCAAGAGCGACACCACCGTCAAGGTGCCGGCGTCGCGGGGATCGGTCGCAAACAACATCGACTGCATCACGCGCGCGCCGCCCAGCGCGATCGCCAGGCCGGCAGCGCCGCCCAAGGCGGCGATGCGCGCGCTTCGCATGACGACCGAACGCACCAGCCGCCGCGGCGATGCGCCAA
>DASUSZ010000184.1:0-3570 GCA_036374815.1 Vicinamibacterales bacterium | reverse complement strand
CCTATGCCGTAAGCAACGCCAGCACCGCCGACGCGCTGAGCGCCGCCAGGGCCCACGGCAAGCGGCTCGAGCGCACCGAGGCAGGCATTGGGGCGTTGGCAGGCACCAACTGGCCGTTCGCTGTGTCTTCGAGGTCGAGCCGCACGTCGCTCATGTCGGCGAACCTGCGACGGCGATCCTTCACGAGGCACCGGCGCACCAGCCGCTGTACTGAAGACGGATAACGCTCGAGCGCCGTCCAATCCGGATCCACCGTCAGAATTGCGGCGAGTGTCGATGGCACGTCGTCAGACGCGAACGCCGGCTTGCCCGCGAGCAGTTCATACAACACACAACCGAAGGACCAGATGTCGCTTCGCCTGTCGGCGACTCGGCCCGTGGCTTGCTCAGGACTCATGTAGGCAGCTGTGCCGACAATGGCGCCCTCGGCAGTGAGGTTCACAGGCGACGTCAACGTCGGCGAGTTCGCATCGTCCGCGCTTGCGGGATGGCTGGATTTGGCCAGGCCGAAGTCTAGAACCTTCGCGTGCCCATCTCCGGCCAGCATGATGTTGGCGGGCTTCAGGTCGCGGTGGATGATGCCTTTGTCATGCGCGGCCTCGAGCGCCGACGCGATTTCGATCGCCAGCGACATCGCCTCGACGCGTGTCAGCGGCCCGCGATCCAGACGCTGCCGTAGGTCGATGCCGTCGATGAGCTCCATGATCAGCCCATACGTGTCGCCGGCCTCTTCAATTCCGTAGACGTGCGCAATGTTGGGATGATTCAGCGCCGCGAGCAACTGTGCCTCGCGCCTGAAACGGGCAATCCGATCCGGGTCGGCGGAAACGGCTGCGGGCAGCAGCTTCAGCGCAACGTCGCGATTCAGCCGGGTATCACGCGCCCGATAGACCTCGCCCATGCCACCACGGCCGATCTCGGCAACGATCTCGTAGTGGCCGACGCGACTGCCTTTTGAAAGCAACATGCTGGGGACGCGCGCCATTGTAGCCACGCTGCTGTGGCGAATCCAGCGCTAGAGCAGCCCGAGTCGTGAACGAACGGCGCTGATCACGTCGGCGGCGACGGCGTCCTTGTCGCGGCCGGCTTCGAGACGAATCCAGTCAGGCTGTGTCGCCTGTCGCAGATAACTCTCGCGAACGCGGCCAAGCAGCGGCATGTCGCGCTCGAACTTGTCGCGGTCCGCCTGCTTGCGCGTCAACGACACTTCGGGCGGCATGTCGAGAAAGATCGTCAGCGACGGCGCCGGCAGGAACTTCTGAATCTCCGTCAGCCACGCGGCATCGACGCCCTGCGCTTCGCCGTAGGCGATGCTCGATGCCTTGTAGCGATCGCACACCACCATCGTCCCGGCTTCGAGCCACGACGTGATGCGAGGGCGGAACTCGAAACGGTTGGCGACGTAGAGCAGCTGCAACGTGTCCGGCTGGTAGTCGCGCTGGCCGTGAAGCGCGCGCTCGATCTCTTCACCGATCGCGGTCGAGTATTCCGGAAACGTCAGGAATTCGGTCTGGTGACCTGCCGATCGAAAGGCTGCGAGCAGGCGTTCCGCCTGCGTTTGCTTGCCACTTTGATCAAGCCCTTCGAACGCAATTAGATGGCCCGATGGCCTGATCGCCTGATGGCCTGTGTCTGTCATTCCGTTTCCAGCGACAGCAGTTCGTCGAGAGTCTGGCGGCGCCGAATGACGCGCCACTGAACGCCGTCAATCAACACTTCGGGCGGCAGCGGGCGGCGGAGATAGGTGTGCCCCATCACCGCGCCGTACGCTCCGACGTCGCTCACGATCACGATGTCGCCGACGTCGACCGGCGGAAAGTTTCGATCGCGCGCGTACGCGTCGGTGCTTTCGCAGATCGGTCCGACGATGTCGACCGGCGCTTCGCTGCCCTCGCGTCGAATCAACGGCGTGATGCGATGAAACGCGTTGTAGAGTGCCGGTCGCATCAGCTCGGTCATGCCGGCATCGAGCACGATGAAGCGCTTCGCGCCGGGGAATTGCTTCACGTCGACGACCCTGGAAAGCAGCACGCCCGCGGGACCAACCAGCACGCGCCCGGGTTCGATCGCCACCTTGAGGCCGCTGCCGCGCGTTGCGGCCACCAGCGCGCGAACGTACTCCGCGGGATCGACGACCGGGCTGCCGTCGTACGAGATGCCGAGCCCGCCGCCCATGTCGAGGTGTTCGAGCTCGACACCTTCGCTCTTCAGATCGCGAGCGAGAGCGACGACGGCCTCGGCGGCATTGCGCAGCGGATCGAGCGTCGTGATCTGCGAACCGATGTGGACGTGCGCGCCAACCGGCAACAGGCCGCGGCGCGACGCCATCTCCCTGAACAGCGCCGGCGCTTCGTCGATCGGCACGCCGAACTTGTTCGACTTGAGCCCCGTGGAAATGTGTGGATGGCTTTTCGCGTCGATATCCGGATTGACGCGCAGCGCCACGCGCGCGCGCACGCCGTGGGCGATCGCGCGCTGATCGATGCGATCCAGCTCGCCCGGCGATTCGACATTGATCGCGAGCAGGCCGAGCGACACGGCGCGATCGATCTCCGCGGCGCTCTTGCCGACGCCGGTGAAGACGATCTGATCCGGGCGGAAGCCGCAGCGAAACGCGACGTCGACTTCGCCCGGTGAGTTCGCGTCAGCGTGGCTGCCGAGCCGCTGCACCAGCTTGACGATCGCCAGCGATGAATTGGCCTTGAGCGCGTAATGAATCGCGTGCGGATAGCCGTCGAACGCGCGATCGAGCGTGGCATAGGCGGCGCGAATCGCGCCGGCGTCGTAGACGTAGCACGGCGTGCCGACAGCCGCGGCAATGTCACTGAGCTGCTGCGTCCTGAGGGCTGGATCTGTCGAGGGAGTGGTGGACGCCACTCCCTCGATTCTATCCCGGCGACTCGCTATTGCGGACAGTTGCTCTGGTTCTGCGTGACGTTGACCTGCCCTGTTGCCGTGCGAGTGACGCCGGCGAAGACCACGGTGACGTTTGCGACGTAATTGCCGAAGGAATTAATCACGGCCTGGACCACCGCGCGGCCCGCGGCATTCAGGTTGCCCGAGAACGTGCCGCCTGACACGACACCTGGCCCTTGAATCTGGCCGCTATAGGTCGCCGTCTGGTTGAGGGCCGGAGCGTTGCCGATCGCCGCAGCGGAGATCGCGAAGCACGCGAGCGAGGTGTTGCCGCCCGGATGCGTGTAGCCGGGTTGCAGGGTGACGTTGAAGTCAACCGGCACCACCGGCGTCGTCGTGTTGGTCGGCGGCGTCACGGGTGGTGTCGTCACCGGCGGCGTCGTCACCGGTGGCGTTGTGACGGGCGGCGTGGTCGATGTGGGCGGCGACGGCGTCGACGAAATCGACGATGTGCTGTCGCCCCCGCCGGCGATCAGCAACCCGCCTACGACGATCGCGCCGCCGACCGGCCCGTAAAATTTCGGTTCCGTGTAGAGGCTGCCGCAGCCGATCACGCGCATGCCGAAGCGCGTCAGGTCCAGGGTCAGGCGTGTGACGCCGCAATCGCTCCAGAAAGCCGCGCCGACGATTCGCCTTCTGCAGTTCTTGTCTTCG
>DASUSZ010000183.1:0-8471 GCA_036374815.1 Vicinamibacterales bacterium | reverse complement strand
CGGATCGACCGTGGTCGCGGACTTGGGCGATGCGGGGTTGGCCGGATCGTAATTTCCGGTCAGGTTGAGGCGCTGCGCCAGGTTGAGCTCGTTGCGCTGCACGAAGCGATCGTTGTTGAGATCCGTCCATGGAAAGCGCAGCGACACTTCGGTGACCGGCGTGACGTACTGCGCGGTGGTGATGCCGGTGCCCCAGTAGACGGCGTAGTTGCTCTTGACGATCGTCTTGCCGTCGCCGCTGAGATCGTAGGTCGCGCCCAGCCGCGGCGAGATGTCGAAGAAGCTGACGCCGGAGTCTGCGCCGGGGAAGTCGACCGCCGGCAACAGGTCGGGAATGATCGGGTTGGCCGGCACGCTCGACGGCAGCGCCTCGTCATCCTGGAAATCGAACCGGACGCCGCCGTTGATCGTCAGCTTGCCGCGCGAATAGGAATCCTGCAGGTAGCCGTAGAGCTGTCTGACGGCGCGCTCGGTGTTGCTGTCGCGATACAGGTCCGCTTCGACCGCAAGCCCATTTCGGAAGCGCGCGCGCGTGCGGCCGCCGCGAATCGCGGTGAAGCCGATCGGGTTGTCACGGTAGCCGACGCCGAACTTGCTCGCGTGATCGCCGCCGAGCAACCCGGTCAGGAAATAGTTGCCGTCCGCGCGCAGTTCGGTTTGCGGGCGGCGATTGTCATTCATCTGGTTCGAGCGCGTCGTGACGTTGGTGGCGAGATCGATCGCGACCTGCATGTCGATCAGCGAGTCCTCATGGAAGTCCAGGCGGAAACCGCCGTTCGGCATCGAGAACGCCTGGAATTCCATCGTCAACCGATTGGTCGGAATCCACTGGTGCGAGGCCTTGATGTTGTGAACCGGCGCCGTCTGGCGGAACGTGGTCTCGGGCGGCATGTTCGGCGCGGCGCCGCGGGCGTTGCGCTTCTTGTCGTTGAAGAAGTACAGCACCGTCGACTTGTTCGCCTGGTTCCACTGGAACTGCGTCTTGGCGTTGTAGGTGCGCAGCGTCGTCAAGTCGGTAAACAGATCGTCGGGATTGTTCGGATCGCCTCCGGGGTTCGTGAAGCCGACCACGCCGACCTCGATGTCGTTGAGGCCCGCGGACCCCCAGTACCACATCTTGTTCTTGACGATCGGGCCGCCGAACTCGAAGCCGTAGTCGCGGATGTTCTTGATCGGATTGCCCGAGCCCGCGCCCTGCGCCTGCAGCTCCGGCGTGATGTTGTCGTCCTGGAAATTGTTGTCGACGACGTAGTAGCGGCCGGAGCCGCGAATGGTGTTGCCGCCGCTGCGCGTCACGAGGTTGACCGACACGCCGCTCGACTGCACCGACGCATCGCTGCCGCCGGTCTGAATCTGGATCTCCTCGAACGCATCGAAGTCGAAATAGAGCGACGACGAAGACGACGCCATGTCGGTGATGTTGCCGCCATCGACGTTCCACACTTCGTTGTTGCCCGTGCCGTGCGCGATGAACGTCGACTGCTGCCCTGATTTGTTTCCGCCGACGTTCTGCTGGTCCATGATGATGCCGGCGGTCTGCTCGAGCACCACCCACGGATCGCGTGCGGACGGGATGCGCTCGAGCATCTCGCGATTGAACGTCTGTCCCGTCGTCGTCGACCTGGTATCGACAACCGGACCGGCGGCACTGACGGTGACCGTCTCCTCGATCGTCGATACGTCAAGGCGCGCGTTGATCTCTGCGTTGAAACCGGTTTCGATGCGGACGTTCTCGCGAACGAAGCGTTTGAACCCGGCCAGCTCGAACGTGACTGAATAGAGCCCGATCGGAATGCTCGGAAACCGATAGGCGCCGCTCTCGAGCGAAACGGTTGATTGCGGCGTAATCAGCGCCGGCCCCGCAATCGTGACGGTGACGCCGGGCATCACAGCGCCCGACGAGTCGGTGATGCGGCCAAAGATCTCGCCGCTCGACTGCGCGCGAACCATCCCTGGGACGAACAACACAGCCAGCGCGGCCGTGATCAACGAACGAACAATTGAATGCATGAACCCTCCGCGCGCGCGTAGAGCATTGCGCGTGCCGAAGGCAATTCGCTGCTGGTGGTTGCTCAAGCGGCGCCGGTAACGGCGGCACCGGCGTTCGTCCCGGCGAGGTTATCGCGATCCGGCGAACCGTTCGTCGAGATCCAAAATTCGCCAGGCTCTGTCAGCCCGCGAACTTGTAGCCGAGCCCGTGCACGGTCAGGATGTATTGCGGCACGCGCGGATTCGGTTCGAGCTTCTGCCGCAGCCACGCCACGTGCACGTCCACCGTCCGCGTCGACGGCGTGGCGTGGTAGCCCCACACCTCGTGCAGCAGTTCATCGCGCGATACCGTGGCGCCGCGATGCTCGATGAAATACTTCAACAGCTGAAATTCTTTCGCCGACAGATCCAGTTGCTGGCCGTTCTGGGTGACTTCCGCTTTCCGCACATCCACGGTGATGTCGCCAAAGTGATAGCGCTCGAGCGATACGCCTGACGGTCCCGACGGCGCCCGCCGCAGCAACGCCTCGATGCGCGCGAGCAGCTCGATCGTTTCGAACGGCTTGGTCAGGTAATCGTCGGCGCCCAGCTTCAATCCGACGACGCGATCGACGACCTGCGAGCGCGCGGTCAGCATCAGGATCGGCGTTTGAATGCCCTGTGAGCGAATCGTTTTCGCCACGTCGAAGCCGTCGCGGCCCGGCAGCATCACGTCGAGCACGATCACGTCGAACGGCTCGCCGGTGGCGCGCGTCACGGCAGTGTTGCCGTCGCCGGCGGTTTCGACCGAGTAGCCTTCAGCGGACAGCCGATCGCTCAGCGCCAGCTGCAGGCCGGGCTCGTCTTCAACGAGAAGGAGACGCTTCTCTGGCAAGGGAGAGTTCGTGTCCGGATGCGGCCTTGTCGTGCGCGGCCGGCAGCGCCAGCGTGAACGTGCTGCCCTTGCCCGGCTCGCTGACCACGCTGACCTTGCCGCGGTGCGCTTCGACGATGCGCATCACGAGATTGAGGCCGAGGCCGCTGCCCTGGATCTGCTGCGACACGGCTTCCCGGCCGCGATAGAAGGGCTCGAAGATGTGCTTCCGCTCGTCGGCGTCGATGCCGATGCCGCGGTCTTCGACGGTAAAAAGCACTTCGCCGGGAACCGGGAAACGGGAACCGGAAACCGCGGAGACACGGAGCCAACGCGCGGCTCCGCCGTACTTGACGGCGTTCGTGATCAGATTTTGAAGCGCCGATCGCAACGCGGTGACGTCCCCGACCACCGTCGGAAGATTGTCGGCAACCGATACTTCAACGTTGACTCCTGCGGCTTCGATTTCGGTACGGCAAGCCGCGATCGATTCGGTGACGAGCGTCGCAGGCGCGATCGGCGTTTGCGCCGCGGCCGCCCTGCCCGCGGCAATGCCGGCCAGCTGCAGCACTCGTTCGACTGTTTCGCCAAGCCGGCGCGCTTCGCCCTGGATCGTCTCGCCGTACTTGCGCACGCGCTGGGGATCGCCAACGACGCCGTCAGCGAGATTTCCTGCGGCGGCGCCAATCACCGAGACCGGCGTCCGCAGCTCGTGTGAAACGGCCGCGACGAATTCCATCTGCTGCCGCGCCAGCTCCTGCGCACGCCGCGCCGACACCGCGATCAAGCCGATCACCACCGTGAGCAACAGCAGGATGCCCGAGCTGACGAGCAGGTTGCGCGTCCGCACCGCCGCGACAGCGGATTCGAGCGAGCCGGATCGATGTTTCGCCATCAGTACCCATCGGGTTTCGAGGGCGGGGAGCCCGCCGCGCGTGATCATCCGGGTGCCGCGGCGGCCGGCAGCGGTCTCTTTTTCGATCATCGAGACGACGATATTCTCAGCCCGGGGCCCGGCATCCGGAACCCGGGAGCCATCATCGATCTTGAATTGATAGGTGTTTGCGCGGTTCCCGTCTCCCGGTTGCCGGCTTCCCTGCGCAGAGGGCGGCACCGGCAGCTCGGAGCGCAGGTTGCGCGCGAACACGAACATCTGGTCGGGACGCGGACCCATGAAGCCCTGTGCGACATCCGGCGCGGCTGTCACCGTGGCCGCGATACCCGGCTCGGATTCCCAAATCACCTCGCCGGGTTGATCTTTCCTGACCACTGCGACGCGGTAATCGACTTCGGAATCGCCGCCGTGAAAGTGCCGCTGCGTGAGCGACGCGAGCACGGCTTCACGAATCACGACCGGATCGAGGCGGACGATCGTGAATCCGAGGATGGAGATTTTCGGCGGACCCGGCTGATCGCCCGCCGTCTCGAACAGCGTGACCGGCGAGATCAGCGTGCTCTCGCCGCCGAGCGCGACCGACAACGTCGCTTCGCGATGCGCGCCCGGGCCATCGTCTCCGGGCCCGCGGCTGCCGGCACGCTGCATTTGAAAACCTATGAAGCGCGCCGCCAGCGATTCACGCAGCGCCGCGAGATCGTCCGGCCACGCCGCATCCTCGAACGTGAGCGCCTGCGTGTTCCACTTGCGAATGCGCAGCTGCTCCACGGGCACGCGCGACGTGCCGTCGAATGCCGGCAGCACCGTGCCGGGCTTCGTGTCGACCAGCCACACATCGCGCACGAGCCGCGGCTCGCTCGCGCTGTTCGCCCAGGCGGAGTAGCGCTGCGCGTAGGCGGTCCAATTTTCGTTGCGGATCGTCGTGCCGTCGACCTGCAAGCTGACGAGCGTTCGCGACAGCTCCGAGTCGAACTCGGTGGCAAACTGCGCGGCGGCGGTGCGCAGCGTCCGCTGCATCCGCTCCCGCTCGGCGGTGCTCAACTGGCCGAGCCACTGGTACTGCATCCACGCCAGCGCGGGCACGAGCAGCATCACGACGCCGACCAGGATGGTGACCGCCGACACGCGTCGCTTCCGCAACAACATGGGAAGAGTCTAGCACGGGAGAAAATGCCGTAAATCCCTCGCAATCAAGCATTTAACATCCTTAACAAACGCTTTGCCCCGCCTTAACGACTGTTCCGCAGCCGCGGCCGTAATATCAATCGAACCACCGTACGGAACCACCATACGGAACCCCCGTGCGGAACCCCCGTGCGGAACCACCGTACGGAACCCCCGTCCGGAACCCCCGTGCGGAACGATCGTGCGGAACAGGAGTCTTTGTATGCGCAGGGTGATTTACACGGCGGCGATCGTCATGGCCGCGTCGTTCGTTCAGATCGATCGCATTTCGTATTCACCGCTGGCGGCGCAGGATCGCGTCGCGTCGATTCTTTCGGCGACGCGAGCGGCGATGGGTGGTGAGGACAAGATCGCCGGCGTCAAGACGCTGACGGCGGAAGGCCCGTTCCGCCGCACGATGGGTCAGCGCGACATGGAAGGCACCGTGATCGTGTCGCTGGCGCGTCCCGACAAGATGCATCGGGTCGAGGACATGGCGATGGGCGGCATGATTGGCGGCCCGACGATCGAGCGCACCATGGTGCTCGCGGGGACGACGTCGTGGGAAGACGTGCAGAACCGCGGCGGCATGGGCGGCGGCATGCGCATCGTGATGGCGGGCCCGGGCGCGCCGGGACCCGGCGGCGGCACGATGACCCAGGAACAGATCGACGAAGCGCGCACGCGCCGCATGCGCGTGCAGATGCATCGCCTGACCGCGGCGTTGTTTGCCGATGCGGCAGCGCAGTGGGTCGATGCCGGCATCGCCGAGTCGCCCGACGGCAAGGCCGACATCCTCGAAGCAAAGGAAGAAACCGGCCGCACGCTGCGGCTCTTCATCGATCAGAACACCAGGCTGCCGCTGATGGTCCAGTACCAGGACCCGAAGCCGCGCGTGATGATCAACAACGGCGGACCGGGCGGCCCCGGCCGCGGACCTGGTGGACCCGGCGGTCCCGGCCGCGCGCCCGGCGATGCGGCGCCGATGACGCCCGAGCAGATCAAGGAGCGCATGGCCGAACTGCAGCGCACGCCTCCCGAGATGGGCACCTTCGCGATGCACCTTGGCGACTACAAGAAGGTCGACGGCATCATGCTGCCGCACAAGATCGAAACCTCGCTCGACGGCGAGCCCAACGAAGAGTGGACGATCGAAAAGTACAAGGTCAACGCGGCGATCAAGCCCGAAACGTGGCAGAAGAAATGAAACACCTATTGATAGCGGCTGCGGTCTTCATTGCCATGACCGCAGCCGCCGCGGGACAGGCGGTGCAGGGGACGGGTCTTGGCTCGTCGCTGCGGGTGACGGTGCTCGATCAGACGGAGGCGGCGCTCGTCATCGCGCAGGTGACGATCGTCGACTCGCGCGGCGTCGAGCAGACGGCCACGGTCGACGATCGCGGCATCGCCGTGTTCGAGAACCTGAACCCCGGCACCTACCAGGTCAAGGCCACGGCGGACAGCTTCCGGCCGATCGCGACGCCGGTCAACGTCCGCCGCGGCGAGAACCGCACCACGTTGCGGCTCGCCCTCGCCACCATCGAACAAACCGTCGTCGTCCAGGACAGGGACGCCGCCGATCGGCGGGACAACGGCTTCACGCAGACGCTGACGCAGGATCAGATCGACGCGTTGCCGGACGATCCCGAGGAGATGGCGGAGGAGCTGATGCGCATGGCCGGGCCGGGCGCGCAGATTTTCGTCAACGGCTTCCGCGGCGGCCGCCTGCCGCCGAAGGATCAGATTCAGCAGATTCGCTTCCACACCAACTCGTTCTCGGCGGAGTACCACGAAGCCGGCATGGTCCGTGTCGAGGTGATCACCAAGCCGGGCATGGGCGGCTGGCGCGGCATGACCAACTTCGGGTTCCGCGACGAATCGCTGAACGCGAAGAATCACTTTGCCGACGAGAAGGGCGCCGAACAGATGCGGCGCTACATGGTCAACTTCCAGGGGCCGATCGCCAGGGGCCGCACCGGATTGACGGTGTCGTTCGACGGCAACAGTTCGTACGACTCGCGCACGATCAACGCCGTCTCACCGTCCGGCGCGATTACCGGGCTGGCGCAGACGCCGACCGACGCGATGAACTTCAGCGCGCGCGTCGAGCATCTCGTGGGCGGCGCCAACCAGTTGCAGCTCGAATACCAGCGCCGCCAGAACGATCGCAGCAACATCGGCGTCGGCGATTTCGATCTGCCGGAGCGCGCCTACGCCACCGACAACAGCACCGATACGTTCCGCGTCCGTTCGACCAACGTGATCAGCAAGAAGGTGTTCAGCGAGTTCCGCTTCTCGCTGATCGATTCAACGCTGTCGACTTCGTCGCTGTCGACGCTGCCGGCGATCCGCGTCAACGAAGCGTTCAACGGCGGCGGCGCCGGCCAGATGGGCGATCGCCGCGCGCGCGAGATCGAGCTGGCGCAGAACTTCGACTTCACCGTCGGCCGGCGGCACTCGATGCGGGCGGGCGTGCTGTTCGAAGCCGGCTGGTGGGACAGCAACCAGCGTTCGAATGCCTTCGGCACCTACACCTTCACGAGTCTCGACGCTTACCGCGCCGGGCAGCCGGCGACGTATTCGATCCGCATCGGCGACCCGGTGGTCGAGTACTCGCAGGTCAAAGCCGGCTGGTTCCTGCAGGACGACTTCCGTCCGGCGCGGACGCTGCAGATGAGCATCGGCCTGCGCCAGGAAATCCAGACGCAGATCGACACGCGCTGGAACCTCGCGCCGCGCGCCGCCTTCACGTGGAACGCCACGCGCCAGACCACGATCCGCGGCGGCTACGGGATTTTCTACGACTGGTACGATGCGTCGCTCTACGAGCAGACGATCCGCGTCGACGGCAATCACCAGATTGATCTGATCGTGCAGAACCCGTCGTTCCCGGTGAGCGATACCACCGGCACGCGCCTGCCGGCCAGCATCATCAGGGCCGCCGCCTCGCTCGAGCAGCCGATCATCCAGCAGGCATCGATCGGCCTCGAGCGTCCGCTCGCGGCGTGGGCGGACTTCCGCACCGATTACATGTGGACGCGCGGCACCAACACGCTGCGATCGGTCAACGTCAACGCCCCCGTCTACGGCGTGCGTCCGGAGCCGTCGGCCGGCAACATCACCGAGATCCAGTCGACCGGAGAGCGGGCGTCGGATCGGTTCACCGTTGCTTTCAACGCGCGCTACATCCCGCGCCGCGTGCTCGGCATGGTGATGTATCAGTACACCAACTCGCGCAACTTCGCGGACTTCGCGACGGCGCTGCCCGCCGACAGCACCAATCCCGACGCCGACTGGGGCCCGTCGGCGCAGGACGTGCGGCACCGCATCTTCTTCAACTTCAACGCGCCGCTCGCAAACGGCGTGCGGCTTGGCCTCAACGTGCAGGGTTCATCGGCCCTGCCCTACAACATCACGACCGGCCTCGACGACAACGGCGACACGGTGTTCAACGATCGGCCGGCCGGGGTCGGCCGCAACAGCGCGCGGGGCGCGGCACAGTGGAACACCAACATCCGTTTGAGCAAGTCGATCGGGCTGGGCGGCATCCGCGCCGGCGCGCCGAACATG